>JAKFDW010000121.1:0-9058 GCA_036675955.1 Orrella sp. | reverse complement strand
ATTCCTGTTTCTGCCGTCCGAACATGATCCGGATTCTTATATTCGCGAGTATGGCCAGGAAGCCTTCAAGGCGACGGTGGCCGAAGCGGTACCGCTGTCGCGGTTCATGCTGGACGAACTCGCATCACGCCATGCCATGCACGAAGCGGAAGGGCGGGCGGCCTGCGTGCACGAGGCCAAACCCTTGCTGGCATCGCTGCCCGAGGGTACGTTGCGGGTTCAGATCGAGCGTGAATTTGCCAAGCTGGTGCTTCTGACTCCGGAGGAACTGGGCCAGATGCTGGCGGAAGTGGCCGCGCCCGAACCGGCGGCAGCCTTGCCGTCCAAGCGGCCAACGCGTCCCGACGCAGCGCAGCCGGATGGAAGCGAAGAGCCACCCGGATTCATGGACGCACCCATGTTCGATCCGGATGATTATGGGTCGTACGATGATAACGACGACCATTCTCCGGCGCCATTTTCGCGGCCGGCGCCGACAGCGGTGCGCGCAAGCAAGGCCCGCACGGTTACGCCCATGGCCAAGCGGCTGCTGCGCTTGCTTCTGGCGCATCCGGAGCTGGTTTCCAGTCTGGGCGATCAGCAGCTTGAAATTCTGGAGCAGGGCCCCCATCTAGTTCTGGTCCGGGACCTTATCGCCTTGGCCAACGCCAGCGGCGCACGACATGCAGGCGCCTTGCTGCAGGCGGCCGATCCAGGTTCGGACCTGGCCGGTGTGCTGGCTTCGGTAAGCCCAGAATTATTGGCTCAGGAAGATTTACCCGACCCGCATACTGAATGGAACGATGCGATGCGCCGTATCGAGCTTGACGCCATAAAGGCCGAGCAGTCGGCGCTGGTCAATGCTGGTTTGAAGGACGATATTTCCCGAAAGAGGTATCACGAATTGACACGACGAATTGCATTGCTGAATAGTGCTTCTTCGCGTTAAGTGCTGTAAAATTGAGAGTTTTCGCAAAAGCTGTGCATATTATTGCCTAATAGTGGTGTAAACCGGCTAGCCCCCTTTGCCTTGCAACGATAGCGTCAAGGAATATTAAATATGGGCTGCTTTGGGTGGCATCAGTGTTAAACGCAGCGTGTGCGTATTTTTTGCGATCAGTAAGTTCTGCCCTGCAACACTCGTTGGCCACTGGCTGACCGAGTGATTTTGCGCCTACGGAAACGACTATGACCCAACGTACTGGTAAAACCCCCCTGTCGGCTGAAGAAGCTGTCAAGAAACCTATAACTGTGGCCGCGACCAAAAGCGTCGCCAAGACAGCAGTGAAGGTCGGGGATGGTGTTACGGCAGATAAAGCCTCTACCGTGAAAAAGGCTACGGCCAAGAAAGCGGCGACCACCAAGGCCGCAGCCAAGAAGGCCGCTGAATCGGGTTCGACCGAGGTAAAGAAAGCGGGCAAGACTGCCGCTCGCGCTGTGCCTTCAGGGCGTCGCCCCGGCCGGCCGGCCAAGAACGCCAACAACGACAGCGCCGATTTCAATGACGACGATTCCGGCGACGCCGAAGTCATTCCCGATCTCAAGCCGCTGCCCAAGCGCGGCGGAAAACGCGCAAAGGGCGACAAAGATGTTCCCGCGCGCAACCAGATGACGCCCGAAGAGCAAGAGGCCCGCCGCAATCGCCTGAAGGTGCTGATCAAGCTGGGCAAAGATCGCGGCTACCTCACTTATGGCGAAATCAACGACCATTTGCCTGACGATCTGGTCGATGCCGAAGCCATCGACGGCATTATCAGCACATTCAGCGACATGGGAATCTCGGTATACGACCAGGCTCCCGATGCAGATGCGCTGCTCATGAGCGATAACGCGCCCGTGGCCACCAGCGACGACGACGTCGAAGACGAAGCCGAGGCCGCCCTGACCACGGTGGACTCCGATTTCGGCCGCACCACCGACCCTGTGCGCATGTATATGCGCGAGATGGGCACAGTCGAGCTCCTTACCCGCGAAGGCGAAATCGAAATCGCAAAGCGCATCGAAGACGGCCTCAAGCACATGGTCATGGCCATTGCGGCATGCCCGACCACCGTCAACGAAATCCTCCAGTATGTGCAGCGCGTGCGCGAAGGCGCCGCGCAGATCGATGAAGTCGTGGACGGCCTTATCGACCAGGAAGGCGAGGAATACGCCGGTGCCGGCGTTTCCGTCGACAACGACGAAAACGAAGACGGTCCTGCAGGCGGCATGAGCAGCAAGCAGCTCGAATATCTGCGCACCACAGCCCTCAAGAAGTTCGAGACCATCGGTGTCTGGTTCGACAAAATGCGCAAGGCGTTCGAACGCGACGGCTATCAGGCCCAGGAATACATCCAGGCACAAGAAGCCATCCTGAACGAGCTCATGGGTATCCGGTTCACGGCCAAGATGGTCGAGAAGCTCGCCGATACGCTGCGCGAACAGGTCGGTGAAGTACGCAAGCTCGAGCGCGCCGTCCTGCACGCGTGTGTGGACCGCGCCGGCATGCCTCGCGCCTATTTCATCAAGGTATTTCCCGGTAACGAAACCAATCTGGAATGGGTGTTGGGCGAAGTCGCGGGTGGGCATGCCTATTCCGAGACGCTCGAGCGCCACATCCCCGCCGTGCAGGAAATCCAGCAAAAGCTGATCGACCTGCAAACGGCAGTGGTTTTGCCGCTGAAGGATCTCAAAGATGTCAACAAGCGCATGGCAACTGGCGAAGCGAAGGCTCGCAAGGCCAAGCGCGAAATGACGGAAGCGAACTTGCGTCTGGTCATCTCCATTGCCAAGAAGTACACGAATCGCGGCCTGCAGTTCCTGGACCTGATCCAGGAAGGCAATATCGGCCTGATGAAAGCCGTGGACAAGTTCGAGTATCGTCGCGGCTACAAATTTTCCACCTATGCAACATGGTGGATACGCCAGGCCATTACGCGTTCCATTGCGGATCAGGCACGCACCATCCGCATTCCGGTGCACATGATTGAAACGATCAATAAAATGAATCGCATCAATCGCCAGATTCTGCAGGAAACCGGTGCCGAGCCGGATCCCGCCACGCTTGCGCAAAAAATGGACATGCCGGAAGACAAGGTCCGCAAGATCCTGAAGATAGCCAAAGAGCCGATCTCGATGGAAACACCCATCGGCGACGACGACGACTCTCATCTGGGCGACTTCATCGAAGATACCGGCACCTTGTCGCCGTCCGAATGGGCCCTGCATGGGTCGATGCGCGATGTCGTCAAGGAAGTGCTCGATTCGCTTACCCCGCGCGAAGCAAAGGTCTTGCGCATGCGCTTCGGTATAGAGATGAGCACCGACCAGACCTTGGAAGAGGTCGGAAAGCAGTTCGACGTCACGCGCGAGCGTATTCGTCAAATAGAAGCCAAGGCACTGCGCAAGCTGCGTCACCCTAGCCGGGCAGACAAGCTGAAGAGCTTCCTGGAAGGTCAGTAAGCCCGCGCGGCGTAAGCCCGCGGCGTAAGCCCGTGGCGTAAGCCTGTGGCGTAAGCCCGGGGCGCCCGGTTCAATGGGCGGGGCGCAGGCTTAGGCTCCATTGTTTTTCGCTTTGGCGGCATCCTCAGGGATGCCGCTTTCTTTTGCGCGGCGGGTTGCTGCGCTGCCTTCGGCGCAATGCCTGGGAATCAGGAATTGCGCGGATGCCGGCGCAGATAGCGATACAGTGTGCTGCGGTGTACACCCAGGTTGCGAGCGGCATGCGTGATGTTGTTGCGGGATTCTGCAATGGCGCGCGCGATGGTCTGGTCGCTGATATCGCGCAGAGTCGTTGGAGGGCAGCTCGGCCGCACAGGTTCCGCAGGGACGATGCTGTCGTGTTCGCTTAATTCGGACGGCAGATCGGTGGCTTTGATGGTGCTGCCGGCTGCCTGCAAATGCACGAGGCGACGCAGCACGCTGTGCAGTTGCCGGTAGTTGCCTGGCCATGGATAGGCAGCCAGCTTCTGCAGTGCCGAGTCAGTCAGCATCATGGAGCGGTCGGCGCCGCCAAGGCGCTGGAACTCCTGGCACAGATACTCGCGCAAGTGGCGCCGCTGGCGCAAGGGCGGCAGGCGTACATCGAAGTCTTGCAAACGGTAATACAGGTCGGCGCGGAAAGTGCCTTTTTCCACCATCGCCATCAGGTCATGGTTGGTCGCGCTGATCAGGCCGAACGCTACCGGTATGCGCTTGTCGGACCCCAGTGGTTGCACTTCGCGCTCCTGCAGCGCGCGCAGCAGGCGCGTTTGAAGCAATAGCGGCATGTCGCCGATCTCATCAAGAAAAAGCACTCCGTTGTGTGCTTCGCGCAGACGGCCCCGGGAGCCTTCCCGGCGCGCACCCGTGAAGGCTCCCGCCTCATAGCCGAAGAGCTCCGACTCGATCAGACTCTCGGGCAGTGCGCCGCAATTGATGGCGACAAACGGACCTCGATTCCATTGGCTAAGGCTATGAAGATGCCGTGCAAAGATTTCCTTGCCGGCTCCTGTTTCTCCTTGCAGCAATACGGCCATTCCGGCGTTGACGGCCGCGATGGCCTGCTGCATGCCAGCTTCCAGATCCTCGGCCAGGGGAGGCAGGGCCGGCTTCATGACAGCGGCGTGCGTCCTGCGGCCGGCCGCGACCGGTTCATGTACAGCGGCTATGGGGTTGCGCTGGGAAACACCATGCGCGCGACCAGGTCGCAGCATGCCCGACAACATGGCGCCGCGACGGGTATGCAGGTTTCCTGGAGCATCGCCAAGCTGCTTCCAACCGTCCAGCCAGTCGTGCACCGACGTATCCAGCAGGCTCCAGTCGCTGTCCAGCAAGTGCAGGGCAGCGTCGTTCGCGCCTACAATCCGGTCCTCTTCCAGCAGCAGAATAGCGCGCTCGACCGAATCCAGCAGTGATGCCTGGCGCTGGAATACCAATCGGCGCAGGCGGGTGTCGGTATGATCCAGCACCCGGTTGCCTATCTGGCGCGCGCAGATTTTTGCCAGCCCCATGGCATAGGCATGCAGGGTGGTGGCCTCGCTGGAAATATCCAGCACACCGATGACATCGCCGCGCGGTGAAAATATGGGCGCGGCATGGCAACTGAGGACCTTGTTGCGTTCAAGGAAATGTTCGCCGCCGTGCACTCGCACCGGCGCGGCGTCGAACAGCGCCGTGCCTATTGCGTTTGTACCGCGCAGCGATTCGGCCCAACTGACCCCCGGCTGCAGGGCAACTTTCTCGGCCTTGCGCAAGAATTCAGTGCTGCCTGCCTCCTGCAGGATGACACCGGTGGCATCTGCCAGCAGGACGATGCTGTCCGCGCTGGCGACCAGGGATGCCAGGGTTTCGATTTCAGGTTGCGCCAGCTGCAAGACATTTGCGTACTGCTCCCGGCGGATTTGAAGATCTGCGCCTGGCATGGGATCAGGGTCGGCGTGCAGCATTGTGGCGATGGCCTGGCAACGTTCCCAGGAGCGCCGGATGCGGTGTTCGGCGAGCCCCTGGACCGTATCCTGCGGCGTGGCCGATGCCAGCGGTTTGAGCAAGTTCATCCCGGTGTCTCCTGTTGCATTGTGCGCCACGGCAGTGTCGCAGAATTGGCCGTCGAATGTCGCAATACGCGACAACCTCTTGTTTTAAAAACAATTATGCCACCCATGAACCCGCATAGGAACTGGCCGACCGCGGGCTGTCGGTCCACTCGGGTGCCGATTCAAATTGGCATGCGTATTGCTAGCTGTAGAGGAAGCCAGTCCGCGACGCGAGGCTGCTTTCAACATCAAGGAGACTAGGAATGGACTTAACAGATCTGAAGCATTTCGGTATCGATGTCGAGTACCCCTACAAGCGCCACTATGAAAACTACATAGGCGGGCAATGGGTGCCGCCCGTTTCCGGTACCTACTTTGAAAACATCTCGCCGATTACCGGGCAGGTATTTTGCGAAGTGCCTCGCTCCGATGCCGCCGACGTCGATGCGGCGCTCGATGCCGCGCACGCTGCCCGCAAGAAGTGGGGCGAAACCTCGGTTACCGAGCGTTCCAACCGGCTCTTGCGCATGGCCGACAAAATGGAACAGAACCTCAAGGTGCTGGCCGTTGCCGAGTCTATCGACAATGGCAAGCCGCTGCGTGAAACCATGGCCGCCGACTTGCCGCTGGCCGTGGATCATCTGCGTTATTTCGCCGGATGCATCCGCGCGCAGGAAGGCGGGATTTCTGAAGTCGACAACGACACGGTGGCCTATCATTTTCCCGAGCCGCTAGGCGTCGTGGGCCAGATCATTCCCTGGAATTTTCCGCTATTGATGGCTATCTGGAAACTGGCGCCCGCATTGGCCGCTGGAAACTGCGTAGTGCTCAAACCCGCGGAGCAGACTCCCGCCTCGATTCTTGTGCTTATGGAACTGGTGGGCGATCTATTCCCGGCCGGCGTCATCAATATCGTCAACGGCTATGGCAAGGAAGCCGGGCAGGCGCTGGCAACCAGCAAGCGTATCGCCAAACTGGCGTTCACCGGCTCTACTCCCACCGGCAAACATATATTGCATGCGGCAGCCGAGAACCTCATTCCCAGCACCGTTGAACTGGGTGGCAAAAGCCCCAACATTTTCTTTGCCGATGTCATGGATCAAGAGGATGCCTTCTTTGACAAGGCACTGGAAGGCCTGGCCATGTTCTCGCTGAATCAGGGCGAGATCTGCACCTGCCCATCGCGCGTCCTGGTCCAGGAATCGATATACGAGCAGTTTATCGAACGGGCGATCAAACGGGTCGAAGCCATCAAGACAGGCCATCCCCTGGATTCAACCACCATGGTAGGCGCGCAGGTGTCGCAGGTGCAAATGGACAAGATACTGTCCTACATCGATATAGGCCGCGGCGAAGGCGCCCAATGCCTGACGGGCGGTGCACGCAATGCGCCGGGCGAGGGCTTGAGCGAAGGCTTTTACGTCAAGCCCACCTTGCTCTTCGGGGACAACAGCATGCGCGTTTTCCAGGAGGAAATCTTCGGGCCGGTCGCTTCCGTCATGACGTTCAAAGACGAAGAGGAGGCGGTGGGATTGGCCAACGATACGGAATATGGCTTGGGTGCGGGGGTATGGACCCGCAACGGTACCCAGGCATATCGCGTCGGGCGCCAGATACAGGCGGGCCGGGTTTGGACCAACTGCTATAACCTGTATCCGGCTCACGCGGCGTTCGGCGGCTATAAGAAGTCAGGCATCGGGCGCGAGAACCACAAGATGACGCTGGCTGCATATCAACAAACGAAGTGCCTGCTGGTCAGCTACAGCCCGGATGCGCTGGGGTTCTTCTAGCCGCAGTTGTGTAGCGGTCCCGGTTCTATCGAGTCGTCAATGATTCTTTGTGTTTGCTGGCCCCGGCGATAAACTGTCGTTTATCCCGACCAGCAAACCTTTCGAGTTCACTATGACCTTATCGATAGACCTCAACTGCGACATGGGCGAGAGTTTTGGCGCCTGGAAGATGGGGCAGGACGACGAAATCCTGCCCTTTGTCACGTCCGCCAACATCGCCTGCGGCTTTCATGCCGGCGACCCCGGCGTCATGCGCAAAACCGTTGCAGCAGCGCTCAGCCACGGTGTCGCCCTGGGTGCGCATCCCGGTTTACCCGATCTTGCAGGATTCGGACGCCGCAACATGGACATCACGCCTGACAGCGCCTACGACATGGTGGTCGTGCAAGTGGGCGCGATGGCGGGGGTTGCCGCCAGCCAGGGCAGCCGCCTGCATCACGTGAAAGCGCACGGCGCCTTGTACAACATGGCCGCCGGTAAACCGGAACTGGCCAAGGCCATTGCGCAGGCTGTCTACGATGTCGATCGTTCATTGGTGTTCTACGCGCTGGCTTCCAGCGCGCAGGCCGAAATTGCCCGGGACATAGGCTTGAATGTGGCGCAGGAAGTCTTTGCGGACCGCAGCTACCAAAGCGATGGCTCGCTGACTCCGCGCAAGCAGGCAGGCGCCATGATTGTCGATGTGAATGTTTCGATCCGGCAGGTTTTGCGCATGATTACCGAAGGCAAGGTGGCAACAATGCAGGGCGTCGACGTTGCGGTTCAGGCCGATACCTTATGCATACATGGCGACCAACCGGGCGCTGTCATGTTTGCGCGGGCCATACGCCAGGCGCTGCAGGACAATGGCATCTCGGTAAACACCGTCACCAACCGAGCCGGCATGCTGTCTTGAATTGAGCACGTTCACCGGCCGCCTTGACCGGCGGCGGGCTGAGGCGCGGTCCTTGCAGCGGTCTCTGCGATACGGCGCCTTGTGGTCAAGTAGTGCACGGCGATTCCCAGAACCAGCCCCCAGAACGCGCTGCCCACACCCAGCAGGCTTGCGCCGGACGCGGTGCACAGGAAGGTGACCAGAGCTGCTTCCCGGCCGGTTTCGGCGGCAAGTGCGGCGGCAAGGCTGTTGCCTATCGTGCTCAGCAAAGCCAATCCAGCGATCGCAGCGACCAGTTCCAGGGGGAAGGCCGCAAATAAACCCACGACCGTCGCGCCGAACAGGCCGGTAACCAAATAGAACAAGCCGGCCCAGACCGAAGCCATGTATCGCTTGTCGGGATCGGGATCGGCGTCCCTGCTCATGCATATTGCGGCGGTGATTGCCGCGAGATTGAAAGAATAGCCACCGAACGGTCCAAGCAGCAGGCCGGTGATGCCGGTCCAACTGATAAGCGGGGATGCCGGTGTGTCATAGCCATTGGCTTGCAGCACGGCGAGCCCTGGAACGTTCTGCGATGTCATCGTCACAATAAACAAGGGGATGCCCACACCTATCAATGCAGACAAGGAGAACTCCGGCACCATCAGCACCGGCACTGCCGGCGCCCAGTCCAATACTTCCAGATGCAAGAGGCCTTGAGCACCGGCGCAGGCCACACCGGCCGCCAGCGCCAGCGGAACACTGTAGCGTGGCAACGCTATGCGGCCCAGCCAGAAGGCGAGAAACATGATTGCGGCCAGCACAAGCTGGGATTGCATGGCGGCGAACAAGTCCATGCCGAAGCGAACCAGAATCCCGCCCAGCATGGCGGCGGCGATATGCCGCGGTATGTAGTGCATGACTCGCTGAAACCAGCCTGT
>JAKFDW010000120.1:0-1665 GCA_036675955.1 Orrella sp. | reverse complement strand
GGTCGAGATGTGGCGCGGCGTTTCTGGTACCGTCCACTTCCAGGCCCGTGTCGCGGAGCGCGACATCGTGGTATTGAGCAATGGAATCGCAGGAGTAAAGGAATGAACGAACGTTTGGCACCCCTGGACGGCATCAAAGTGCTGGACTTGTCCAGGGTATTGGCCGGTCCCTGGTGCAGTCAGAACCTGGCCGATCTCGGCGCTGACGTGATCAAGGTAGAGCGCCCGGATACGGGCGACGACACGCGTGGCTGGGGGCCGCCCTACCTGAAAGACGTCAATGGCGCCGATACCGGCGAAGCGGCTTACTACCTCAGCACCAATCGGAACAAGCGGTCCATCGCCATCGACATCGCCAGCCCCGAAGGCGCCGAGCTGGTTCGCGAAATGGCGGCGCGTTGCGATATCCTGGTCGAGAATTTCAAGGTGGGCGGGCTCAAGAAATACGGGCTCGATTATGAAACCATCAAGGAAATCAACCCGCGCCTCATTTACTGCTCCATCACGGGGTTTGGCCAGACCGGGCCTCTGGCCAGCCTGCCGGGTTATGACTTCATGATCCAGGGAATGGGCGGCTTGATGAGCATTACCGGCGAGCGCGACGACCTGCCAGGCGGCGGCCCGCAAAAGGCTGGGGTTGCCGTCACCGACATCATCACCGGCATGTATGCCGCGGTCGCCATCCTGGGCGCGCTGCAGGAACGCAACCGCAGCGGCCTGGGGCAGCACATCGATCTGGCGCTGCTCGACTGTCATGTGGCCATGCTGGCAAACCAGAACCTGAACTACATGACTTCCGGGGTTGCCCCCAAGCGCGCGGGCAATGCGCACCAGAATGTCGTGCCTTATCAGGTTTTTGCGGCCAGCGATGGCCATTTGATCGTTGCGACAGGCAACGACAGCCAGTACCGCGCATACTGCCAGGCCATGGGCAGGCCCGATCTGGCGACAAATCCGGACTATGTCACGAACAGCCAGCGCCTGATCAATCGTGTGGTGCTGATCAAAGAGCTCGAGGCCATCATGCGGACGCGCACGCGCGACGACTGGATTGCCGCGCTGCAGAAGGTGGGAGTGCCTTGCGGCCCCATCAACACGATAGAGCAGGTTTTCGAGAATCCGCAGGTCAAGGCCCGCGAAATCTGGAAAACCATGCCGCATCCGCTGGCGGGCACCGCGCCGACGACGGCCAGCCCCATACGCTATTCAGAAACGCCTATCCAGTATCGCATGGCGCCTCCGCTGCTGGGCCAGCATACCGACGAGATACTCAAAGAGCTGGGCCTGGAGCAACGGGCAAGGTAAAACTTCATCAATCAGTGCAGGAGACATTCCATGAATAAAATCAACCGCCGCCAGGTGCTGGCCGGCATGGGCCTGGGCATGCTGGCATCAATGGCTCCCTTGTCAGCCGTGTGGGCGGCCGATGCGGCCTGGCCGGAACGCGCTGTCAATTTCATTGTGCCGTTCCCGGCCGGCGGCCCGGTCGATACGTCGGCCCGCTTCGTGACCAAACCGTTGGCCGAGAAGTGGGGCCAGCCGGCAGTGGTCGACAATCGGGCCGGCGCGGGCGGAATCGTGGCGGCAAGGTATGCGGTCAAGGAAAAACCCGACGGCTATTCCTTCTTCTTTCCCGCCATCCATCACGCGGTATTGCCCAGCCTG
>JAKFDW010000119.1:0-10224 GCA_036675955.1 Orrella sp. | reverse complement strand
CCCAGCGCCTCGATCACTTGCAAGCCCCGCGCAAATGTTCTGACGAACGTCTCACTATCTGAATTGCTCATTGTTTTCCATGAAAGACGATTGACAGGCGCCCACGCAGGCGCCTAGAATGTTCGTATAGCGGTTATCAATAACCGCCTAGCGGTCATTTTAGTAATTTTCGGTCAGCTTCGCAACGCACACAACTTGAGGATTATCCATGAGCTACAAATTTGAAAAGGACTTCTGGGCGGATAATGCCGCCCGAAAAATATGGGACGACATCGTCCCGGGCGAACCCCGGAAAACCATACCGTATACATTGACCAAAGAAGCCATCTACAAGCTTTGCCATGCCGTCAACGACATGAACCCGCTGTACATCGACGAAAACTACGCCAAAACCACCGTGCATGGTGGAATTATTGCACCTCCTAACATTCATGTTCTGCTGATGTTCTCGTGCACGCCCAACGACGATTGGATGCGCAGCCCCGGAACAGTGAATGCCGGCCAATCCTGGAGCTACAACAAGCCTGCCCGTCCCGGCGACGTTATTACGCTACAGGCGCGGGCGCTCGATAAATTTATCAAAGGGGACCGTTTATTTGTGATTCACGACAACGTGTTCTTCAATCAAAACGATGAAGTCATATGTTCCGGCCGCGGCTGGACTATCCGCCCAGAGTGAGGAAAGTATGGAAAATAATATAGAAATCAAGACAGGCCTTGTCATCCAGGGCACTTCATTCTCGCCAACCCGCGAGACCATCTGGGAGTTTTGCGAAGCGTCGCTGGACTACAACCCATTGCATTGGGATGACGAGTACATGAAGGGCAACTTCGGCAAGACGAATTTCGGCGGCATCATCATGCACGGGATGTCGAACTTCAGCCTGATCACAAAAATGCTGACGGATTGGGCGTACCCGCTGGGCGGCAATCATAAGCGCCTTGAAACACGCTGGAAGTCACCAGTCAAGCCCGGCGACACTATCCGGCCTGTGGGAACCATTACGAAATCCAAGAAGACTGAGAAAAGCACCTGGGTTGTGATGGCCGTCCAGGTCAAAAATCAAGACGATACGCTGGTGGCTGAAGGTGAGGCCCTGCTGGAATTTCCGCATTAAGACAAAGACAAGCATACGCCCCGGTCATCGGGGCGCTGCGCAGATTATTGAACAGCTTCCGGAGTTGAGACAAACATGAAAATTATTACTTATGCCATGGCGGCCGCCACCATATTTATGGCAGGCGCCATTAGCGCCGCAGCGGCTAGCGGTTTTCCCGACCGTGCTGTAACTATTGTGGTGCCTTTTCCTGCAGGCGGCACCACAGACATATTAGCCAGGCAGCTTGGCAAAGGCCTGGCCGATAAATGGGGAGTCCCCGTGGTCATCGAGAACAAAGGCGGGGCCAGCGGCACAATCGGATCGGCGCAAGTTGTGCGGTCCAAGCCGGATGGCTATACCTTGATGTTGACTGCGACTCACCATGTCATCAATCCAACCTTGCTCAAGAAAACAATCTCTTACGACACCAAAACCGCATTCACGTCATTGGCATTGGTTGCTACGGTGCCCAACGTCTTGGTCGTCAATAAGA
The DNA here is from genome assembly GCA_036675955.1 of Orrella sp. Classification (GTDB taxonomy): domain Bacteria; phylum Pseudomonadota; class Gammaproteobacteria; order Burkholderiales; family Burkholderiaceae_B; genus Pollutimonas. The sequence goes on along the minus strand of JAKFDW010000119.1, from coordinate 8,631 downwards.
ACTTCAAGGCGCAGAATATTGAAGAGCTGATTGACATGGCTAAGGAGAATCCGGGAGATATCAATTTCGGTTCGGCAGGCATTGGGGGCGCCAACCATTTGGCTGGGGAATTGTTTGCCCATGAAGCAGGCGTCAAACTGACGCACATTCCGTATCGCGGTGCGGCGCCATCACTAAGTGATTTGCTTGCCGGGCAAATTCCCATGATGTTCGACTCGTTGCCTGGGGTACTGTCCCACATCGAATCGGGTCAATTGCGCGCCTTGGGCGTTACTACCCTGACTCGCGCCCAACAATTGCCCAATGTCCCGACAATAGACGAGTCAGGGTTGAAAGGGTTCGAAGCCGTCGCCTGGTTCGCACTGTATGGACCGGCCAAAATGCCGCAAGACGTCGTCAGCAAAATATCCGAAGACGTAAATACCGTATTGGCATCGCAACAAATAAAAAGCAGTTTCTCCGCACTCGGTGCTACGCCAGGACAGATGGCCCAGCCTGAATTTGCCAAGTTTGTTGATGCCGAAATCGATAAATGGGGCAACGTCATACAGGCCGCGAATATCTCAGTTCCTTAATCCAGCCAGTCGAACGCTAGACTCGCCAGCGTGCTTATTAACTAGATAGGCACGCCGGTCCGTGACACGCTGCAGAATACTAAACCCGGAGGGTTGTCGTGAGCGACAAAGCGTTATCAAACCTGCGTATCCTGGATATGTCCAGAATACTGGCGGGCCCATGGTGTACCCAGAACCTGGCTGACCTCGGCGCCGAGGTAATAAAAGTCGAGCGTCCGGTCGGCGGCGACGACACCAGGGTATGGGGGCCGCCATGGCTGAAAAAGAAGGACGGCTCGCCCTCCGGGGACTCATCCTATTATTCTGCTGCCAATCGCGGCAAAAAGTCGGTCACGATTGACTTCACCCACGAAGAAGGGCGGAAACTGGTTTACGAGCTTGCAAAAACCAGCGATGTATTCATCGAGAATTTCAAGGTCGGTAATTTAAAAAAATACGGCCTGGATTATGAGTCCATCAAAAAAATCAACCCGAATATCATTTACTGTTCGATAACCGGATTCGGCCAGGAAGGCCCTTACGCGCATCGTCCGGGCTACGACTTCGTCTTCCAGGGCATGGGCGGAATGATGAGTGTAACGGGCGAGCGCGACGCGGCCGAAGGCGGCGGTCCCCAGAAAGTGGGGATAGCTTTGGCCGACATCGTGACCGGCATGTATGCGACCGTAGCTATCTTGGCTGCCGTCAACCACAGGCATGTAACAGGCAAGGGCCAATATATCGACATGGCGCTGCTGGACAGTATCGTTGCCTTGGGCAGTAACCAGATTACCGGCTATTTTGCCAGCGGCAACGTGCCGCAACGAATGGGCAACGCTCACATGAGCCTGGTTCCCTACGGCGTGTATCCCACTCAGGACGGACACATCATTATCGCGGTGGGCAATGACGATCAGTGGCAGCGCTACTGCGAGGTCATGATCCGTCCCGATTTGCAGTGCAATGAGCACTACCGCAAAGTGACGGGTCGCATCGTCAACCGAGACGAGCTCGATATCGAGCTGAAGAAAACGATGAAGACCAGGACTACGGCGGACTGGCTGACGGTGCTGGAGGCCCATGGCGTGCCCTGCGGTCCCATTAATAATTATCAGCAGGTGTTTGCCGACCCTCATGTGCAATTTCGTAAGCTCAAGGTTGATCTGGAGCGTAGCGACGGTACCTTGATGAGTACGGCGGCGTCACCTTTGCGGCTGGTTGATACGCCCCCTCAATACGACCTTCCGCCGCCGTCAGTGGGCCAGCATACCGATGAAATCCTGCAGTCTGTACTTGGTTTCAGCGCCGAGCAATTAACCCAGCTGCGCGCGAGAAAAGTTGTCTAACCTCTTTGAAGAAGCACAATAATCATATGGAACAAGCCTACATTTGTGATGGCGTCCGCACGCCCTTTGGTCGATACGCAGGCGCATTGTCTTCCGTCAGGACAGACGATTTGGCCGCTATCCCCATCAAAGCGCTGATGGCCAGAAACCATCTGGTTGACTGGTCGCAGGTTGACGACGTGTTGTATGGCTGCGCCAACCAGGCTGGCGAAGACAATCGAAACGTGGCACGCATGGCAGCCTTGCTGGCCGGCCTGCCCATCAACGTGCCCGCCAGCACGGTAAACCGGCTTTGCGCCTCCAGCCTGGATGCCATCGGCACGGCGGCGCGCGCCATCAAGTGCCAGGAAGCCGGCTTGATCATTGCCGGGGGCGTCGAAAATATGTCGCGCTCGCCATTTGTGTTCGGCAAAGCCGCCGAGCCGTTTTCAAGAAAAACCGAGACTTACGATACGACGCTGGGTTGGCGCTTCGTCAATCCAGTGATGCAAAAAAACTTTGGCATCGACTCCATGCCGGAAACGGCTGAAAACGTTGCGAATCAGTTCAATATTTCACGCCAGGACCAAGATGTTTTTGCGCTTCGGAGCCAGCAGCGTGCGGCAAAGGCGATTGCCGAAGGCGTCTTCCAGCAAGAGCTTGTCGATGTGCTGATCCCACAGAAAAAAGGGCGCGACCCTGTGGCTTTCGCCGCCGATGAACATCCACGGGAAACTACCATCGACTCCTTGTCACGGCTAAAGCCCGTGGTCCATGCCAATGGAACCGTAACAGCGGGCAATGCGTCGGGCGTTAACGATGGCGCTTGTGCCGTAATTATTGCCTCGGAGGCCGCGGCCAAACAGAACGGCCTGGCTCCCCGGGCCCGCATTATCGGCATGGCTGTGGCGGGTATTGAGCCGCGCATTATGGGGTTTGGGCCAGCACCCGCTATTCGCAAGGTATTGGCGCTGACCGGGTTGAAGATGTCGCAAATGGATGTCATCGAGCTAAACGAAGCATTTGCGGCTCAGTCCCTTGCAGTGTTGCGAGACTTGAAGCTGCCTGACGACGCACCGCACGTCAACCCCAACGGTGGCGCTATTGCATTGGGCCATCCACTGGGTGCATCGGGCGCAAGATTGGCCATCACCGCTGTCAACCAGCTTCACCGCGTCCAGGGGCGCTATGCCCTTTGCACAATGTGCATAGGGGTGGGCCAGGGAATAGCGCTAATCCTGGAACGTGTGTGACATGAATAAATTATGTGCTTCAGCATCTGAAGCGGTCCGTGATATCCACGATGGATCGACTATTCTGGTCAGCGGTTTTAGCGGAGCCGGCGTGCCTAATACCCTGATCGACGCTCTGGTAGAAAAAGGCCCTAAAGACCTGGTGCTGGTCCATAACAATGCAGGCAATGCGATGGAAGGCGTGTCAAAGCTGTTGGCCGCCAACCTGGTGCGCAAAGTTATCTGTTCCTTTCCGCGTTCGTGGGAATCGCACGTATTCGAAGCGCTTTTCAGCGCCGGAAAAATCGAACTGGAATGTGTTCCGCAAGGGACTCTGGCCGAGCGCTTGCGCGCGGGGGGCGCGGGCATAGGCGGTTTTTTTACTCCCACCGGGTTCGGTACATCGCTGGCCGAAGGTAAAGAGACAAGGATGATAAATGGTCGCGGCCACGTGTATGAGGAACCTATCATCGGAAATTTCGCACTAGTCAAAGCACGTCGCGCTGACCGCTGGGGCAATTTGCAATATAGGATGACCGCACGCAATTTCGGCCCGGTGATGTGTATGTCGGGCAGGACAACAGTGGTGGAAGTCGACGACATTGCGCCATTGGGAACCATGGACCCCGAAGATATCGTCACATCGGGCGTATTTGTTCAGCGCATCGTTTCCTGCAACCGTATGGACGGCATGAATGATTGATCCTCAATATAAAGTATCCCGTCGGACCATGGCCAAACGCGTAGCCCAAGACATATGGCCCGGTGCTGTCGTCAACCTTGGAATTGGCATGCCCGAAATGGTCGGCGACCATATCCCGGCTGCAGATGAAGTAATCATTCACACGGAAAACGGCATAGTCGGTTCGGGTCCGACCGTGGAAGGTTCGCTGAACGACTATGATTTGATAAATGCCGGGCGCAAACCCGTTTCCTTGCTGCAGGGCGGTCATTTCGTGGACCATGCTGATTCGTTTGCGATTGTCCGAGGCGGACATCTGGATATCACGGTTTTAGGCGCTTTTCAGGTCTCGGCCGGTGGCGACCTGGCCAATTGGTCCACCGGCGAAGCCCACGGCATCCCCTCGCCGGGCGGTGCGATGGATCTTGCCGTAGGCGCCCGCCATGTTTACGTCATGATGGACTTGTTCGGAAAAACCGGGCAGCCAAAATTAGTCAGGTCTTGTTCGTCCCCGTTGACGGCCGCCGCTGTGGTCAAGCGCCTGTACACCGACATTGCCGTATTCGACCTGTCGTCAGGCGCGGTGGTGGTCCACGATTTGGTTTCAGGCATTTCGCTTGGCCAATTACAGCAAATGCTGGATTTGCCGCTAGTCGCCCGCGATGAGGGTATTGCACTATACGGGGTGAAGTGAGGCGGGTGGGGTTCGTGCGGCCTCGGCATTACGCATGCACGCCCACACAATCACCAGCGTCAGCACAAAGAAAATAATTCCGTTATTACGTCCAAGTATCACCTGGCTCATGCCGAACATGAAGTACGAGGCCAGCAGCGTCGACCCGCACAAGGCCAGGGTCTTTACCGTAGCGTCGGGGGAACGCAGCCTTTTGCAGAAGTACCAGAAGGGCAGCAGATACATCGCCAGCAGGGCCACGAGCCCGATCACGCCCTGGAACACCAGCACTTCAAGATAGTTGTTGTGCGTATTGGCCATTTCAAGCATGTAGGGGTCCACCTTCTTTTCCGCGACCAGGCGCTCGACCGAGGCGCGGTATTCTTTTTCGTTCCAGCCCAGCAGGGGTTGCTGCGGAATATGAATGAAGGCGGTGCGCCAGACTTCCAGGCGCGCGCCCACCGACGATACGGCGGCGCCCTGGCCAACGTATTTCGTGGTCATGTACTTGTCGACTTCTGTCACGGCCAAGTTGTAGCGCGCCTGCACGCCAGTCTCGGGTATGGAAAACACCACGCCCACCACAAGCACCGCAGCGGCCAGCGCCGCGGCCGCATGCTTGATGTTGCGCTTGTGCAGGAAGGCGAACAAGAACAAGACCGCCACCGGCGGGATGGCCAGCCAGCTGCCGCGGCTGCCGGACGCCATTACCGTATAGATGCTGGCCAGGACACCGACCAGGAAAGCCATGCGCCAATACCTGGCGTATCGGCCCCGCGTGCCGGCCCACAGCATGCCCGCGATGCAAAACAGGCCGAACACCAGCCCGATGTTGCCGAAGTGGATAATATTCAGGTAGCCTGCCGCGCGGCTATCGCCCAGCCAGTGCAACTGCCAAACGGCGACTCCGTTGGACAGCACGACGCCAATAACCACGCCGGCCCACATCAAAGGCAGCCTGGGCGGCATGGCCAGCAGCAGCAACATGATGGGGATGGCCATGACCAGCCTGCTGGTCTGGTCCAGCGTCTTGAGGCTATTGTCGTGCAGCCATACCGCAATCACCGACCACACAAACACAGCCAGCAGCGAAAAAACGATGGCCTTGTCTTCGGTTGTCAGCGGCGGAAAAGGATACCGCGCCATGAAGTACAGGCCGCCAAGCAGCAGGATCATTGCGCCATAGGAATAGCCCGACGGCACGGCGAACATCAAAGAAAAATACAGAAAAACACCGGCCGACGCCAAAGTGGCTAATACGGTACCTTTGGAACGGCTTTGGATCATCGCAACCTGCATGACGGTATAAGTAGTGGGGATCTGATTATAGTAGGGGCGCTTGTTTCGTATCGTGCTACCCTTGCGGGCTGGAGCGCGCCTTCGGCCGTTCTCCGTAAGCCAAGTCCCTCTCATCATGTCCCTGAAACGAAACACCCTCTGGAATCTTGCCGGCACCGGTCTGCCGCTACTTCTGGGCGCGGTCGCCATACCCTACCTGATCAAGCAGGCAGGAGTAGAGGCCTTCGGCATCCTGACGTTGATCTGGGCGCTGATCGGCTACTTCAGCCTGTTCGACTTCGGACTGGGCCGCGCGCTGACTCAGCAAGTCGCGTCCAGCCTGGCGGCCAACCGCCACCGCAAAGTGCCCCAACTGGTGAAGTCGGGGCTGCTATTTACGGCGGCCACCGGTGTGCTCGGCGGCCTGGTGCTGGCGGCCGTGTCCTACCCCCTGGGCCACAGCTGGCTGAAGGTCAGCCTGCCGCTGCAGGCCCAAACCACGTATAGCCTTTTCATCGCCGCGCTGGGCATACCTTTGACCACGGTTACCACCGGACTGCGCGGCGTACTGGAAGCCTACGAAGAATTCAAGACGGTCAACCTGCTGCGCATTGCCCTGGGTGCGGCCAACTTCGGCTTGCCCGCATTAAGCGTCATGTTCCTGGGGCCGTCGCTGGTCTACATGGTGGGCTCGCTGGTGCTTGCGCGGTTGTTGGTGTTCGTGGCCTATGGCATCCATGTGCGCGCGAAACTGCCTGACGGCTGGTCCAGAACGCAGGCGCGGGCCCGGGATATAAAGCGCCTGCTCACCTTTGGCGTGTGGATGACGGTATCCAACATAATCAGCCCGCTGATGGTAACGGCCGACCGCTTCCTGATCGCCGCGGTACTGGGCGCCAGTGCCGTGGCGTATTACACCGTGCCGTTCGAGATCATGGTAAGGGTGCTGGTCATCCCGGGCGCCCTGACTGCCGCGCTATTCCCGCGCCTGGCCTCGACCCTGAAAAAAGAGCCCGCCATCGCGCAGATGCTCTACCACCGTTCTGTCAGGGCAGTTGCCATTACCTTGGCCATCGTGTGCGCGATTATCGCCCTGGGGTCATACGAGGGCCTGGCGCTATGGCTGGACGCGGACTTCGCGTCCAGATCGTGGCTGATCGTCTCTGTATTGAGTCTGGGCATTTTCCTTAACGGAATCGCGTTCGTGCCCTTTGCCATGATCCAGGCCGCGGGCGACGCCAGGACGACGGCCATGCTGCATATCTGCGAACTGGTGGTGTATGTGCCATTGCTGATCGCATCGCTGCATTTCTTCGGCTTGCTGGGCGCCGCCGTGGCCTGGGTGTGCCGGGTAGCGCTGGATCTGCTGCTGCTGACCTGGCGTGTGCGAAGATCATTCGCCAAGGTGCCGTAATGAAGGTCGCGCGCGAGTTCCTGCTTTTTGGCATGGCAGGCGTATGCGGCTTTATCGTCGACACCGCCGTCCTGTATGCGCTGGAAGAGGCCCTGGGCCCGTTCTATGCACGCGGCGTATCGTTCTTGTGCGCCGTGTTGACCACATGGCTCATCAACAGGGCTTTCGCGTTCCGGAAGCGCGAGTCGGCGATGTCCAAAAAGCGCGAATTCCTTTTTTACCTGGCCCTGATGCTTGCCGGCGGTGCGGCGAATTACGGCGTGTACAGCTGGCTGGTTGTCACGTACCCGCTGGTGCAGCAGCATTTGATCATAGGCGTGGCGGCGGGCAGCCTGGCCGGCATGGCCATCAATTTTTTCGTATCCCGCTACTGGCTATACCGATTTACGGCTTGACTCGGGCGAATGGCTGTCTGCCGCCAGACGCCTATGCACATCCAGGTAATGCAGTTCCGCCTTCAGTTTCTCGTGGTGGCTGATGGAATCGAGAATAATCCCTAGGGCCATCAACAAGAAGGCCACCGTTTCAAGCGTTGCCGCCAGCACGGCCGATGGTACATGCGTTATGTACTGGGTGCGGAACCAGTCGTCGAACACCGGCACGGCGACTACTATGCCGGCCACGGCAAACAACATGCTCAAGGCCATGAAGAAAACCATGGGACGGTAGTAGCGCAGAATCTGGGCAATCGTAAAGATCACCCGGGCGCCATCCGAAAAAGTATTCAGTTTGGATACACTGCCCGCCGGGCGATCCTGGTACTCCACTGGCAACTCGGCAATCCGCATGCGGCGATGCAAGGCATGCAGCGTCATGTCGGTTTCAATCTGGAAGCCTTCCACCAGAATAGGGTAGGTCTTGACGAAAGAGCGGTTGAACGCCCGATAGCCGCTCATAATGTCGACCAGCGAGGCGTTGAACAGGCGGTTGACTAGCCGCTGGACCAGCGCGTTGCCGAAATTGTGCAGCGGCCGCTTGTTCTCTTGCGCGTAATGGCCGCCAGAGTGCCGGTCGCCCACCACCATGTCCGCATCCCCGTTCAATATAGGCCGCACCAGGTCGTGAACGCGATGGGCGGGATAGGTGAGATCGGCATCGGCAATGACATACACGTCGGCTTCGATGTCCAGGAAGGCGCGGCGCACCGCATTGCCCTTGCCCTGATTGGGTTCATCAATGACTTTGCCTAGGGCGCACAGGCGTTGCAGTGTATCGGAAGCAACCCGGCCTGTGGCGTCTTGCGAGTTATTGTCGACCACCACAATATGGGCATCGGGCATCTCGGCATGAAACGCCTCGATCGTGGCGGCAATGGTCTGTTCTTCGTTGAACGCGGGTAAAACAATAGCAATTCTAGGCAACATTGATTTCATCAGGTTAGGCGTTCCAGGCTTAGGCGCACTGATACAATTGTAGCTTTTTCCCCATGCTGGATCAGGCGCCCCATGCTATTCGATTTGATCAGGGTACATG
>JAKFDW010000118.1:0-8902 GCA_036675955.1 Orrella sp. | reverse complement strand
TGGCAAAGGTCTGGGCTGGAATCGCTACCCGGGCCAGCGCCTTTTCCAGCACCCAGCGTATGCTCTGATCATCATCAATAATCCATACCGGTTTCATCATTACTCCAATGGCAGAATCATCCGGAATTCGGTATGACCTGGGCGTGAATCGAATTCGATAATGCCGTCATGCTGCTGAACGAACTCCTGGGCCAGACTCAGGCCCAGTCCGGTACCGCTAGCCCTGCCGGTGACCAGGGGATGGAATATCTTGTCGTGCAGCTCCGCTGCTATTCCGGGCCCATTGTCGATGACTGAAACGACAATGCCCAGCTTGGCTTGACGGGTGGCAAGCAATAATTGGCGCCCGACGCGCGTACGCAGGGTCAGCACAGGTATTCGGTTGCCGTCGGCCTCGACCAGCGCCTGTGCCGCATTGCGTGTCATGTTCAAAAAAGCCTGCAGCAGCCGTGAAAAATCACCGTACAGGTCGGGCACCGACGCATCGTAATCGCGGACAATCTCGATTTGCGAAAATTCCGCCCCGACCAGGGTGTAGACCCGCTCGCAGATCTCGTGAATGTTGAATGCAGACTTCTGCAGCGTTTCGCCCTGCGGAGCAATGAGGCGATCGACCAGGCCGCCCAGGCGGTCCGCTTCGGCGATGATCACCTGGGTATATTCATGCAGGGCGTCCGAATCCAGTTCAGCCTCGAGCAGCTGGGCTGCGCCCCGTATGCCGCCCAGCGGATTCTTCACTTCGTGTGCCAGGTTGCGCAGCGATTCGCGCTGCGCCGCAAGTTCCTTGCTGAGTTGCTGATGCCGGTCGATCAGAATGTGGTGCTCAATGACCCGGACTTCCAGCAGCGCCGCCCACTCCTGTTTATGCAGCGGTACGACCGCCAGGCTGATGGGTACGGAAACGCCCGAACGGTCGACCACGAGGTCCTGCCGCAGAATGCCGAACTTCCCTTCGATGGCGTCTGGAAACCGGCTTTGCAAAGACGTGTCGGAACCGAACAAGTGGTGGGCCGGCAGGCCGACAAGCTGGCGACGCGACAAGCCGAACAACTCTTCCGCTGCCGTGTTGGCGTGCTGGATCGATCCATTGGCATGCAAAAGCAGAACCGCCGTCGACAGTAAATCGTAACTTGCTACGTCCATGATCCGCCTTTTACAACCCGAAGGTCGGATTAACATTGTTCCTGTCGTTTACTACGCCGCGCCCGTCCGACGTACAGGCCTGGCGCGGCTTCATTTCTCGGCCGATTGCGCAGCACGTGGCCCGCAACCGGCGCTTCGCCAGGCGTTTGCCTAGATGCTGTAGTACATATCGAACTCGACGGGATGCGAAGTCATGCGCAAGCGCGTGATCTCGGCCATCTTCAGTTCGATATAGGCGTCGAGCATGTCGTTGCTGAATACGCCGCCACGGGTCAGGAACTCGCGGTCCTGATCCAGTGCGGCAACCGCCTCTTCCAGCGACGCGCAAACCGTCGGGATTTTTGCATCCTCTTCGGGAGGCAGATCGTACAGGTTCTTGTCGGCTGGATCTCCAGGATGAATCTTGTTTTGCACGCCATCCAGCCCGGCCATCATCAGCGCCGAGAACGCCAGGTAGGGATTGGCCAGCGGATCGGGGAAACGGGCTTCGACACGGCGGCCCTTGGGGCTGCTGACGTAAGGGATGCGTATGGAAGCCGAACGGTTGCGGGCCGAATACGCCAGCTTGACGGGCGCTTCGAAATGCGGAACCAGACGCTTGTAGGAATTGGTGCCGGGATTGGTGATCGCGTTCAACGCCTTGGCATGCTTGATGATGCCGCCTATGTAATACAGCGCGAACTCGGACAAGCCTGCGTAGCCATTGCCGGCAAACAGATTCTGTCCATCCTTCCATATGGATTGGTGCACGTGCATGCCCGAACCATTATCGCCGACAATGGGCTTGGGCATGAAAGTCGCTGTTTTTCCGTACACGTGGGCCACGTTGCGAACGGTGTACTTGAGGATCTGGTTCCAGTCGGCACGTTGCACCAATGTGCTGAATTTGGTGCCGATCTCGAGCTGGCCCTGGCCGGCGACTTCGTGATGGTGCACTTCAACGGGAACGCCCTGCTGCTCTAGAAGCAGGCACATTTCGGAGCGCATGTCCTGGAAACCGTCTACCGGGGATACCGGCACATAGCCGCCCTTTACGCCTGGGCGATGCCCCTGGTTGCCGCCATCCATGTCCAGGCCGCTGGACCATGAGGCCTCGTCCGACTTGATCTTGACGAAACAACCCGACATGTCGTCATTCCAGGTGATGCCGTCGAAGACGAAAAATTCCGGCTCGGGACCAAAATAAGCTGTATCGCCCAAGCCGCTGGACTTCAGGTAGGCCTCGGCACGCTTGGCAAGCGAACGGGGGTCGCGGTCGTAGCCTTTGAGGTCGGAGGGTTCGACCACGTCACAAGTCAGGATAAGTGTGTTTTCTTCGCGGAACGGGTCCATATGAGCCGTAGTGGCGTCAGGGATCAACACCATGTCAGACGCTTCGATGCCCTTCCATCCTGCAATGGATGAACCGTCGAATGCGACGCCTGTTTCCATCTTTTCTTCATCCACCGTGTGGGCGGGAGCAGTCAGGTGATGCTCTTTGCCTAGCGTGTCGGTAAAGCGAAAATCGACAAAAGCAACTTCACGGTCTGCAATTAGCTTAACAACGTCTTCCGGGGTGGACATATAGGGGCTCCTGCGCCAAAAAAATCACAAATAATAAAAAGATGAATAACATTAAGCAAAGCACATGCCAACTTTCACGGGAACCATAAGGGCGCATAGCATGCAAACGAACCACATTGGCTCCCCATAACGGGGCATCATGCACCATTATGGGGCATATTGCAGTGCATCGATGATTTTGGATCGTTATTCAAGGAATTCCGCCTGCAAATCGTTCAAGAATCGCCAACCCAGTGCGCTGGCCCGGAAACGGCCCAGTTCGGGTTCCAAAAGGCCTCTTGCCCTGGCGCGATCAACGGCCGGCTTGATGGAAAGTAGCGACAAGCCCGTGCGTTCGCGGAAACTGCCGGAGGCGACGCCGTCTTTCAGGCGCAATGCGTTCAACATGAATTCGAAGCCCAGCTCGGCTGGCGCGATGATGCGCTCCTCGGCAATGTGGCTGCCATCGCGACGGAGCGATTTTTCGATCCAGGACGCCGGGTTCTTGAGTTTGGCCTGCCGGATTATCCTGTCATGGAACGACAGCTTGCCGTGGGCGCCGGGGCCGATACCGAGGTAGTCGCCAAATTCCCAATAATTGACGTTGTGCAGGCAGCGTTGCGCGGGCTTGGCATAGGCCGATACCTCGTATTGCTCCCATCCGCCTGCGCTGGTCGCTTCGCTGATGAGGTCTTGCATCGCCGCGCTGGTATCGTCGTCGGGAACGACGGGCGGATACTTGGCGAAAACCGTATTGGGCTCCAGCGTCAAATGGTAAAGGGACAAGTGCCCTGTCTGGAACGACATGGCTTGCTGCAAGTCTTTTGCGCAAGCTTCTACAGATTGCCCAGGCAGCGCATACATGAGGTCCAGATTGACCCGCTGCACCGAACGTTGTGCGATTTCTACCGCAACCCTCGCCTGGCGGGCGTCGTGTATGCGCCCCAGGGCCTTGAGCGCCTCATCGTCAAAACTCTGGATTCCCAGCGACATGCGGTTCACGCCGCTGGCTGCATAGTCGGCAAAGCGGCCGGCCTCGACGGCGCCCGGATTCGCCTCCATGGTAATTTCAGCGTCGGGCAGCAGATTCAGGCAGGCCCGCAACATGGCGAGCAGTTCATCCAGCGCCTTGGCGGACAGCAGACTGGGCGTACCGCCGCCGATGAAGACAGACACGACCTGGCGTCCCCATATCAATGGTAGCGCTTGCTCCAAGTCGGCTTGCAAAGCATCCAGATACTCCCGCTCGGGTACCTCACTCTTCAACTCGTGGGAATTGAAGTCGCAGTAAGGACACTTGCGCACGCACCATGGCACATGCACATACAAGGACAGCGGAGGAAGACTGCTAAGTGCGGACGAGGCGCCGATACGCGGAATGACGCCGGGTTTTCTGGCTTGTTCTGCCGCACTGCTCGGAAAGGTAGGATGCACCTGAATCTCGGAAATTAGGAAGTAGCCGTTGCGCCGGCCTGATGGCTCAACGCCTGCAGCAATGATTGCAAGGCCTGTGCGCGGTGACTGCAACGATTTTTCTCGGCGGGATCGAGTTCTGCTGCAGTCTTGCCCAGTGACGGCAGATAAAAATGGGCATCGTAGCCGAAACCATTGCTGCCCTTTGGGCTGTCAATGATAAGGCCCTGCCATACGCCTTGCGCGATAACAGGCATGGGATCATCCGCCGAGCGGACATACACCAGCACGGCCACATAACATGCGCTGCGATCGTCGATTCCGGCCAACTGCTGGACCAGACGGCGATTATTGGCAGCGTCGGATTTTTCGCCGCCCGCAAGCGCGGCGTACCTGGCGGAAAATACCCCGGGCGCGCCCTTGAGCGCTGCCACGGTCAAGCCCGAGTCGTCGGCCAATGCGGGCAAACCGGTAATCTGACTGGCGTGACGAGCCTTGGCAAGCGCATTCTCCACAAACGTCAGGTAAGGCTCATCGGCCTCGGGCACTCCCAGTTCTCCCTGCGCGACCATATCGATATCGGCCCGCGCAAGAATGGCGGAGAATTCCCTTAATTTGCCGGGATTGTTCGAAGCTAATACTACTTTAGTCACTGCCATTCTCCGTTGCACCGTCCTTGACCAGCAAGGAAACCAATTCCTTGGCAAAAACGGGCAGCTTATCAAAGTGTTTGACACAGATGTGCAGGCGCCGCAACGCCCACGCGTCGTTCAAGGTAATTATTTTCAGGGGTAGATCTTTTACGTAGCGCAACGCGGCGGATTCCGGAATTACGCCTATTCCGACCTGCGCGGCTATCATGCGGCAGGCGGCCTCGAAATTACTGACCTCTACCCGAAAGCGCAATACCCGGCCCAGGTCGTCCGCCGCCTGCAGCAGGAAGGCATGAATGGCGCTGGCTTCGGAAAGCCCCACGTAGTCATAGACCAGGGTTTCATCGAAGTCGACCGTTGCGTTCGCTGCCAAGGGGTGATCCTGATGCGTGATGAGTGCCAGGCGATCCGTCCGGTAAGGCAGGAACTCGATGCTCTCACCGCCGCCGGCCTGTGCGGTAATGCCGATATCCGCTGTACCGTCGGCTACCGCCTTGACCACCAGATAGCTAAGCCGTTCGCGCAACTCGACATTGACGTCGGGATGTGCCGCGAGATAGGTAGCCAGTATCGTAGGCATGAACTCGTTCATCGCCGTCGTATTGGCGTACACCCTCACCCGCCCTTTAACGCCGCTGGCGTATTCCTGTATATCGCCGCGTAAATGCTCGAGCTGGCGCAGCACCACGCGCGCATGCCGGACGAATGCTTCGCCCGAAGGGGTAAGCGTTACTCCCTGGCTATTGCGGTAGAAAAGCGCTGTCCCGAGATGATTCTCCAGGTTCTTGACCCGGTTGCTGGCCGCCGGCAATGAAAGGAATGAACGTTCCGCACCCTTGGTCATGCTCTGGGCGCCAGCAACATTGACCATGAGCTGCATGTCGGTCAAATCAAAATGCATCGCCATGTATAGATATTCTCTTCAAAATTGGCAAACCCGGGCTTAAGCAAGCAATAATTGGCAAGCAGCAAGCATTAGGGCAAAGTTACTGTCATTGTAATGAAACCGGACGCCATCACGCCATGCAGCAAGCCATCCAGCCCTTCCAGGAAATCCGCGACGCCATTCGCGACCTGTGCTCCCAGTTTCCCCCCGAGTACTTTCGCAAGGTGGACCATGAACGGGGCTATCCCGAGGAATTCGTCAAGACCCTGACGGAAGCAGGATGGCTCGCCGCCCTGATTCCCGAAGAGTACGGCGGCTCGGGCCTGAGCCTGACGGAAGCCTCGGTCATCATGGAAGAAATCAACCGCAGCGGCGGAAATTCAGGCGTATGCCACGGCCAGATGTATAACATGGGCACCCTGTTGCGGCACGGCTCTGTTGAACAAAAGCAGCGCTATCTTCCACGCATTGCCACTGGCGAGCTGCGCCTGCAGTCCATGGGCGTAACCGAACCCACCACAGGCACCGACACCACGAAGATAAAGACGACGGCCGTAAAGAACAACGACCGTTATGTCATCAACGGACAAAAGGTATGGATCTCGCGCATACAGCATTCCGACCTGATGATACTGCTTGCGCGCACGACCCCGCTGGACCAGGTAAAGAAAAAATCCGAAGGCATGTCGATTTTCATCGTCGATTTGCACGAGGCCATAGGCAAAGGCATGGAAGTGCGCCCCATATTGAACATGGTTAATCACGAAACCAATGAATTGTTCTTCGACAACCTCGAAATCCCCGTCGAGAACCTGATCGGCGAAGAAGGCAAGGGCTTCAAATACATTCTGGACGGGCTCAACGCCGAACGCACCTTGATTGCGGCCGAGTGCATCGGCGACGGACATTGGTTCATCGACAAGGTGTCAGCCTACGTCAAGGAACGCATTGTCTTTAACCGTCCCATTGGGCAGAATCAGGGCGTGCAGTTTCCCATCGCGCGGGCGCACATCAATGTCGAAGCCGCCAGCCTGATGCGCTACGAAGCATGCCGGCTGTACGATGCGCATCAGCCCTGCGGCGCCCAGGCCAATATGGCGAAACTGCTTGCCGCCGATGCATCGTGGGAAGCTGCGAACGCCTGCCTGCAGTTTCACGGCGGATTCGGCTTTGCCAACGAATACGACATCGAGCGAAAATTCCGCGAAACACGGCTGTATCAAGTGGCCCCTATTTCGACCAACCTCATTCTTTCCTACGTTGCCGAACATGTGCTGGGCCTGCCCCGCTCATTCTAGGCGTATGACCTGTTTCAACTGACCTGTAACCTGGCTGGAACCCCGACATGACTCATCCCAGTGCCGAACTTGCTGAATTCGCGGCTCAACTCGTTTACGAAGACATTCCGGAAAACGTTCTGCGCCGCACCGAAGATTTGATGCTGGACTGCCTGGCTTCGGCGCTGGCCGGTTCCAGCGCCCGCCCGGTGCAAACCATTGCGCAGTTTGCCGACACCATGGGCCCCACCAGCGGTCCCTCGGAAAACATGATCACCCGGCGTAGCACCAGTCCGCTTTTCGCCGCCATGGTCAACGCGGCAGCAGCCCACATGGTCGAACAGGACGATGTGCATAACGGCTCGGTGTTTCACCCTGCGGCGGTCGTTTTTCCGCCCGCCATCGCCACCGCACAGGCGCTCGGGCGCTCCGGCAAAGACCTGCTGGTAGCCTGTGTGGCCGGCTACGAAGTCGGAATACGCGTGGGCGAATTCCTGGGCCGGTCGCACTACAAGGTTTTCCATACCACAGGAACAGCGGGCGCACTGGCGGCTGCCGTGGCCGTGGGCCGCCTGTTGAATCTGAACAAGCAGCAAATGCTCCATGCGCTGGGCTCCGCGGGCACGCAGGCCGCCGGCTTGTGGGAATTCCTGCGCGATGCCGCCGACTCCAAACAACTTCATACCGCCAAGGCGGCTGCAAACGGCCTCACCGCCGCCTATCTGGCACACGACGGCTTCACGGGCGCGCAACATATTCTGGAAGGCCCCCAGGGCATGGGCGCCGGCATGTCGCAGGACGCCGATCCGGCAAAATTGACCGACAGGCTCGGGACGCGCTGGACAGTTCTTGAAACCTCGTTCAAATTCCATGCTTCGTGCCGCCACACCCATCCCGCGGCGGATGCGCTGCTGGACATCGTTCAGTCGAACAATCTGGCGATCGACGACATCAAAAGCGTGCTTGCACATGTCCACCAGGGCGCGATCGACGTGCTGGGTCCCGTCACCCATCCAACTTCGGTTCACCAGTCCAAATTCTCCATGGGCACGGTGCTGGGGCTCATTGCCCAGCAGCGCCGTGCGGGCCTGCCCGAGTTCGACGCCGCCCTGGACGATCCCGCGATCGCCGCATTCAGATCCCGTGTATCGATGGAACTCGACACAGAAGTCGATACGGCCTATCCCCGGCAGTGGATAGGCAAGGTCACGGTACAGACGCACGACGGCCGCCGCTTTACGGCGCGCGTCGACGAACCCAAGGGCGACCCGGGCAATACACTCAGCAGAAGCGAAATTGAAGACAAGGCGCTAAGGCTGGGAACATACCGCAATGCTTCAACTGCGGAGGAAAGCCAGGCACTCATAAAAAAAATATGGAATCTTGCAGACGCCGAGATGGTCGGCAGGTTCGTCGGCTAGCCTTACTCCTGATCGAAACGTTCAGCCCAATGCCCGTTTCTGGGCCGCCACAAGCTGGGTTATTCCATCTCTGGCCAGATCCAGCAAGGCATCAAGCGCTTCGCGGTCAAAGGTCTGGCCTTCGGCAGTACCCTGCACTTCCACAAAATGGCCGGCGCCCGTCATGACAATATTCATGTCGGCGCCGCAGCCCGAATCTTCAATGTAATCCAGATCCAGTACTGGCCTGCCATTGACCAGACCTACCGACACGGCAGCCACATGGTCCAGCAAGGGGTCGGATGCCACCAGGCCCTGCTTCAACAGCCCACGCGTTGCGATTGCGGCCGCCAGCCAGGCGCCGGTGATGCTGGCGCAACGTGTCCCGCCGTCTGCCTGCAGCACGTCGCAATCAAGGTGCAGCGTGCGCTCGCCCAGGGCGTTCAGGTCGAACACGGCCCGCAGGCTGCGGCCAATCAAACGCTGGATCTCCTGGGTGCGCCCGCTCTGCTTTCCGCGCGCCGCTTCGCGATCGGAGCGCGTATGCGTTGACCGCGGAAGCATCCCGTATTCCGCGGTGACCCATCC
>JAKFDW010000117.1:0-4014 GCA_036675955.1 Orrella sp. | reverse complement strand
GCAATGGCGATATCACGCGACGGCTTGAACCGGTCGAAGCGCCTGGTCAGATCATTGCCCCATAAGCAACGACAGTGATGCTTGAGCCAATACCCCCAGCTCAATCGATTGTCAGCCGCCAATACTTCAGAACGGCTACCGATATCGAAATCGATCTTGATGACTTCGGTATGCCGACTTTCCAGCGTGCGCCTTTTCGACTCCAGCATTTCCAGATCCTGCGACGCAGGAGGGCTGTGCAGGATAAGGGTTAGATCCAGGTCGGAAACCCCCGGCACGGCGTCGCCTCTAGCGACGCTGCCATAAAGATAAATCCCGTCGAGCAGAGGTTCCGACCGAGTGAGCGTCATGCAAACATCCGCCAGCAAATCCTGAAACTGTGGCTGCACTTCGACGTTGGGCACGGTGAGGATATAACCGTCTGCATCAATGCCACCAGGATGGAATCGTTCCATGAAGCCGTCCGTGAGTTGTGTTCAGAGAGGTATTTTAACAGAGCCAATAGTGTCGGCTTCTGGCCCAGAGTGTGTAAAAACGCTCATGGCCTCATCGTCTTGGATCATCGACCTTCGTTGGTCCGCTGTCTGCACGTTGTAGCCGACGATTCCGGTGCCGCGCGTCATTATGGAGCGAGCGTCTGGATCGGTCAGTGAGACCTGTTTATCCGGCGATTCATTGAGCTGGATTTCGATCGCTTGAAGCTCCTTCATTTGAGTTTTGAGCTTGGCGATTTTCTCTTCCAGCCGCACGGCGCGGGGCTCGGAAACTGTTGGTTCTTGCCGATCGGCAGCATCGAGTGCCGCCAGGTAACGGTTGATACTCGATTCAATTTCTTCCATCCGCCGCTTTAGTTTGGCGCTGGTGAAATTGCGGTCACGGTTGTTGACTGCCTTGAATTTACTGCCATCGATGGCGACCAGATTTTCTCCGAATAATCCCAACTGCTGACACAGCACAACGAACTGGCGACAGACGCCTCGGATGGCCTTGCTGTTATCTTTTCGGAAGTTGGCGATGGTCTTGAAGTCCGGCATCAAACGCCCGGTCAACCACATCAGCTCAATGTTGCGTTGAGCTTCTCGTTCCAGCCGCCGGCTCGACTGAATGCGGTTGAGGTAGCCGTAGATGTAGATCTTCAGCAGGATTGCAGGGGGGTAAGCCAGCCGGCCTGTGTCAGCAGGAATAGCACCATCAAAACCCAGATTGACCAGGTCGAGTTCATCGACAAAGACGTCGACTACGCGCACCGGATTGGTATCGCTGACGTAGTCGTCGAGGCTTTCGGGAAGTAAGGTGCTTTGGTCTCGATGTTCACCTTGGATAAAGCGCTTCATGGGCGATCCTTGCGATGAAATCCCCACAAAGGGTTCAAGAAAGCGTTTTTACACACTCTGGACCCATAGCGGTCATCAGTAAGCGTCGTCCTGTAGTGGACGGTATCCCGCAGGCAGCGACTGTAATTGACCAGCGCGCATTTTCCAGGCGCGGTTGATCGGGCTCTCAGGCTTCAATGCAAGGCGCTCGGCAACCAGTGCCTCGGCAAGTGTGCGGTTGCCAAGACGAATAGCGGCTTCGGTCAGCGTCCATGAGAAGACATCACGCTGCGCGTGACTACCGCCGAAGCGGTTGGCTTTGGCTCGTAGCGGCATCAACGACGCTATAGCCTGGGCATAATCCCCACGACCAAACGCCACCAACCCTTCGCACGCCGGCACACCAATCTCTCTACTCATCATGGCGTTGGTACCAGTGCCAGCAGCGGCCCGCTTCAGAGTATCCAGTTGCTGAGTTTGTGCACGGCTGTTTCCAGAACCCACGAATGACATCATCGCGTTCACGTCGTTAAAGGCGTAGAAGCCGTCTTCACAACGGGACTCCCATCTTTCGGCCAGTCCTTTCCACCGATCTCCAACGTCATGACCGAGCAGAGAGAGTCTCCAGAGCAGCGCTGATCCATCAAGTAGCTCAAGCGCTTGACCAAATCCACCCGCTGAAATGTCCTCATCAAAGAGACGAAACGCGCCCGCCACATCATTGGCCTCAAGGAGGAATAGCGCTTGGTGCCACCACAAATGGAAGGCAAACATGCTATTGGGAGCCCAAGCACTGGCGCTGGATGAAAGATACTTGGCCCCCTCTTCGCTACGGCCCTGCATTTCCATGACATGGGTGACGGCATGCACTGCCCAGCCATCCTGCGGGTTCAAGGCAACAGCCTCGCGCCCCTGCTCTTCGGCCTGCCGATAATCCCCTGCCTCTTCCAGGCCAAAGGCATACATCCCTTTCACAAAGCCAAAGCCAGGAATCTGGTTATCCCAGCGCGGCATCACACGAGCCACGCGATCACGCAGCATGTGCGAGTAACCTAGATAGAAGTCGCCCAAATGGGCGAATTGCAATGCCAGCAGATCGCGGGGGTGCTCCATCGAAACACGCCCCCAGGTTTCGATTGCCCGCTCCCAGTCGCCGTCGAACCAAGCGCGTACGGCATGGATATGCTGCCGCTCGCGATCATTCGCTTTCGGTGCCAACCGCTCTGCCGCGTCCAAACTTTTGAACAGCTCTGAGTCAAATGCTTTGTCGGTCGCAGTCGCAATCGCGCCAGCACGAAAGGCGTAGGCCAGCGCAAAATCCGGGTGCTCCGCGATAATGTTGTCAGCCGCAGCCAGAGGATCGGCCTGGTAGGCATGCAACAAGTCGCAAGCTCTATCCAGAGCATCGATTGCCTCCTGCGAGCCATAGGAAACAGGATTGCCACGCTTGTCGCGTTTGCTCATGGTTTCCTCCTGACCACGCCCTAAGGGCATAAATGATCGAGATATGAAGGTCGCTCTCGATTGTCTCCCCGAATTTGGCTCAGAGACACTTTTCCGACGAAACGTGAATGGCCGCTTATGGCCGTTTTCTGCCTGTCACCACCGGCAGCTTATGGGATGAAAGCCTCCTCTGACGACTCGACTGCGTCGGCCAAAACCCATTGCTTGCGGCACGGAACCTCTCATCTTTGGCATGACGCACACGTCCACATTTTCAAATGTTTAGCTTCGAAGCAGGAAAGGCGTCACCCTCCCTAATCGACACGGCGAGACGTGTGAACTGCGGCAAGCGGCTTCCAACTAGCGATTCGTCTCACCAGGGTCTGTTGACGTTTCGCTCCGAACCGCCGCGATCAGGGAAACACGACCGTCGCCGCGAGATACAGCAGCAACGCCAGCAGCAATACCACGGTGAAGCCCAAGTGGATCGCCAGCAGGGTCGCCAGCACGGCCGCCACCACCGATACGCTGGCGTTGATGCCCCAGGCGATCGGCACCAGTGCTTCGGCGCGCGCGGAGACGCGCCCCAGTCCGAGCGGAAACGGCATGCCCATGGCGAACGCCAGCGGCGCTACCAGTGCGGCGCAGATGCCGAACCTGGCGAAGGTCTGCACCGGCGCCAGCAGCTGGAACAACGGGGGCAGGGCGATCAGGTAGAGCAGGGCGATCGCGCAGATCGCCAGGACTGGCCGCGCGAGCGGATGATGGGACCCCACACCACTTCCGATGTCCCCCCGCCGCCGGCCGGAGTAACGGCTGCCGAGGCCAGCGAAGATCAGGAACGCGCTGAGCGTTACCGCCACCGAATACAACGGGTGGCTGAGGAAAAGGGTGAACTTCTGGATGAAGGCGATTTCCACGAACATGAAGGCGAAGCCGATGGCGGCGAAGTAGGACACGACTCGAAGTTCGAACCTGGCCAACGTCGCACTCCGACAGTGCCGCTGGCGCCGCCGCGCCACCCATAGCGGTGCCAGTATCAGCAGCACGGCGGCCACGCTGGACTGCAGCAGCGTGGCGATCAGCACCGGATAGCCCCACTCCAGCATTGACAGGCCGCCCTGCGCCTTCAGCTCCAGCAGTTCCGGCAGCGAGCGCCACTTGAAGAAGTGGAAGAAATACGGCCGGTCATCCATGGTCGGACGCACGTCGAACTTGTAGCGTGCCAGGAACTCCGCGCGCTCGCCGGACAGCAGGG
>JAKFDW010000116.1:0-7823 GCA_036675955.1 Orrella sp. | reverse complement strand
CGCATGTCAGGATCCGATGCCAGGCGCGTCACCGCATCGGCAAGCGCCCTGGCGTCGTGCGCCGGCACCAGCAAACCTGAAATATTCGGCTCGATGGCATCCCTGCACCCTGGAACGTCGGTGGTCACCACGGCGCGCCCGCAGGCTGCCGCCTCCACCAGCGATCTGGGCAGACCTTCGCGATAAGAAGGCAGCACCGCGATATGCGAACGCTGATACAGCGCTGCAATATCGGAACGTTCGCCCAGGCACTCGACCAGTCC
Source organism: Orrella sp. (assembly GCA_036675955.1). GTDB lineage: Bacteria > Pseudomonadota > Gammaproteobacteria > Burkholderiales > Burkholderiaceae_B > Pollutimonas. The sequence goes on along the minus strand of JAKFDW010000116.1, from coordinate 7,560 downwards.
CTCTTCACACCAGCGTTCAAATTCGGCTTGGCTGATGCTGGCCGGATTGCCGGGGTCGGGGCTGCCCACCAGCAGCCATCGCAAGCCGCTGGCATGGCCGGCGGTAAGGCGTGCCGCTTCCACGAACTCGACCACGCCTTTGTCCCGCAGCAGACGCGCCGCCATGATGGCCACCGGCGGTCCTTCAGGTTCAGGGGCCGGCTTAAATTCATTCAGATCCACGCCCGAGCCGCGTATGAGAACAACCTGCCCGGCCCTGACCACCCTGGCTTCCTGCAAGACGTCGCGATCGTTGGCGTTCTGGAAAATCACGCGGCTGTTGGGATGGCCCAGAGCCAGCCGGTACAGTATTGTGGCGGCCGACCGCAGGAAATCGAAGCCCCCGTCGCGCTTGCTGAACACGAATCCCAGGCCCGAAATGGCCGCGATATAGGCCGGCACGCCTGCAAGCCTGGCCGCAATACCGCCGTACAGCACCGGCTTGATCGTCACGGCGTGCATGACATCGGGTTTCACACGCCTCAGCAATTTCCACAAGGCATGTATGCTTTGAAGCTCTTCGACAGGATGCATGCCGCTGCGCGACATGGGAATAATATGATGCACCAGGCCATGGCTGACGATTTGCGGCACCGTGGCGCCGGCCATGGTGGCCACATGCACTTCAAAACCAGCCTCTTGCGCGCCCAACGCCAGCGGCAGCCTGTGCGACAGAAAGAAGGCCGGATTGTTCACGACAAACAGCAATCGCCGTGTACGGTTCGCCTCGGCGTCTCCGTCATGGGCATACGAGGCCTGCCGCGCAGTACCGATACGGGTGGGGTAATCGGCCGCCAGCCGGCGCCACACCACATGGTAGGCATTGACCATGGCTTCGAGGCTGAACAGGCGCGCAACCCGATCGCGGGCCTTCAATAAGCGCTCCTCCATTTGCTCCGTGCCCAGGTGCGCCACAGCCTGGTCCAGGGCCTGCGACAGGGCAAGCGGATTCTGCGGCGCAGCCACCCATCCGGTGTCACCGACGATGCGGGCCGCATCGCCCACATCGGTCACCACGCAGGCCACACCGGTTGCCATGGCTTCGGCAACCACATTCGGAAAGCCTTCGGCAAGGCTGGACAGCACATGGATATCCAGGCCGTTCATCAGCCGGGGCACGTCGTCGCGCCTGCCCAGCAATTTGACCTTGTCCACGATGCCATGACGCGTGATCAGCGCCATGAGATCGGCATTGGACGCCTCGATGCCGTGACCGATCAGCACGCAACGCAAGGATGGATTGTGCTGTGCGCTGAGCGCGAAGGCGGCCAGCAAATTGGCATGATCCTTCAGGGGATTCCAGCGCGCCACGCTGCCCACGATACTTTCGTTTTCGGTCCAGCCCCATTCGGCGCGCAGCGCCGCGCGAGCGGCCGGGTCGGGCTGCCAGCACGTAAGGTCGTAGCCGTTGGGAATGACCAGCATGCGGTCGGCCCGATACCCCCACTGCTGATGGCGTTGCGCGGCGTTATCGGCGCACGCCACGATGACGCCCGGCACAAGCCGGGACACGCGGGCGCAGAGCCACGACAAAGCCCTGGCGGAGCGGCTGCTCTTGTGCAGGTCGGCGCCCGAATTGCGTATACCCCAGGCGACGGCCCTGATGCCCGCCAAGCGCGCTACCACGCCCCCGATAAGGTCGGCATGATACATCCAGGTCTGGACCACGTCGGGCTTCAACTGGCGCAGCAATTGATGCATGCGCCACAGACCCTTGGCCGCTCCCATGGGGGACTTCATGTCCAGCGTGTAGACGGCGATGCCCGCCTCGCGCAGGCGAGGTCCGAAAACACCCGCATCGCCCATGGAAATCACGCAATGCCGATCATTTTGTATGGCTGCGGTAAGCAGCCGGTGCAACACTGTTTCGGCCCCGCCATGCCCCAGGCCCGAGATGATGTGCACCACATGCAAGGGATCGGGATTACTGTATTGGTAGTCGCTCATGCCTGAACTTCCTGGCTTATCGGTTGCTGGACGCCGGCCATAAGCCCGTCCCATTGATGCAATACTTCCGGCAACGCATAGCGGTCGCGAACCGAAACGGCCGCATGCTTGCCCAACACGTCGCGCAAGACTGGGTCGGCCATGAGCTGCGCCATGGCCGCGGCAAGCGCCGTATCGTCGCCCAGGGGCACCAGCAACGCGTCTTCGCCATCGCGGCTGATCTCCCGCGGGCCGCTGGGACAATCGACCGTGACACAGGCAATGCCCAATGCCATGGCCTCCAGCAATACATTGGGAAAGCCCTCTACTTCAGATGCCAGTACGAAAACATCCGCTGCCGCGAGCTCCTCCCAAGGCGCGTTGGTGCGGCCGGGAAGGAACACGCGCGCCTCCATACCCGCCAACTGGACGGCCGATGTCAGTTCTGACCGCAGCGGGCCTTCGCCCCAGATATACAAGTCCCATTCCGGAAAGTCCCCGGCGAGCGTGGCGAAGGCCTTTATCAGCGCAGCAAAGCGCTTGACCGGCATGAGCCGGCCCATCGCCACCAGGCGACGCCGCCGCCCCTGCTCCGGCACAGCCCGCGCCCTGAGCGGTTCAGCCAATTCCGGCGGCAAGGGATTAGGGATCACTGCCATGCGGCGTATGGCGGGGACCATCTTCTGAAAAGGCACCACGCTGTCCTGGGCCTGCACCGTAACCAGGCTGGCCCACGGATAAGTATGCCGGCGCAGCCACACCAGGGCCTTGCCTGCGCTGTTGCTGACCGACGGATTGGTGCGCTCGCACACGATCGTCGGCACATCTAGCCCGCGCGCCGCAAGCAGCACCATGACATTAACGTTGGTCAGGAATGAAATCACGACATCCGGCCGGGCTTCCTTGATCAGGCGACGCATCGCAAACCATTTCGCAATGCTGGCAAACCATGTCTTGCCGAGCCAGCCCATGCGGTCCGCCAACCATATCAGCTTCACGCCGGAATCCAGGCGGTAGAAAAGACTGCCCTTTTTCGTATAGCTGGGCACGAGCATGACTTGATCGCCGCGCTGGGCCCAGGCACTGGCCAATGTCGCGGCCACCCGTTCGGCGCCGCCGGCGTGCATGGAACTGACAAAAAACAGTATCTTCATGGCTGTCCCGTAGCGGACGCCTGGTTGGTTTCCAGCCAGGCTTGCGTCATGATGATGCTCCATAAATGCGTACTCCAGTCGCGCGCGCCCGACTGATGCTCGCGCCACTTGCGCTCGATAGGCTCGGCGTGGAACAGTCCCTGCTGGCGCAGGCGGGCGGGATCAAGCAACGCAGCAGCCCAGTCCTTGAGCGGCCCGCGCAGCCATACCGCCAGCGGAACGGAAAAGCCTTTCTTGGGGCGGTCTATCATTTGACGCGGCACGTGCCGGTACAGCAACTGGCGCAGCAGCCACTTGCCTTGCCCGTCGCGTATCTTGTAATCGCGCGGCAGGCGTTGCGCAAACTGAAAAACATGATGATCGATCATCGGTACGCGCGTTTCCAGGCTGCTGGCCATGGCCGCCCGGTCCACCTTCACGAGGATGTCGTCGGGCAGATAAGTCAGCGCGTCCAGCAACATCATGCGCTCGAAAATGGCGTCTTCAGAGGGTTCGTCAAAAAGCGTGTCGGGCACATCGGCGCCTATCACGACCTGGGCCGGATCGTTCCAGTACGACACGAATTGCTGATAAAACGTACCGGCATGATCGGCAGCCAGCACTTGCGCCAGTTTCTGGAACTGCTCGCGCTTGCGGCCCGCGCGCAGCAATCCGGCGCCCACGCCCGCAGCCGCCGCCATAGGCATGCGCAACAGGCCGGGTATGGATTCGCGCTTGTCCCACCACTGCTTGGCACGGAAATATCGGGAATAGCCGCCGAACAGTTCGTCGCCGCCATCTCCGGACAAGGCTACCGTAACGTGGCGACGCGCCATGCGCGTGACCAGTATGGTTGGAATCTGCGACGAGTCGGCAAACGGCTCGTCATAGATTGCGGCCAGATTGGGCACGACCCCCAGCGCATCGGCAGAACTGACATAGAGCTCGGTGTGATCGGTGCCCAGATGCCCGGCAACCGCCTTGGCATGCTCGGCCTCGTTATATGCCGGTTCGTCGAATCCGATGGAAAACGTCCTGACCGCTTGCGCATTGTTTTTTTGCATCAGGGCCACGACGATCGACGAGTCGATTCCACCGGAAAGAAAGGCGCCGAGATCGACGTCGGAAATCATCTGGCCCTTCACCGCCGTGGTCAAAACAGCTTCCAGGGCATCCACGGCTTCGCTGTCCGCCCCGAACGACAATGGGTGAGCGCGCGCCTGTTGCGCCGCTTCAAGCGCGGACCAATAGTGCTGCGATACAGGCAGCGTCCCGTGTTGGCGCTGCTCCTCGGAAATTTGAATCCAGCAACCCGGCGCCAGCTTGCGGATGGCGCTGTAGATGCTGTAGGGAGCCGGAATATAGTTGTGCCGTACGAGCAAGGACAAGGCCTTGCGGTCGGGGCGCTTATCGAAGCCGGGGATGTCGGTCAAGGCCTTCAGTTCAGAGGCGAACACGAAGTTGCCCGCGACAAATCCCATATAAAGCGGCTTTTCGCCCATGCGATCGCGCATCAGCGTCAACGTTCGTTCCTGCCTGTCCCACAAGGCCATAGCGAACATCCCGGTTGCGGCCTGCAGGGTTTTCTGTATGCCCCAGGCCGCAAATCCGGCCAGCACGGTTTCAGTATCGGAATGACCGCGCCAGTCGGGCGCGTGCCCCTGGCTTTCGAGCGAAACGCGCATGTCCAGGTGATTGTAGATTTCCCCGTTCAATATCAGGACATAGCGCCCGCAGGCCGACACCATGGGCTGGTGGCCGGCGGCGGTCAAATCCAGGATGGCCAGGCGCACGTGCCCCAGCGCCAGGCCGGCGCCCTGATCTTCCCAATAGCCATCGCTATCCGGCCCGCGATGCCGAAGGCTGCGGCACCCTTTCCGGATGATTTCTTCTTTGCCGGACAATCCGCCCCATAAACCAACAATTCCGCACATAGTCAGCTCGCTTCAAACAAATGGCCCCACAACGCCATGACACGGGTCGTGGAAAACCTGTCGCGCACGTCGATCGCTCTACGCGCGTATGCCTCCCGCTGTTGGCGGTGGGCCATCATGTCGGACAAGTGCGCCGCCAGCGCCTCGTCATCTTCCGGCGGATTGACCAACACGCCATCTATGCCATTGCGCACGATTTCGCGCGGGCCGGTTTCGCAGTCGAATGCGACCGGCGCCAAGCCGCTGGCCATGGCTTCAAGCAGTGTATTGGATAAGCCCTCGACACGGGAACTGAGCACATAAAGGTCGGACTGCGCATACCACTCGCCCACATTGCCCGCGCGGCCCGGCATGCTGATGCGCGAGGCCAGCCCGGCGGCATCGATCTGCTCCTGCAGCGCAGCGCGGCAATCACCCTCGCCAAGTATGGTCAGGTCCCAATCCGGGAAGTACCTGGCAACCGCCTGGAAAGCCTTGATCAGCAAATCGAAGCCCTTGTGGGGATGCAGCCGGCCGGCTGCCAGCAAACGGTATCGCCCGTCTTTGGCAGGCGGATCCAGCCGCGGTTCGTCATTATCCAGCGGCCAGCGTACCGCATTGGGGATGACCGTGACATGCGACCCGGGCACATGCTCCTCCAGCCATGCCGCCGTGCCCGAGGTAAGCGCAACCACCGCCGACGCCTGGGGATAAGCCCAGCGGCGCAGGCGCAACCACATTTCGGGCAGCTCCTGGGAAGGCGGATGGGTGTGCTCGGTGGCAATGACACGGCAAGGCTGCCCGCGGGCAGCCACGATGGCCAGCACCGACGCCGTGGTCATCATGCCCAGCACGATGGTGGGACGCTCGCGCTTGATGAGGCGGCGCAGCGCCCATACCCGGCGCAAATTGGCGAAGATGGCGCTGACCCGGCCCGAACTGAACGTCGCAGTGCCCAAGGCATACCGCTTCACGGCGTTGTGCAATGGATAGACATCGGTACTGGCGTCCGCCTGGGTAACCAGCGTAACTTTATAGCCGCGCCGTACCCAGTAGGCGCTAAGGTCGGCTGCGACCCGTTCGGCTCCCCCTCCGCTCAGGGAATGGATGACTATCATCAGATGGGGCTGAAAACGCAAAGAACTCAAGACAATACCTGTATGGGAGACTAATCGGGCTTGGCCTTCAATGCCGCGGGCCGCAAGGCCACGACAACATAGCAAACATAGGACAAGGCATACATCATGCTGGTCGCCAGCATGATCCCGGCCGGCCCCATGACGGGGGCCAGGACCTGGTTCATGACGGCTTTCAAAATAAAATTCGCTACGGCAATCGCGGCCATGATCCGGTAGCGGTTCTGGCTGGCCAGCAACTGGACCAGGATCAGCACGCCGAAATAAAACGGCATCTGCAACAAGCCCCAACGCAAAACGTGGGCAACCGTTTCCGTATCCTGCGCCGTGAATGCGCCGCGCTCGAACAACAAGCCTACGCCCCATGGAGCCAGCAGACAGCCCAGCACGGTAACCCCGGCTCCGCCCAGCAGCATCAGCACCGACCACTTGAGCGCGGTGGTCCTTGCCCGACCGGCGTCTCCCCTGCTCTGGATATCGGCCAGCACCGGCAAAGCCGCGCGGCCTACCGATGCCGCCCCTATGCCCAGCAGCAATGATAATAGCCGGCTTGCATAGCCCAGCGTGGAGTTGGCATTGGCGCCCAGGTTGGCCGCCGTGTACTGATCGATCGGACCGACAAAGCTCATGGCCACTTGTCCGATCAGCATCACGCCTGCCGCCTTGACCAGGTCGGGCCACTGGTGCGATGTCAGGCTCAGCCGCGGCCGGCCCCACATGCGATCGGCCTTGGAGGCCAGCCACAACAGCCAGATTGACTGGATCAAATAGCCGACCAGCGTTCCCCACAATAATGGCCCTACGTCATCGACGGTAGCCGCCAGCAGGACCCAGACCAGGATGACCACGGCCGGGACGCTGTCGAGCAAGGTATTGATGTGGCGTTCGTGGGCGCGCAACCGTGCCGCACTGATGCCGGTCATGAGTGTCAGCAAAGCGGCCGGCGCGAACGCCAGCGTAAGCTGTGCACTCATCCGCCTTGCTTCGGGAGGCAAGCCCTGGCCCGCAAAATCCAGCACCCACGGCCATGCGACATAAATGAAGACGGCCAATACCGTGCCGATGCCTATTACCCAGCCCTGCAGTTCGCCAAGAAAGCGCGCACGGCTGGCGCGGTCCTCGGAGCGCGTGCGCACCAGCACCGGAATCAGCACGACGGACAAAGCGCCCACGATGGTGACCGGCAGCCAGTTCGCCATCGTCATGGTGAACTGATAGGCGTCCACGGCATCGCTGACCCCATAGCGATAGGCGACCGCCATTTCCTTGAATGCGCCTGCCGCCTTGCCCAGCAACAAAAAAAAGGCCACGCGCATTGCACCTTGTGCAATGCGTCTGTGGTCGGAGTGCAGGCCGGAAAGTCGCTGTTTTAAGGTTTTCAAGTTAACGCAGGAACTGCGTGTACCAGGGCAT
>JAKFDW010000115.1:0-2533 GCA_036675955.1 Orrella sp. | reverse complement strand
CGACTGGATGCTCGAATGGAAGTGGGATGGCATCCGGCTGCAAGTGCTCAAGCGCCGGGGTAGTGTGGCGCTCTGGTCCCGGGGCGAAGAACGCCTGGACGGACGCTTCCCGGAAATCGAGGCTGCGGCGGCCGCTCTTCCCCAGGACTATGTGCTCGATGGCGAACTGCTGGCATGGCGCGGCGACGAAAGTGTGCCGCTGCCGTTTGCCGCCCTGCAGACCCGCATCCAGCGGCTCAAGCCCGGGCCGAAGATCCTGAAGGAAACGCCTGTGCAAGTCATGGTCTACGACCTGCTTGAACGCGACGGTGAAGATTTGCGCCCCCTTCCACAGCACGAACGCCGCCGGGCGCTCGAATTGCTGCTCGAGCAAAGCCCTCCCGATTCACCCTTGCGCCTGTCGCCATTGATAGACGCCCCCGATTGGAATGAGGCTGGCGCCCTGCGCGACAGCGTGCGGGAGCGCGGGGTGGAAGGCTTGATGCTCAAGCGCATGAGCGCAACATACCAGGCCGGACGCCGCCGTGGCGACTGGTGGAAATGGAAAATCGATCCGCTGACGATAGACGCCGTCCTGCTGTACGCCCAGCCCGGGCACGGGCGACGCAGCACTCTATACACGGACTATACGTTCGGACTGTGGAGCGGGGAAACGCTGACGCCGATCGCCAAGGCCTATTCCGGCCTGAGCGACAAAGAAATACTGGAGCTGGACAAATGGATCCGGGCACATACCATTGATCGCTTCGGACCGGTCCGGGCCGTCGAACCGATGCATGTCTTTGAGCTGGCGTTCGAAGCCGTCAATCTGTCCAAGCGGCACAAGTCCGGGGTTGCCGTCCGCTTTCCGCGCATACTGCGCTGGCGGCTCGACAAGCCGGTCGACCAAGCCGACCGGCTGGAAACACTGAAAACACTGGCGAAATAAGCAAAAATCGCCGATACGCGCGCGTTTGCGCAAGTCAGCTACGTTTTGGCGTATCGAGCCCTTTAATCACAGCTGGGCGGGCCACGAACGTATCGAGCACGCGTGTAACGTTCTTGAAGTCCGAGATTCCCACCAGATCGCCCGCCTCGTAAAAACCTATCAGGTTGCGCACCCAGGGGAAGGTCGCAATATCGGCGATGGTGTAGTCGTCGCCCATGATCCAGCTGCGGCCCTCGAGCCGCTGATCAAGCACCCCCAGCAGGCGCCTGGCTTCTGCAACATAGCGGTCGCGAGGACGCTTGTCTTCGTAATCCTTGCCGGCAAACTTGTTGAAAAATCCCAGTTGGCCGAACATCGGGCCTATGCCTCCCATCTGAAACATCAGCCACTGAATCGTATGGTATCGGCCTGCCGCATCCCGCGGCATGAATTTTCCGCTCTTCTCGGCCAGATAGACAAGAATGGCGCCCGACTCGAACAGTCCAAGAGGCTTGCCGTCCGGACCGTTGGGATCAAGGATGGCGGGAATCTTGTTATTGGGGCTGACCGAGAGAAACTCCGGCGAATTCTGCTCTTTGTCGTCGAAGCGGACAAGATGCGGCTCGTAAGGCAGTCCGGTTTCTTCCAGCATGATCGCAGCCTTGACGCCATTGGGCGTGGGCACCGAATAGAGTTGTATGCGGTCAGGGTGCTGCGCGGGCCATTTCTTTGTGATGGGAAAAAGAGAAAGATCAGTCACTGAGTATCCTTAGGCGAGGAAAGGGACGTCCAGAATACCTCATACGCTGTCAGGCGAGCTCCCAGGCGATAGACACCACCCCAAGCAACAATACTACTGCCGACGCAATAAACCACCGCACCGTTCGTTCGTACTCATGCTCTTCGTCGTCGGCCAGGCGCAGAGCCCTGTACAGCGCGACAATCTGGAGCACAATGGCAGCGGTCAACATGATGCCGGGGATGATGGATTTGATTGTCCACTCGCCAGGGGCCTCCATGCCCCAGAAGCGCAGGAATCCGAGCGAAAACCCCAGCAAGACAGTAATGGCAGTGATTATTCCCTGCCGGTAACCCTGGGGTAACGGCTTTCTGGCCTTTCCACCAACTGGCTTGCGGCTTTCCCCGGCAATTTCGATTTCAGGCATCAAGACTCGCTGTCGTAGCGTCGGCCCGCCCTGCCGACCAGGGCAATACCTCCCATTTTGTCGATTGTGCCTCTGGACCCCTGCGCTTCACAAGTGTTTTGGATCGATTGCGGGCCGCCAAGGTCTTTCAATACGTAAGCGAGCCCGCACACGGCCACAATCACCACGCCCTCACAGGGTAAGATCTGTGCCTTGGAGCCTAAGCTATGACGAACAAAACCCATCCTGCGCGATTCATCCCCCATGGATTCGTTCCCACCCTGGAACAACAGAAGATTCAACTATCGCGGCATCGCGTGACGCTGATCGAGGCCAATGCAGGTGCCGCAAAAACGACTACCCTGGCGCTTCGGGTCGGTGAAGCCATTGCGCGCGGCATGAAGTCCGAAGAAATCCTGGCCCTGGTGTTCACCCCCGAAGCCAGGGAGGTAATGAAAAAGCGGCTGGTCGAGATAGGCAT
>JAKFDW010000114.1:0-3552 GCA_036675955.1 Orrella sp. | reverse complement strand
GCATGTGTCGGAAGCCACCATGCAGAAAGTCGATCTGGAAATCCGCGCGATCATCGACCAGCAATACACCGTGGCACGCAAGATCATCGAAGACAACCGCGACAAGATGGAAGCCATGACGGCCGCCTTGCTCGAGTGGGAGACCATCGATGCCGAACAGATCGAAGACATCATGCAGGGGCGTCCACCGCGCGCACCACAAGCCTTCGTGTCGCCAAACGACACGCCCGACAGTCCTCCGCCGTCGGCCGGCTTGACTTCGGCCGGGGGCAACGCTGCCGCCACGCCTGTATAAATTCGGCGCCAGCTGTGCCGGAATCTTCCCGGCACAGCTGGCAACGACATGCTACCTATGAGTTCCAGTTTTTTTTGTGGGCGCTTCGAGCTCGTACTCGAGCGCCCTTTGATCATGGGGATCGTCAATGTCACCCCGGACTCTTTCTCCAACACCACCACGCACTATTCGCCGGACACTGCCATCGCGCATGCAAGGCAGCTCATTGCCGAGGGTGCCGACATTCTGGACATAGGCGGTGAATCCACCCGCCCCGGCGCAGAGCCCGTGTCGGCCGCCGACGAGCTGAAGCGCATCCTGCCGGTAATCGATGGTCTGATCGATGCGGGTGTTCCTCTGTCGGTCGACACTTTCAAGCCTGAAGTGATGCATCGTGTCCTCGAGGCCGGAGTGGACATGATCAACGATATTTATGGATTCCGGCGCCAGGGTGCGATCGAAGCCGTGTCCGATTCGCGTTGCGGGCTCTGTGTCATGCATATGCAGGGCGAACCGAGTACCATGCAACGGGCGCCGCGCTATGACGATGTGCTGCACGACGTTCGCGATTTCCTGCATGGGCGCGTCAGGGTCATGGAAGATACCGGTATCGATCGCCGGCGCATTATTCTAGACCCCGGTTTCGGATTTGGGAAAACGCCGCAACAGAACTACTTGATGTTGCAGCGCTTGGACGATATCGACAGTCAGGGCTATCCCTGGCTTATCGGCGTGTCGCGCAAGTCGATGATCGGCCACGTCACAGGACGTTCGCCGGCCGAGCGGCTGGGCGGCAGCGTTGCCGCGGCATTGGCCGCCGTTGCGCGCGGAGCACATATCATCCGTGTGCACGATGTCGCCGCCACGGTGGACGCGGTAAAAGTATGGCAAGCAATAGAACAAGGGAAATTCATATGACAGAGCGCAAATATTTTGGCACCGACGGCATCCGTGGCGCAGTCGGTGGGCCGGCAATCAACGCAGAGTTTGCGCTGCGGCTGGGTTATGCGGCAGGAAGGGTCCTGGCCAGGCAGCAACCGGGACGAGGCCGACCCACGGTTGTAATCGGCAAGGACACGAGAATTTCAGGCTATATGCTTGAGTCGGCGCTCGAGGCCGGTTTGTCGGCCGCGGGAATCGATGTGCTGCTTGCGGGGCCTGTACCCACGCCGGCAGTGGCTTACCTGACACGTGCACTGCGGCTGGTGGCAGGTATTGTCATCAGCGCCTCGCACAATCCTTATCAGGACAATGGCATCAAGTTCTTTTCAGCGCAGGGCATGAAACTGGACGACGAAATCGAAGCCCAGATCGAGGCCGCTATTGACGAGCCCCTGGGTTGCGTCGGTTCGGAAGCGCTGGGACGTGCACGCCGCATAGACGATGCCGCCGGCCGCTATATCGAATTCTGCAAAAGTACTTTCCCCAACGAACTCGATCTTTCGGGACTCTCTATCGTGGTCGATGCGGCGCACGGAGCGGCTTATAACATCGCTCCGCATGTGTTCCGTGAACTGGGCGCCGAAGTGTTTGCCATTGGCTGCCAGCCGGATGGATTCAACATCAATGAGGGCGTGGGCGCAATGCACCCGGAACACCTGGCTGCCGAAGTGCAGGCGCGGGGTGCCGACCTTGGAATTGCGCTGGATGGCGATGCGGATCGGCTGCAGATGGTCGACGGTTCCGGCCGCATCTATAACGGCGATGAACTGCTTTATGCCATCGTGCGCGATCGCATGACGCAGCAGCCCGTGGAGGGCGTCGTGGGCACGCTCATGACCAATTTCGGGTTCGAGAAACAAATGCAGGCTCTGGGTGTCGGCTTCGATCGCGCCAAAGTGGGCGATCGCTATGTCCTCGAGAGCATGCAGAAACGCGGTTGGCTATTCGGCGGCGAAAGTTCCGGCCACTTGTTGTGTCTCGATTGCCACACCACCGGGGATGGCATTATTGCCGCACTGCAAGTGCTTACCGCCATGAGCCGCAGCGGCCAGGCCTTGTCGGACCTCGTGGCCGATCTGAAAATGTATCCGCAGAAAATGGTCAATGTGCCTTTGGCGCCGGGTGTCCAGTGGCAGACGCACTCGGGCCTGCAGGCTGCCAAGGAAAAAGTCGAGCGCGAATTGAACGGCAGGGGCCGTGTGCTGATTCGCGCATCCGGTACAGAGCCCAAGCTGCGTCTCATGGTGGAAGCCGAAGAGACATCCTTGGCCGAAGAGGGCGTGCAACAACTGGTGAATGTGGATTTATCTAGCCAATAAGCCGGGCATCAAAAACCTGAAATATTTGGCACGCATAATTGTGGCATCTTTACAGGAGCCACACCATGTTCGAGCTTGCACGTACTCAACCGGAAGTCCTCAGAAACCCCATGTGGCCGGAACCTTCGGCCGGGGGCCTGGTTCTTGGGCTGGCCCGCAGCAATGAAGAGCTGGAGGCGATCCAGCGCCTGCGCTATCAAGTGTTCACGGAGGAAATGAACGCGGTGTTTCCGGACACGGCCGACGGCCTGGACATCGACCACTACGATAGCTGGTGCGAACATATCATGGTCCAGGAGGCCGATACGGGCCGCGTGGTTGGTACGTATCGGCTGATGACGCCGGCCAATGCGAAAAGCGCAGGCGGCTATTATGCGGAATCCGAGTTCTATCTGGCCGGGCTGGGCGACCTGAAGCAGGAAATCGTCGAGATCGGGCGATCCTGCACGCATGCCGATTACCGCAATGGTGTCGTGATCATGCTTCTGTGGTCCGGGATCGCCAGCGTGGTGCAGCAACTGGGCCTGCGGTATGTGCTGGGCTGCGCCAGTGTCAGCCTGCGCGACGATGGTGCCGCGGCCGCCGAGGTGTGGCGCAGAGCCAGGGACACGCTGGCTGCTCATCCCAATCTGCCTCGTCTGGTCCCGCGTCATCGCTATCCGGTTGAACGCCTCGACGGCGTATTGCCGGGCCGGGTGCCTCCTTTGATCAAGGGTTACTTGAAAGCCGGTGCGCAAATTTGCGGCGAGCCGGCCTGGGACCCTGACTTCAATACCGCGGATTTTCCCGTATTGCTGGACGCGCAGCGCATGGACGCACGCTATCGCCGGCATTTCGGAATGCGCTAGACCGCAACGTTTTCAGGTCGGATTTACCTCGAAGTCGAATCCGGCCTTGTTCCATTCGCGTTTTTCGGCCTGCAGCGAGAATTCGGTGAGAGGGTGGCGCTGCAACCACGATTCATCGACATTCAGCCGGATACTGTGCCCATTGGCTTCTATGGAAATGGGCAGGGAT
>JAKFDW010000113.1:0-14772 GCA_036675955.1 Orrella sp. | reverse complement strand
CGCGTTGCGAGTAATGCCGCCGACCGCCACGTCGAACTTGTCGGCTGAGATGTCCTTTAATAAATTCGGCCAGGAAGTTTGCACATACTCCACCTTTACGCCGAGTTGCTTGGCCATCGCCTCAATGAGGTCAATATCATGGCCTTCGTACCCACCCTGGTCTGTCTTGATAGCAAATGGACGGTAATCCCCCGGCGTTCCCACGCGGATCACCTTGTTCTCCATGATTTCGTCCAGACGAGGGCCAGCCTGCGCCGTAGCGGCCAGCGACAACGCAACGGCCAGACCCATACAAATACGCAATATACGATTCATAAATCTACCTTTTTATAGTCGCCGGGTGCTGCGAAAGCCTCACGGCGGTACGGTGAACGGGATTCCAGCCAGTACCAGGTCGCAACTGACTGATCTGGATTGTAGGCTGCTTAGTCCCGTCGCCACGGCGAGAACGCGAGAACGATCTGTAGAGGGCGACGCAGGCATCATGGCTTGATGCCTATCGTGTACATTTGCTCCACTTCACCCGTCCAAAGAAATATTCCCAGCCTGAATAATTCCGCGCCATTTGACAATCTCTGACGTAATCAAACCGGAGAATGCCTCAGGACCATCTGACACATTATCGGACCCAAACGACCCTATCACTTGCCGCACCTTAGGCTGTGCCGCGGCCTTGACCACCGCCTCGGTCAAGCGCTCCACAATTCCCGCTGGCACATCCGCCGGTAAAAGCAATCCATACCAGCCTCGCGCCTCGAATCCCTCAACGCCGCTTTCCGCCATAGTCGGCACATCGGGTAACTGCGCTGATCGCTCCGGACTGGATACCGCTAGCGCCTTGATTCGCCCTTCCTGGATATGCGGCTGGACCAATGCCAAGTTCTCGAACGAAAACAAGACTTCGCCACCGATCAATGCGATCACAGCAGGCGCTCCGCCCTTATAGGCTACGTGTGTTGCCCGCAGGCCGGTCTTCTGCTTCAACATTTCCATCGCGAGATGCTGAGGTGTACCGTTCCCCGCCGAGCCATAGAACGGCGGTTTATCAGCATGCTTGAGACGATCCATCAGTTCGTCAGTCGAATTAATGCCGGATTTGGCTCCAGTGGTTAAAACGAGAGGCGTCGCGGCCAGCAACGAGATCGGCGTGAAATCACGAACGGGGTCGTAGCCAAGGTCTTTATACAGCGAGACGTTGATCGCAAGCGGTCCACTGGCCCCGAGCAACAAGGTGTACGGGTCCCCCGCAGCGCGGGCAACATAGGCCGTGCCGATATTGCCACCTGCACCGGGTCGATCCTCGACGATCACCGGCTGGCCCAGACTTTGTGATAGTTCGGCACCAATCAACCGCGCCAGAATATCGACAATCCCGCCAGGCGGATAGGGGTTAACTATCCGCAGTGGCTTATTTGGCCATTCGGTGATCTCGGTCGCCGACGAGGCCGACACCCACGCGCCAGACAGGCCGGAGGCGAGCGTACAGGCGGTGACGGCGGCACCCGCCGTCAGAAAATCTCGTCGTTTCATGCGTGTCTCCCACTTTCTTTGAAGGTATGTTCGTGTTCTGCGGAAAAGGTCAGGCAGACGCAAGCTCGAATGTGAGCTTCGTGCCTTTGACAATAATGCCCCCTCGTTCGCCCGGCGTAATCGAGCCATAACGTGTTGCGAACGACTCTGGCAAAGCACGCGCCTCCTTAGGGGCAAGCCACAAGCGCAGCAAATGACGCTTACGCTCGGGCTCGGGCCAATCTTCAAAGTCTGTGCGTGAATGCAGAATTTGATGATTGTGCAGAAACTGCATATCGCCGGGCAGAAACTCCATCTGCAGACAGAATTGCGGGTCGTTGGCCAACGAGTCCAGCATGGCGAGCGCTTCTTGCTCTTTATCGGTGAGGCGTCGCGCCTGCGGGAAGTGCTGCTGTGCGCTGCGGATATATTGTCCGACGTAGATCGTGGTCAATTGACCATTAAGCCAATTAAACACAGGGACGTCGAACCAAGGTTGGGCGCCGTCGGGTACTTCGCCCCGTCGGTCGGTTGGGTAGGCATGGAACAGCTCGGCGCACAGGTCGGGGCGACGCTCTAACATGGCGTTAAACAGCGACACCGAACTGACAATGCGGCTTTCCCCGCCAGAGCGGGAGGTTTTCAGGCACATCAATCCGACGATGTCGCAGGAGTCGGTGTGGTATTCCAACTGGCGGTTGGTCTGGTAATAGCGGGTGGCTTGTTTGCTGATATCGGCGCCAGTGTCGCGCACGTGACCCAACAGGTGACCCGCCGCGTTTTGCGAGCGGAAGGTACCAAACCATGCGCCCATACCCAAGTAGGCTATGGCGGCCTCTTCTGTCGTGTAGCGCTCCACCGGAAAGCCCCGAACCAGGACGAAGCCGCGCCCATTCAGCACCTCTTGCAATATGCGCTCAAAGCGCCGGCCCAAAGTCGGCAACTTGAACGACTCTTTGTTGATGTCACCAAATGCACGGCCAGATGCTTTATGGGCGCGAATGGCGGCGTCCACTTCTTCGATTTCCGAGGGGGACAGCACTTCTAACCATTCCGCGCTGTGCTCCATATCGGCACCCAGCCAAGCGCTGGGACCCGTGATACGTGAAGGGAGGGTTGCGTTTGCCACTGCGACGGCCTGCTGCATGCCTGGTCTCCTGATCTTGAAGTCTTGAGGTGTTCTGAATATATGACCACAAGTCTAGTGTGGGCACTATATAGCGTCTACTGAATAATATTTATCAACTTATCGTATGATTCAATAAATGAACTTTGCCAACATCACGCTAAAGCAACTGCGCGCCTTTACTGCCATTGCCCGAGATGGCAGTTTTACGCGCGCGTCGGAAAAGCTGAATGTCACGCAGTCCACGTTAACCACGTCAATCAAAACTCTGGAAAATGAAATTGGCTTGCGCTTATTCGACCGGTCGACACGAGCCGTCGTGTTGACCGATCAGGGCGCACAATTTTTGCCGGCGGCTGAGCGCATGTTGCGTGATCTGAGCGAATCACTGGACGACTTGCGATTTGCGGCAACACGCAAGCGGGGCTCCGCTGTCGTGGCGGCTGCTGCGTCGTTTGTGCACTATGTCATGTCGCCGGCGGTAGTACACATGGCGGCGTGTTACCCAGGGATCAATGTGCGCATGCGCGAGGAAACCACCGAAGGGGTGTGCCGACTCGTGTTATCCGGTGAAGCCGATTTTGGTGTCACCACATTATTCCGACCGGTACCGTTGCTCGATACGGCGTTGGTATTAACCGACGAGTATGGCGCGGTGTACCGGAAAGGCTACGATCTACAAGACGAAGCGTCGCCGATGCCTTGGAGCCGTCTGGCGCCCTATACGATGGTCGCCTTGCACCCTTCCAACGGCATACGGGCCCTGGTCGATTTACACCCGCGCATTGCGGTCCGCTATAAAAAACCGGCTTACGAAGTGGGATCCATGCCCTCGCTATTGCCGTTACTGGAGCGCGGGCTTGGGTATGCCACCTTGCCCGCATTGGCCGCACAGCCGCTCGTGACGGCGGGATTGCGTTTCACACCGTTGACGCACCCCGTTTTGCGCAGGAAGCTTTATGTCGTCAAGAAACACGGGCGCACCTTGTCGCCTGCGGCAACGGCGTTGCTAGAGGCAATGACCCAGGCGGTGCAGCGTATGGAGGCGCACCCTCAGGTAGATGTGCGATTTGGGGAAGAACAGATGCGTGCGTTTGCAGACTGCCGTAACGCGAGAACGATCGGTAGAGCGACTACATGCGACGCACGGGTTAGTGTTGATCCCCGCCGCAAATAGCCTCCCAAAACATTTCAGCCGTTCGACCCAATTTTGACCGATCACGATAAAGTCGAACCTGTAGAGGAATTTGCCACTGCTCCGAGCCGGCAAGCACCAAGCGCCCTGCGTCCAGGTCATCGGCAATCAAGGATCGAGGCAGCCACGCGATGCCACGGCCACTAAGAACCATGGGTCTAAGCACAGAGGCCAGATGAGCGGTGAAAACTGTCTGGATAGATAAGTGATCCAACTCCGGCCGCAACGTTTGATGCACGATACGGCCAATACCCGATTCCGCGCTGTAGTCAAGCAGCTGTATGGCACAAGACCGGCCATTTGCCCCTGTCAAACAATGCAGCGGTCGGCCTCGACCGTCCGCTGAGGACACTGGCACCAGCGTGTCATTTCCAAGTTGGACGGATGGATAATCCGCGGCCTCAAGCTGCCCTTTAACCTGTGGATGCGTGTGGCATAGAACGAACTGAACCTTGCCCTGGAGCATGAGGCCTTCGCAACGTTGCAGCATATCGGAAACGCACTGTATGGCTCCCACGCTCACTCGAGGCTCCAAACTGCGCAGCCAGTGGGGCATAAAGGTGAAAGACAGCGTATGTGTCGCGGCGAACTGCAACGTTGTCGACCACGATTCTTCTATAGCGCGTGCCTCTATGGGAAGCCGTGCCACTTGGGCAAGAAGGTCCTGCGCGACTTTGCGGAACCACTCGCCCGTCTCCGTCAATGTGATCGGCTGTGTACCGCGGTCAAAGAGGCTTGTTCCCAGCCACTCTTCAAGGGCTCGAATACGCCGCCCAAACGCCGGCTGAGTCATATGGCGCAAGTCGGCCGCGCGCGAGAAGTTCTTGGTGATCGCAAGGGTCAAGAAGTCTTCAAGCCAGGATATGTTCATGCCGGTGCTTTCAAAGCATAGAGGAAGAGAAAAATAGCATTGGCTCTAAACAGCAAGAACGCCGACCATATCCGAACTCAATTAAGAAACCAAGTTTAGGGCCGGCATATGAAAATCGTCAATATTATTGAAAAAACACTTCCTATCAGCTCCCCGATCCGAAACGCCTACATTGACTTCAGCAAAATGAACTTGAGTCTTGTAGCGGTTGTCACGGACGTCGTTCGCGACGGCAAACCTGTTATTGGATATGGATTCAACTCGAACGGACGCTATGGTCAAGGCAAGCTGATGCGAGATCGCTTTATACCGCGCGTGCTTGAAGCTGATCCTGCCTCGCTAGTCGACGCAGGTGGGAACAATCTGGACCCACATAAAATCTGGGATGCCATGTTTACCAACGAAAAGCCCGGCGGCCACGGCGAACGCTCCGTGGCGATAGGCACGATCGATATGGCTGTTTGGGATGCCGTGGCAAAAATCGAAGGGAAGCCGCTATTCCAACTGTTAGCCGACCGATATGGTGACGGTCACGCTAACAGGAAGGTTTTTGTCTATGCCGCTGGCGGATACTACTATCCCGGGCAAGACCACAATAAGCTCAAAGATGAAATGCGCAGCTACATTGACCGTGGCTACAGTGTCGTCAAGAAGAAAATCGGCGGCGCCTCGCTGGATGAGGATCTCCGCCGTATCGACTCGATTCTCAGCGTCCTTCAGGATGGCCAGCGGCTCTGCGTCGATGCGAATGGACGCTTCAACCTTGATACAGCAATAGCCTATGCCAAAGCGCTATCGCAATATGATCTGTTCTGGTACGAAGAACCAGGCGATCCGCTCGATTTTGAATTGCAAGCGGCATTGCGCAGCTACTACAAGAATCCGATGGCCACTGGAGAAAACTTGTTCTCCATGCAAGATGCCCGCAATCTCATTCGCTATGGCGGCATGCGCCCAGATCGCGACTGGCTGCAATTTGATTGCGCTCTGAGTTATGGGCTCGTCGAGTATCTGCGCACCCTGGATATGCTCAAAGAGCACGGTTGGTCCGCCAGCCGTTGTGTTCCTCATGGCGGACACCAAATGTCCCTGAATATTGCCGCCGGACTCGGTCTGGGCGGCAATGAGTCCTACCCGGATCTGTTCCAGCCGTTTGGCGGCTTTCCAGATGGCGTGAAAGTTGAAAACAGCTATATCACCATGCCCGAACTACCTGGTATCGGATTCGAAGGAAAGGCGGATTTGTATCGCGTCATGCAATCCCTTTCGGCATAGCGACCGAACAACTAAAAAGGAGACAACATCATGAATTTTCAGAAAATCGCGTTGACATTTGGGCTGGCCGGGATGTCCCTGGCCGCCCACGCCGCCTACCCCGAGAAAGCCGTTACGCTTGTTGTTCCGTTCGCCGCTGGCGGGCCTAGCGATAAAATCGCTCGTGACATAGCTGAAGCATTGCGCCAACCCCTGGGGCAAGCCGTGATCGTCGAAAATGCGACGGGGGCTGGAGGCACCATAGGAACCGCAAAAGTGGCGCGCGCCGCTCCCGACGGCTACACGCTGCTCGTGCATCACATAGGCATGGCAACAGCGCCTTCGCTATATAAAGATCTCAGTTATAAGGTTCCGGATAGTTTCGAATTTCTGGGCTTGATCAATGAGGCGCCCTCCACCCTTATCGGCAAGCCGACCCTGGCAGCACACAGCTTCGGCGAATTGCGTAAGTGGATAAATGAAAACAGCGATAAGGTTAATCTTGCCAATGCCGGCGTGGGATCCGCCTCGCACCTTTGCGGACTCATGCTGCAAAGTGCCTTGGGAGTAAACATGACGACCGTACCGTATAAAGGAACGGGGCCCGCCATGATCGACCTGATGGGCGGGCAGGTGGATCTGATGTGCGAACAGGCCACAAATGCGGTGGGGCAAATAGAAGGAAAAAAGGTTAAAGCGTATGCGGTCACCAGCGCTCAACGGCTCAAGCTGCCTTCGATGGCAGCGTTTCCGACCCTGGCTGAGTCAGGGCTGACCGATTTCAACGTGACCGTTTGGCATGGTCTTTATGCGCCCCGCGGCACGCCCCCCGAAGTCGTAGCAAAGCTAAATACTGCCCTTCGAAGCGCGTTGAAAAACCCGGATCTTGTACAGCGACAGGAAGCCCTGGGCTTGACCATAATTGATGACGAACGCTTGGAACCGGCCGGACATAAGAAATACGTGGTCGGGGAGATGGATCGCTGGGCCAAAGTAATCAGTGCTTCGGGGCAGCAAACGAACTGACAGGAAGCGAACAAGGCTGCGTCACGGCAGTTTGCCACAACGGCCTACCAGGTCGGGTAAAGATACCGCCGCAGCATGCTCTAGCAGAAAATCCCGGAATGCCGTCGCGGCAGGCGAAAGAGTGCGACCAGGCGGTGTGACCACACCGATTTCGCGGAAGGCGGGAGGCCGGAAATTTAGCAAACGACATCGTCCCAAATCCAGGCCATGCAAGGAACTTCGAGGAAGAATAGTCGCTCCCATGCCCGACGACACCAGGGCCACGAGCGACGACGTTCCGGTAAGCTCCTGCGCCGCTTCGACGGTAAACCCCTCATTCTGGAACAAGACGTCCAACTGGTCACGTAGATCGACCCCAGGCGGATTCAGCAATAGTGGCCGGTGTATTAACTCTTCTATTCCGACCACATCCACTCCGTCAAATTCTGTATAGTCGACTGGCACTACGGTCAACAAATTCTCGCGAAACAATGGGAGAAAAGGTACCCCTGCCGCACGGGAACTTCGCGACAATACGCCAATATCCACGGCTCCCTGACTGATCTGCTCGTATGCGCGCCGCGAATCAATATCACGGACCTTCACCGTGATACCCGGATATTTTGAACGAAACATAGGTAGCAGTACCGACATATAGGTAGCCACCAGGGAAGGCAATACGGCAACCAGGATACCCCCTGTTTTTAAGCGGCCTTCAGCTTTCAGCTGCGTAATTACTCGCGCCAGCTCGACACCGGATCGCTCAAATACCTCATTGAGCCGAGCGCCCTCCGCCGTTAATGAAACAGACCGAGTATTACGTTGCAATAACTGAACACCGACCGCGCTTTCCAATTGCCCTATCTGAACGCTGAGAGCGGACTGTGAAATATGGAGTTCCTTGGCTGCCGCACGAAAGCTTAAATGCTGCACCACCGCACAGAAGGCTGTCAGGTGATTCAAATTGAGCCGGCGCAACGTCGGCATCCAATTTTCATTCATTGATCGCTCCAAACTATCAATCGTTCAGAATATACCGTTTGTTAAGTCAATATGTGCGGAATAAGATAAAGGGGCAGGTTTTATATAACTGCCAGACAAACTGGCGTCCTTCCAGGAGGAGACAATGAGACATCGCCCGACCCGTCGCGCCGCCATTCGTTTGTTATCACTCAGCGCGGCCCTAGCGTTTCCGTTCGCCACTGTTAGTGCGCAAAATGATAGTTATCCCTCTAAAGCCGTGACAATTATCGTTCCTTACGGACCTGGCTCAAGTACAGATATCCTCACGCGAATTGTCGCTAAACACATGTCCGAACAATTTGGACAGCCGGTAATTGTGGAAAACAAAGCTGGAGCAGGCGGATCAATTGGCAGCGCACAGGTCGCCAAATCGGCGCCGGACGGTCATACCTTGGTCATGGGCACCATTTCATCGCACTCGATTAATCAATCGATGATGAAAAATCTACCCTACGATGTGCTGAAGGATTTCGCACCGGTCTCACTCGTTGCCTACTTTCCCAATGTGCTGGCGGTAAATAAAGATGTTCCCGCGTCGAACATAGCCGAGCTGGTAGCCCTCGCCAAATCACGAGGCGGCATGGCCTATGCCACCGGAGGCGTAGGTTCCTCGGGTCAGATGGGTGGTGAACTGCTGAAACTACGCACGGAAGCACCGTTAAATCACGTGCCCTATAAAGAGGTAGGCAAAGCCATTACCGACACCCTGGCTGGCCACGTCCCAATGCTCTTCTACCAAGTACCTGCACTGGTGTCGCAAATAAATGCCGGTCAGTTGAAGGCCTTGGCTGTGCTGGCACCAACACGCACACCGCTCCTGCCTGACGTGCCTACATCCACGGAGCAAGGAATCGCCGACTTCGATGCCACTGCATGGATGGGATTGTTCGCGCCGGCGGGCACACCACCGCAGATTGTCGCCAGACTCAACCAGGCCGTCCGCACTGCGGCCACGGATACCGAACTGAAAAAACAACTCGCTCCCCAAGGTTTCACCATGGTGGGAAACTCCGCTGAAGAATTCAGAGATTTCGTGCAGCAAGACATTCACAAGTGGGCGGAAGTGATCAAGGCGACTAAAGCCAATATGCAGTAATCCAATACAAGCAACCAGCAGAGGAATACCTTCTTGTGACTACTACCATTACTCTGAGAGAAGTCGCCCATTCAAGGTCGGGCGAAAAAGGCAACAGCAGCATGATTTCTGTCATTGCCTACGACCTAGCCGACTATGAATTACTGCGACAGCAAGTTACTGTGGCCGCCGTCGAAGCTCTCTTTGGCTCCATCACTAAGGGAAGCATCGAACGGCACGAGGTGCCCCGCAACGGTGCGCTGAACTTCGTCTTGCACGAGGTGCTTGAGGGGGGCCGTTCGCGCACTCTGGCATTTGAAGAGTCTGGTAAAGCGCTCTCATCGCTAATGCTTACGCTGCCGATAATCGTTCCCGAGGGACGTCCTCCACGAAAGCGTATTGAGCCCTCCTCAATCGAATACTCGCCGGACGAAACGGTGCCCGGGGAAGCCGCGGGAAAGAAAATACGCCTCGGCTCGGCCACAGCTTGGTCACGGGATCGGTTCGGGCCGGCGGAAGCACTGGTCGAGCGTGGAGAGCTTGACTATATATGTTTCGAATCGATGTCGGAAGTCACGATGAGTGCTGTTCAAACTGCCAGACAGGACGGCCATAGCACATTGCCATACGATCCATACTTGATCGATCGTCTGGGTCCGATTCTCAAGGCTTGCAAAGAGAAAGGGATCAAGATCATTAGCAACCAGGGTTGGCTCGATCCGGATGCTGCTGCATTACGGCTTCAATCTTTCGCTGAGCAGCAAGGAATAGAAGGTTTGAAGATCGCCGCTATCCGAGGCGGTATCCTCACTGGCAAAATCGCCGAGCTTGGCCTCTCTTTTCTGGAAACAGATCGCAAAATAGAAGATAGCAGCCAAGATATCGTCTCCGCAGAGGCGTACCTGGGGTGCGAAGGCATCGTCCGCGCGCTAAACGAGGGGGCGGACATCGTGCTCACTACTCGCGTCGCCGATGCGTGCCTATATCTCGGTCCGCTGGCACATGAGTTCGGCTGGTCTCTAGACGATCACGAAAAAATGGCCCGCGGCATGATTATTGGCCACCTCATGGAGTGTGGAGCACAAGTAAGCGGCGGATACTTCGCCGATCCTGGCTACAAGGACGTACCGGGGCTGGAGAATTTGGGCCATCCTATCGCAGAGGTTTCTGAACACCGCATCATTCTAAGCAAACTCTCCCAAACCGGGGGGTTGCTTTGCCCCGCCACCTGCAAGGAGCAACTGCTTTATGAGGTGGGCGATCCATCCACCTACCTCGGACCGGATTGCATAACCAACCTGACAACCGTCAGCTTTACGCAGCTCATGCCGGACCAGGTGGAAGTTCACATTGAATCTCCAGCTGGCTCTCCACGGCCACCGACCCTCAAGGCACTTGTAGGGCTCCGTGAAGGCTATATGACTGAAGAGATGGTGATCTTTGCTGGGCCTGGAGCGCTGGACCGCGCCCGAGCCACACAGGCCATCCTCGAGCACCGCTTTCAGGAAGTCGCCCTGGATGCACAGCAAATTCGCTTCGACTATTTGGGGCTCAATGCAGTACACCGGGAGGCGAGTCCGCCTCTAAACGGACACGACCCTTATGAGGTCGTTCTACGAGTAGCCGTTAAAACCCGAGACCGCAAAGATGCCGAGAAACTGCAAAAGGAAATCGATCCGCTAGCCGTCAACGGTCTTTACGGCACAGGAAAGTGGGCAACGAGCGTCAGCGGCTCCCGGATTCGCAGTGTAATCGGACTGAATTCGTGCCTCGTGGCGCGAGAACACGCGCCAATCACCCTGACCTACTACTGATAGAACGTTATAAGAAGAGGTGGATATGAAATCGATCATCTATGGCTTATTGCAAGCCTCTCTGCTTTCCGGCGCCACCTGTTGTGTGGCATATGCCGGGGAAGTCGACTCGTGGCCCAGCAAAAGGGTCATCACCATGGTGTTGCCAGCCGGCGCTGGCGGGTCATCCGATCCGATTGCCCGTTTGCTGGCCTCAGAAATGGGTAAGTCACTTTCACAGTCGATCGTCGTCCAAAATCGCCCTGGCGCGGGTGGTAATGTAGGAATGGCGCAAGCTGCAAAGGCGGCACCAGACGGGTACAACATGGTCATAAGCTGGACCGGCCCGCTCGCTACCAATTTGGCCCTGTATAAGGACGTGGGCTATGACCCAAGACAAGACTTCGCTCCCATTGGCATGATAGGCTGCACTCCCAACGTGTTGGCCGTTAGCCCGAACCTTGGACCGAAGAATCTGGCCGAGTTTGAAGACTATGCGAAAAATAAGAAGGACAAAGCAAGCTACGGTACGACAGGCACGGGCAGTTCCTGGCATATAGCTGGAGAAATGCTCAATCGGGACATCGACAACAGTCTGATGCACGTTCCCTACCAGACGCCTAGTGCCGCGCTGACCGACCTGCTGGGTGGCCGCCTGGACGCTATCTTCCCTGTCATTCCCATGACCGTATCCCACGTCAAAGCGGGCAAGCTGTCTGTTCTGGCGGTGTTCTCAAAAGAGCGCTCAAACGTACTGCCCGAAGTACCAACGACGGTGGAGCAAGGCAGGGAAGATTTGATTAGCGACACGTGCTTCGCCGTGCTGGCTCCAGCTGGCACCCACACAACGATTATCAATGAGCTAAACAGGGTCCTCAATGCCGCGCTTGCTGATTCTTCAACCCGCAGTAAACTCGAAGCCATGGGGATGCAGATGCGCCCAGGCACTCCGGCGGAACTTGCGAATTACCTCGATACGGAAATACCGCGTCAGGCCGAACTCGTAGCTGCATCGGGAGCAACGCCGCAATAAGTCCCGTGGAACGCGACTGATATGGGGTGCATAGGCATGTATACGGGAGAAATTCTGGTGGGCGGTACAAGGTTCGAACTTGTGACTTCCACCGTGTGAAGGTGGCACTCTACCACTGAGTTAACCGCCCGAGGTAGGGCGCAATTGTACACCAAGTTACGCCGCGACAACGCGCCAAACGCAGGGTCTGCCAGCTGCCTTGTCCAGCCCCGCAAGATAGTCCTCGTGCTGCTGGATTTCTTCCGGATTGGCAAGAATCACTTTCAATACCGACGCGTCGAATCGTTCGATCCGTACGCCGTTGGAGTCCATTCCGCCATCGTCTTCAAAGTCCATCAACAAGGCGTCCTGGCCGCGCGTCATGGCGATCCAGACATCGGCCAGCAGTTCGGAGTCAAGCAAGGCGCCATGCAGGGTACGGTGCGCATTCGAGATACCGTAGCGCTCGCACAAGGCATCCAGCGAGTTGCGCTTGCCGGGATGAAGTTCACGCGCGTGCAGCAAGGAGTCGGTGACCTTGGCGCATAATGTGTCGAAGGCAGGCAGCCCGATACGAGTCAATTCGGCATTAAGAAACTTGGTATCGAACGCCGCATTGTGGATGATGACTTCGGCGTCCTTTACGTAGTCCACCAGTTGCTGCGCCACGTCCTCGAACCGAGGGTGTCCGGACAAAAAGTCGGTGGTCAAGCCATGTATGGCCAGGGCCTCCGGGTCGCTGTCGCGGTCGGGGTTCAAATACAGGTGCAAATGGCGGCCCGTCAGGGTGCGGTTCACCATTTCCACGCAGGCAAGTTCAACCACCCGGTGGCCTCTTGCCGGGTCCAGGCCGGTGGTTTCGGTATCCAGCATAATCTGACGCATATAAATCCTGTTCTAACAGCCAATAATACGAGGGCGCGCGGCAAGTGCGCCGTCAGTCGACAACGAGAGGCAGTTCGCCGCTTTCCTGCGCGCCCTGCAATTTCGTTTTACGCGCAATCAAGGTGTACGCCACTGGCACCACGAAGAGAGTCAGCAATGTGCCCAGGCTTAAGCCGCCCACCAGGACCCAGCCGATTTGCTGGCGCGATTCGGCGCCTGCGCCTGTCGCATAGGCCAGCGGCAAAACGCCCAGCACCATGGCGCCGGTAGTCATAAGTATAGGCCGCAAGCGCAACACGCTGGCTTCGGTAACCGCCTCGAAGAGATCCGCGCCTTCAGCCCTGAGCTGGGTCGCGAATTCGACGATAAGTATGCCATGCTTGGTGATAAGCCCCACCAGAGTGATAAGACCAATCTGGCTATAGATGGACAAGGTTCCGCCCGACAGCCATAAGGCCAGCAAGGCGCCCGTCATCGACAAGGGCACAGAGAACATGATGATCAGGGGATTGCGCCAGCTTTCGAACTGGGCCGCCAGCACCAGGTAAATGAATGCCAGGGCCATGAGGAAGACCAGATAGATGCTGCCCGACGAGTCGCGGAACTCGCGCGACTGCCCGTCCAGATCGGTCTGCACGGTGCGCGGCAGCGTTTCGCTCGCGACCTGGTTCATGTGCGCGAGCACCTCGCCCAAGGCGTATCCCGGCGCAATCGATGCCTGCACCTTCACCGCCCGCAGTCGATTGAAGTGATTCAACGACTGCGGTGAAACGCTTTCGGCCACGTCCACGAAGTTCGACATCTGCACCATGCTGCCGGCACTGGTGCGCAAGTAGATATCTGCAATGTCGGCGGGGTCCGCACGGTCTGATTTTTTTACCTGGACGATGACATCGTACTGTTCGCCGCTGTCCTGGAAGCGCGTCACCTGACGCCCTCCCAGCATGGATTCCAGCGTACGGCCGACATCGCCCACGTCGATGCCGACATCGGCCAACTTGTCGCGGTTGACGACCACCCTGAGTTCGGGCGTATTCAGCCGCAGATCGGTATCGATATTCTGCAGACCCGGGTAGTCGCGCAATTTGTCGACAAAGCCGGCCACGAGCTTGGCCATTTCGGGATAGCTGGCCTGGCTCATGATGACAAAATCGACAGGCTTGGACGTGGCCCGCTCGCCCAGCGAGGGCGGATTGGTCGGGAAGGCCCGCACACCCGGCAGCGCGGCAAAGCTGGGCTGCAGGGCCGCAGCGATGCTTTGTTGCGAACGCGAACGCTCATCCCAGTGCTTGAGCCGCAAAATGGCTATGCCATCAATAACGGTGGGGTAGCCGATGATGGTCTGGTTGCCGCTGGCCTCGGGTATGTCGGCATAGAGACTTTCGATATTCATTACGCTTTGTTTGGTGTAGTCCATGGTGGACCCTTCCGGCGCACTGACCATCCCGTAGATAACCCCGCGGTCCTCAATGGGGGCAAGCTCGCTTTTGACCGTCTTGAACAACACAACGCTGCCCGCCGCCACGGCCAAGCCAAGCAGCAACACAATGATGCGATGGCGCAAGGCGCGCGCCAGGCCGTTGCGGTAACGCCGGGTAAGGGCCACCAGCAGGCTCTCGATGAAGGTATAGACGCGCCCATGGCCGGCGTCATGGCGCAGCATCGCTGCGCACATCATGGGCGTCAGTGTCAGCGCGATGAATCCTGACACCAGGACGGCGCCGGCCAGCGTCAGCGCAAATTCGATGAACAAGCGACCCGTGCGGCCGGTGGCAAAGGCCAGTGGCGCATATACCGCGACCAGGGTGAGCGTCATTGCGACGACGGCGAAACCAATCTCTTTGGAACCCAGGAAAGCCGCCTCCAGTCGCGTCTTGCCTTCTTCTATGTGCCGAAAGATATTTTCGAGGACCACAATGGCGTCGTCCACGACCAGCCCGATGGCCAGCACCATGGCCAGCAGCGTCAACGTATTGATGGAGAAACCGAACAAATACATGATCCCGCAGGCGCCCACCAGGGAC
>JAKFDW010000112.1:0-2703 GCA_036675955.1 Orrella sp. | reverse complement strand
TTCACCGCGCAGATCCGCATCGCCTGCGACGCGGCCAAGAACGGCACCGCGCGCCTGGCCGGCATCGAGGCGCCGAAGTTCGAAGACAACGAAACCACCTTCGCCGAACTCAAGGCGCGCATCAGCAAAACCCTGGACTGGCTGGCCACCGTGCCCGCCACCGCCATCGACGGCCGCGAAGAGGCCGAGATCGTGTTCCCCGTGGGCCGCGACAAAACCCGCAGCATGCAGGGCGAGGCCTACCTGAAGCACTACGCCCTGCCCAACATGTTTTTCCACGTCGTCACGGCCTACGCGCTGCTGCGCCACAACGGCGTGGACCTGGGCAAGGTGGATTACTTGGCAGGGCCGCAGGGCGCTTGAGATAAAACGCCCCCGTGGCGCGTGGCGCGTGGCGCGACCCCAAGGGCGTGGCCCGGCGCCGCTGTCGCCTCGTCCTGCCCACGGTTCGACGTCGGTCGCTACCTGGGCACCTGGTACTCGTTGCAGTCAGTCGCGCATGCTCCGCAAAGCGGTCGCTCAGCGCTCCAGCGCCAGTGCATCCAGCGGACTGGCCGTGCCACCGGCTGCGACTTTGAGCACATGTGTGTAGATCATCGTCGTCGACACGTCACTGTGACCGAGTAGCTCTTGCACCATGCGAATGTCGCTGCCCGACTGCAAAAGGTGCGTGGCAAACGAATGGCGCAGCGTGTGCACAGACACAGGCTTGGAGATGCCTGCCAGAGGTACGGCCTTCTTCAGCGCGCGCTGCACCCGGTCTTCGTACAAATGGTGGCGCCGTTCCACGCCGCTTCTCGGATCGATTGACAAAGTGGGTGACGGAAACATCCAGAACCAAGCCCACGAATAGCCCACCTTGGGATATTTCTTCTCCAGTGCATGCGGCGTTTCCACGCCACCGCGCTGAGCCACCCGATCAGCCTCCCACAGGGCGCGAGCTGCCAGTAACTGCATACGCAAGGCCGCCGCCAGCGAACGCGGCAGCATCACCACCCGATCTTTACCGCCTTTGGCATCGCGCACGATGATCACCTGGCGGTCAAAGTCCACATCTTTGATGCGAAGGCGCATACCCTCCATCAAACGCATGCCAGTGCCGTAAAGCAATCGGGCCATCAGCGCGGTTTCGCCGTCCATCTGCGCCAGCAACCCCGCCACCTCGTCTTTGGTCAATACGCTGGGAATGCGCCGTTTCTGGGCAGGGCGGCTGATGCCGTTCAGCCAGGGCAATTCAATAGCGAGAACTTCCCGGTAAAGAAACAAAATCGCGCTCAATGCCTGATTGTGAGTCGATGCAGACACCTTGCGGTCGGTGGCGAGATGCGTCAAAAACGCTTCAACTTCGCTTGCGCCCATGTCGCGCGGATGCCGCATGGCCCCGCCACGGCCCGACCAGCGAATGAAGAAGCGAACCCAGTAGACGTACACCTGCTCGGTGCTGAGGCTATAGTGCATGTACCGAATGCGCTCGCGCAACTGGTCCAAAATCCGCGTGGACTGCAGCGCAGGGGTGCTGGGTTTCACAGAATTTTTATAACTGGACATATATCCAGTATATTGAGCGACCAGCCAAGCTGCAAGCGACCTTTAGGAGGAACTCATGACTAACTTATGGAGCAACGCCCAACTTATAGAGCAGGTTTTGCTCTGGACATTACGTTAGGCTTTTGGTAATGCACCTCGATTTCACGTGTCCAGAATGCGGTGGCCGTACCGTGCGAGTCGAAGAGCGCGTGTCGCCAATCAATCGAGAAGGCGATCCGTGGTCAAGAATCTTTCATCGCTTGGAGTGTTATCACTGCGGGGCATGCATTCCCGCTCACCTCGGCCTCCGATTCAACGGGCTATCTCAAGAGATCGCCATCGCCGAGTGGGAATCCAAATACCGTTCTTGGCCTCAGAGCCTCAAGTCATCTCAGTCCAAGTAAGGGTCGAACCGAAATGCTCTCCCGTTTGCAACCAGCGCAAACACGCCGAAGCAATCGCCCCGCTATGCGAGGCTTCAATGCAGCACCAGCGCCCATGCCTTCGGCATCGGCTTTCCGAGGCTCCACCACCGCGCTGCGTGGCTGTCAGCCTAACTCTCCCATCGAGAGGACCTGACCCGGCAAGCCGGGTCAGGCCTCTCATGTAGTACGTTAGGCGTTTCGAGTGACTCATCCTGAACTCTCAATCCTCTGGCTGCGCAACGGCGAAGAACTCTTCCCTCATGTCGCCTTCTCAGGAGAAAGCGATGCAGAAACAGCTGGCTGGATATCGCTTACCGCGACCTCCCAGAATGAAGTCGTCATTGCCTCTCTAACAGCATCGGAATGGAATGCCGGAGATAGTGGAGGCGAGGCCGCACTAAGGCGAGTAAGTTCATTGCTTGGTCGAAATGATCTTGTGCAAATCAAGCTCCTCCGTGTTGAGAAAGCGCCGCCATCCAGCGGTTCGTCCTTCCAAGCCTTCCGTCAAAACTATGAGCGTCCCAAGCTCATTTACTCCAGTCTTTCAGGTATAGGTGAAGCTAGAGTCGAGCGAGAGCAATCCGCTCAAGGCTTCCAATTGCAAGGCGGTGTCATTACTCATGCAAACGCCTAACCCTTTACAGGGACTTCCCACGTAGTCAAGAGGCGCAGGCGATAGGCATTCCTTGGTGACGGTATTTCTGGCTGTGGCGCGAAGCGGCGATGCTGGGAACGAGGAACAGACTGCACA
>JAKFDW010000111.1:0-18355 GCA_036675955.1 Orrella sp. | reverse complement strand
ATCGAACAGGTATTATTGAACCTGCTCAAGAATGGCGTGGAAGCCATGGAGTCCAGCGAATACCGCGTGCTTCATGTGGTCGTCACCGACCAGCACCCTCTCGTCGAGATCGCGGTCATCGACCGCGGCCATGGCTTGCGCGATCCCGAACGCCTTTTCGAACCTTTCTACAGCACCAAGTCCGAAGGGCTGGGCATGGGGCTGAACATATGCCGTACTATCATCGAGTCGCATCACGGCCGGCTTTGGGCCAGTTCCAATCCGGACGGAGGCACCATTTTTCGCTTTACCCTGCCTTGCGCGGCGCCACAAGCGCCCCGTACCGCAGCGGAAACCCAGGAGTTGCATGCATGACTACACCTCAAGCCCCGAGCACCATCTTCATTGTCGATGACGACGAAGCGGTACGCGATTCCCTGCGGTGGCTGCTCGAAGCAAATGGCTACCGTGTACGGAGCTTCAGCGGTGCAGAAGAATTCCTCAATGCGTACGAACCGGATCAGGTAGGCGTATTGATAGCCGATGTCCGCATGCCGGGCATGAGCGGCCTTGAGCTCCAGGAAGAGCTCATCGCGCGCCGGGCGCCTTTGCCCATCGTGTTCATAACCGGGCATGGCGATGTTCCCATGGCGGTATCGACCATGAAAAAAGGCGCTGTCGACTTTCTGGAAAAGCCGTTCAACGAGACCGATTTGCGAACAATCGTGGCACGCATGCTGGACCAGGCAACCCAACGGGTCAGCCAGGCCCAGGCCCACAAAAACCATCAGGCTGTCCTCAGCCGGCTCACGGCGCGCGAACAGCAGGTACTGGAACGCATCGTGGCAGGCCGCCTCAATAAACAGATCGCCGGCGATCTGAACATCAGCATCAAGACGGTCGAAGCGCATCGCGCCAACATCATGGAAAAACTGGAAGTCACCACCGTGGCCGATTTGATGAAAATCGCCCTCACCAAAGCAGAAGGAACCGCATGACAGCTCGTGTTATCGATGGGAAGGCGCTTTCCGACGCCGTGAAAACCGAGGTCTCGAAACGGGTGCGGGCTCTTGAAGAACAAGGCCTGGTGCCCGGTCTGGCTGTCGTCCTGGTCGGCGACGACCCGGCATCGCAGGTGTATGTGCGCAACAAGGCGGCCGCCTGCGACAAGGCGGGGCTGCATTCCCGCGTCATCCGCCTGGCGTCGGACACCACGGAAGGCGAATTGCTGGACGTGGTACAGGAACTCAATGACGACGCCAGCGTGCACGGCATTCTGGTGCAGCTGCCCCTGCCCGCCCACATAGACGCCAGCCTGGTCATTGAAGCCATCGCGGCCAGCAAAGACGTCGACGGCTTCCACGTCAGCAACGCCGGCCTGCTCATGACGGGTCAGCCATTGTTTCGCCCATGCACGCCATACGGCATCATGAAGATGCTGGAAGCCGAGGGCGTCGCCCTGCGCGGTGCCGAGGCTGTCATCGTCGGCGCCAGCAATATCGTTGGCAAGCCCATGGCCATGTTGCTGTTGGCGGCGGGCGCCACGGTAACGCTGTGCAATTCCAAGACCCGGGACCTGGCCTCGCAGACACGGCGCGCCGATGTACTGGTCGTGGCCACCGGCAAACCTGGCATAGTGAACGGCAGCATGATCAAGCCCGGAGCGGTGGTCATCGACGTGGGCATCAACCGCAGCGCCGACGGCCGTCTGGTCGGCGATGTGGACTTCGATTCGGCCAGGGACGTGGCTGGGGCCATTACGCCGGTCCCGGGCGGAGTCGGGCCCATGACGATTGCCATGCTGTTGGTCAATACCGTTGAGGCGGCCGAACGCGGCCCGGCCCAACGCGGCCCGGCCGAACGCAGTGCTGCCGCCGTACCTTTTAATACTGAATTTAGCAATGACTGAAAATCCTTTGTTGGCACCCATCTCCGCGCTCATTGATTACGCCGGGGTCAAACCCGAGCACATCGAGCCTGCCATCGCGGCCCTCATAGACGAGACACGGCAAGCCGTGGACCGCGCAGCGAATCCGGAACTGGACGCCACATGGGACACCATCGTGGAACCCCTGGAAGATGCCTCGGAAAAGCTCTGGCGGGCGTGGTCTGTTGCCGGCCATTTGAATGCCGTCGTCAACACGCCCGAACTTCGCGCCGCCTATAACCAGTGCCTGCCATTGGTCACCGAGTTTTCCACCTGGGTCGGGCTCCATACGGGCTTGTATGCGCAATACAAGCGCATCAAGTCGGCTTCCGGATTTGCCCTGCTTCCACCGGTCCGGCAACGCGTTATCGAATTGGCTCTGCGTGATTTCCGCCTCAGCGGCGTCGAACTCGTCGGCGAGCAGCGCAAGCGCTATGCGGATATATCCGATCGACAGGCGCAGGCGTCCCAGAAGTTCTCCGAAAACGTCCTCGACAGCGTGGACCAGTGGTCGCTGCGTGTCTTCAGTGAAGCCAGGCTGGCCGGCCTCCCCGCCGATGTAGTCCAAGAGGCCAGGTCGGCGGCCCAGGCCGATGGGCTCGACGGCTGGAAGCTCGTGCTCAAGATGCCCTGCTATATTCCCGTCATGCAGTATGCCCAGGACCGCGGCCTGCGCCAAGAGCTCTATCGCGCGTATGCCACGGTTGCGTCGGAGCAAGGCGATCCGGCATTGGACAATTCGCCGCTCATCGAACAGCTGTTGGCGCTCCGGGCCGAGGAAGCCGCCCTGCTCGGATTCGGAAGTTTCGCCGATCTGCGGCTGGAAACCCGTATGGCCGACGACGCCGTACAGGTGCTTGGATTCTTGCGGGAACTCGCCCAGAAAGCCAAGCCGTACGCGACACGCGACCTTGCCGAATTGCGCGCTTTCGCCAGGGACAAGCTCGGCCTGCTCGAATTGGAGCCTTGGGATATCGCCTTTGTTTCCGAACGCTTGCGCGAAGAGCGCTACGCCTATTCCGAAGAAGAGATCAAACAGTATTTCACCGAGCCCCAGGTTTTACAGGGCCTGTTCCAGGTTATCAGCAAGCTGTTCAATGTCACCCTGCGCCCTTGCAGCGCTCCAACCTGGCACAGCGATGCGAAAGCATTCGAGGTGGCCGACAGCGCGGGCGCTTTGCTGGGCACCCTGTATATCGACCTGTACGCTCGCCAAGGCAAGCAGAGCGGCGCGTGGGTCGATAGCGAACGCAATCGCCGCAAGACGGCCGACAGCCTGCAAACGCCTGTCGTCTATCTGACCTGCAATTTCTCGCGTCCGCAATCGGGCAAGGCCGCCTTGCTGACCCACGACGACGTCATAACGCTGTTCCATGAAAGCGGCCACGCCTTGCACGCATTGCTTTCACAGGTTGACGAACCCGGTGCGGCGGCCTTCTCCAGCGTCGAATGGGACGCCATCGAATTGCCTTCTCAATTCATGGAAAATTTCTGCTGGGAATGGTCGGTGGTGCAAGGCTTGTCGGCCCATGTCGAAACCGGAAAGCCCCTTGCGCGCGCACTCTACGACAAATTGCTGGCGGCCCGCAATTTCCAGAGCGGCATGCAGACACTGCGCCAGGTCGAATTCTCGCTGTTCGACATGAGCATCCACCATCAGGCGCAAGGCATGTCCATACAAGCCGTTCTCGATGTGCTCAATGATGTCCGCAAGGAGGTCGCGGTGCTCTTTCCACCATCGTGGCATCGTTTCCCGCATAATTTCTCTCATCTCTTTGCGGGCGGCTACGGCGCCGGTTACTACAGCTACAAATGGGCGGAAGTACTTTCGGCCGACGTTTATGGCGCGTTTGAAGAAAGCGCCGTCATGGGCGCGGACAACACGCGTGAAACGCTTAATGCGGCTACGGGACAGCGTTTTCTAAAAGAAATCCTGGCAGTCGGCGGGTCGCGCCCGGCAGCGGAATCGTTCCAGGCATTCCGCGGCCGCCCTCCTTCCATAGACGCCCTGTTGCGCCATAGCGGCATGACTGAACAAGGGACTCCCTGAGGCGTCGGCGGCGACGCACGCAAACCCAGAGGCTACAGCAATGCATTCTTTATTTCGCTACATCGCAGCAACGCTCTTTGCCTGCGCCATGGCGTTTCCGGCGCTGGCCGCCAATGATCCAGTGCATAACGTGCGCGGATTCCTGCCCGACCTGCGCTTTACCCTGGAAGCCGCAGGCGGAAAGACGGTTACGCAGGACACATTCAAGGGCAAGACGGTCATGCTGTTTTTCGGCTATGCCAGTTGCCCGGACGTCTGCCCCACGACGATGGCCCAGCTCTCGCAAGTCATGTCGAATCTGGGCGACGACGCCAGCAAGGTGCGGATCTTGTTCATCAGCGTGGATCCCCACCGCGATACCCCGGAAATCCTCCAGGCCTATGTCGATGCCTTCGATGAGAATGCAATAGGCCTCACCGGCACTGAGAAACAGATCGCGGACGTGGCCCGCCGCTACCGTGTGGCTTACCAGATCGAAAAGCCATCGGGCAGCGACAAGGACGACTACGAAGTGGCGCACAGCCGTGGCGTATACATGTTCGATACCCAAGGTCGCGCACGAATGCTGGCTGCCGACACCGAGTCAGTCGAGGCGCTTACAGCCAGCGTAAAGTCCCTACTGCCCGAAGGCTAGAGCATTTTCGGTTCAAGTGTGTGCGACACTTTACTTTAGTGACGCTATCCTGCTTTGATGACGTTATCCAGTTCTTATGACGTTGTCCGGGGTGGGTAGGGGCAGTCCGGCACGGCGTGCTTGTTTCCGCGCCTGCCTCGTCCAGCCGGGCGTCGGGCCAAACTCGCTACGCCGCTGGCGCGACTGCGCTCAAACATGGCCCGACGACATCCCCCGCCTTCCCTTCGGCAGCACGCGGCGCACGCCTACACGCCGGACTGCCCCTACCCACCCCAGACAACTGCGCAAGTGGAAACTTACCGGCCTTACAGCCTGGGTTGCTGGCTTGATTTGTACGGTGGCTAGTGGACTGGTCCAAGCTACGCTCATGCAAAAAGGCGGGTGTGTCGGGGGCTGTGCAGGCGCCTCGCGCACGCCGTTACGCGCAGTCCGATCGAGGAGGCAAGGCTGCGGCTGTGTGAGCCCGGGGGTGTCGGGCCACTGGCCCGACCGGGCGAGTTCCGCGGCCGCCTCGATCAGGCTGCGCGTGACGGGCACCCATGGCAACGCCATGGGCGTAGCGCGTGAAGCCGGAACAGCCCCCGACACACCCGCCTTTCTTAAGAACCAAAAGCCGTCCCCAACGCCTGCACGCTGCAGCAAGCCTTGTAAGCAA
Source organism: Orrella sp. (assembly GCA_036675955.1). Classification (GTDB taxonomy): domain Bacteria; phylum Pseudomonadota; class Gammaproteobacteria; order Burkholderiales; family Burkholderiaceae_B; genus Pollutimonas. Next base: position 13,110 of record JAKFDW010000111.1, on the reverse strand, counting down.
TTCGACCGAAAATACTCCAAGTTTGGACGCGAAGTCCTTACTACCCTAGAGCCAGGAGCGTGGGCGCTCCTAACCTGGGCGTCACACGGACCCACTCTCAAGCGTTATTCACGCACTCTTCTTCGACCTGCACATGCTCGAGCTTAGCCGTCAGCAGCTCATGAGCCGCGTGGCGCAACGCCGTGCGCAGCCCCTCTTCGATAACGGGATGATAGAACGGCATATCGAGCATGGCGTTGATCGTCATTTCCTGTTGCACGGCCCATGCCAGTAGATGGGCAATATGCTCGGCGGCCGGGCCCGCCATTTCAGCGCCAAGAAAACGGCCGTCGCTCTGGCTGGCGTAGACCCGCAGCTTGCCATAATTTTTCAGCATTACGCGCGACCTGCCCTGGTCGGCGAAATCGACTTCCCCGAACACCACGCCTTGTTGAGGCAGGTCCTTGAACCGTGTTCCCACAGCTGCCAACTGGGGGTCCGAAAAAACGACGGCGATAGGCGCGCGCCGCTTACCCGGACCGACATCGGGATACGCGGCGGCATTCTGGCCCGCGATGCGGCCGTCGTCGCTGGCTTCGTGCAGCAAAGGCAGGACACCGTTTGCGTCGCCAGCGATGAAAATAGGCGTTGATCCCAGCTGCAAGGTATGCGGATCGTACTGAGGCATGCCCTTGTCATCGAGAACCGCCGAGGTATTGCACAGATCCAGGGCGTCAACGTTGGGGCGACGTCCCGTCGCCACCAGCAGATAGTCGAAACGTTCGGTCACGGCTTCTTCACCGTCGGCTTGGTAGCGTATTTCAACTTCGTCGCCAATGCGCCGGACGTCCAGTATGCGCGAATTTAATTGCAAGTCCAATTCCGACTGGAAGGCGGCCAAGGCACTGGCGCGTACGGCCGGATCGGACAAACCGCCCAGGCTATTGCTGCGGTTGATCAGCCTGACCTCGACCCCCAGGCGCGCGAGCGCCTGGCCCAGTTCCATTCCTATGACACCGGCGCCTGCCACCATGACCCGCCGCGGCAAGTCGTTCCAAGCGAATACGTCGTCATTGACGATCACCCGGTCGCCCAGCACGCGATAAGGCTCGGGCACCACGGGCGCCGAGCCCGTCGCAATAATGACGCGGGCTGCCTGGATCTCGGTATGGTCGTCCACCCGCAATAGCGTGTCGGAAACAAACCGCGCATGACCCTGGATCTTGTCGCAATCCGGCATGCTGTCGACGCTGTCCAGCACAAAGCCCACGAAACGGTCGCGCTCGCGCTTGACCCGATCCATGACCTGGACTCCGTCCACGCGGATGGCGCCGTCAATGTGAACGCCAAAGTCGCCAGCCCGGGCAGCCGCGTGCGCAGCCTCGCCAGCAGCGATCAGCAGCTTCGAGGGCATGCAGCCGACGCGCGCGCACGTGGTTCCATAGGAGCCGCCCTCGATCAGAATGGCGCTTGCGCCTGCCGCTTTGACAGTGCGATAGGCCAGCATGCCAGCCGTACCGGCGCCGATAATTGCTACATCCGTCTTCAGCTGCTTCATGCTTTTACCTCCGGGACGGGATCAGGTGCCCGTCCATTCCGTGACGAACTGCTTGAAATCAGGCCGCTGTGCGGGACCGGGATCGCGCACGGGCGTACCGATGGCGAGATACCCCATGAACCGGTAGTCCAGCGCGTCAAAGCCCAGGCTCTCGCCAACCTCGTCGACATAGGTACCAAGGCCGGTGCTCCAGAATGCGCCATAACCCAGCATATGGGCCGCGTTAAGCATATTCATAACGGCTGAACCGACAGCCAGCATGCGCTCATGCTCCGGGATCTTGGTATTGCTGTGGTCGATTCTGCATGCTATGGCGATAAGCAGCGGCACCTCTTCGAGCCAGCGCCGGGTATTGGCTTCTTTCTCCGGTGTGAGCGGTAGGCCTTCCGCCTTGATCGCCGACATGGCCATATCCGCAAGCCGGGCAATGCTTTCGCCACGAATCAGCGCAAACCGCCAGGGCTGGAGCCTGCCATGATCCGGAGCCGACATCGCCGACTGCAGGATTTGAGCGAGTTGCGACTCGTCCGGTCCAGGCGACTGAACAAATTTGGTGGAACGCCGGGACAATAAATACTCAAGCGGAACAACTGACATCTTCAATCCTTTTCAGGAAGGCGCTCGGGCAGTATGCATGAGCGCCTTCATATCTCGTATGGCCTTTTCCCAGCCATCGAATACGGCGCGAGCGACGATCGCATGGCCGATATTGAGTTCGGCGATGCCAGGCATCGCAGCAATCGTCTGAACGTTTTCATAATGCAGGCCGTGGCCTGCGTTGACGCGCAGTCCCTTGCCAACGGCAAGCGCGACCGCCGCGCGCAGACGTATGAGCTCGAAGTCGGCGGCGGCTGGTTCGCTTGCTTCGGAATAGGCTCCGGTATGCAATTCGATGACCCCGGCCCCCGCCTGGACAGCCGCTTCGATCTGGGAGGCTTCCGGATCGATGAATAGCGACACACGGATACCTGCCGCGTGCAGCTGCCACACCGCGGCCCGGACAAGATCGAGCTGGCCAACGACATCAAGCCCGCCTTCGGTGGTGAGCTCGCTGCGCTTTTCGGGGACCAGGCAGACATCCTGGGGTTTGATACGGCAGGCGATATCGAGCATTTCGGGGGTGACTGCGCATTCAAGGTTCATGCGCGTGCGAAGCAACGGCCGTATGGCGATCACATCGGCATCTTGTATATGGCGGCGATCTTCGCGCAGGTGCAGGGTAATGACATCGGCGCCGGCATCTTCTGCGCGCAAGGCCGCCGCAATGGGATCGGGATAAGAGGTGTGTCGCTGTTGGCGCAAAGTGGCTACATGGTCGATATTCACGCCTAATTCAATCATTTTCATGCACCTATCGGTTCCGGTCAACGCATCAGGAACCATTATCGCCTTTTATCGACCCGCTGTCCCCGCCGGTGGCCGCGCCGCTTACTTCGCCCGATACCGGAGCAGCCGCTACCGAGGTCTCAAGCCATCCGCCGCCCAGCGCCTTGTAGAGTTCCACACGGTTCATGAGCGATTCCATGCCGATCTGATAGAAGGTCTGCTGTGTCGTGTATAGATCGACCTCGGCATTCTGGACTTGCAGAAAGCTGTCGATGCCGGTTTCATAACGCAGCGTGGCCAGTTCCAGCGTTTCCGAGGCGGCAGCCTCCAGTGAACGCAAGGCATCGAGCTGGCGGTCGTAGGTCGCCTCGCCGGCCAGGGCATCAGCCACTTCGCGGAAAGCGGTTTGTATGGTTTTCTCGTACTGCGCGACGGCAATATTATTGCGGGCCTCTGCCAGGTCGAGGTTGCCGCTTACACCGCCGGAGAAAAGAGGCATTTGCAGCTGCGGGGCAAATTGCCAGTAGCGCTGGCCGGAACCGAACAAGCCGCCCAGCTGGGGGCTGGCAAAGCCCAACAAACCCGTGATGGAGATGTTGGGAAAGAATGCGGCGCGCGCCGCTCCGATATTTGCATTGGCAGCCCGCAGCGTATTTTCCGCGCCCATGATGTCGGGGCGCCGCTCGAGCAAGTCGGACGGCAAGCCGACAGGTATCGCGGCCAATACCTGGTCGCGATCAAAGGCGGTCGGTGCCGGCATGTCTGCGGGAATTTCGGTGCCCAGCACCAGCTGCAAAGCGTTGTAAGCCTGCGCCTGCGATCGCTTGATGCCTTCAAGATCGACTCGAACGGTATCCAGTTGAGCGCGCGCCTGGCTAAGGTCCAGCGACGAAGCGACGCCGGCGTCGTAGCGCGCCTTCACAAGGGAATAAGTATTCTGGCGCGACTCCAGGGTTTTTTGCATCAGGCTGTCAAGCTGCTGCGCGGTACGCAAGCGGAAGTATGACTCGGCTACCAAAGCCACCAGATTGATATGTACGGTGCGCGTGGCCTGAGCCGTTGCCAGATACTGTTGGTAGGCCGCTTCGGAAAGGTTTTTTACCCGGCCAAAGAAATCGAGCTCAAAGGACGTCATGCCCACGCCGGCCTGGTAATAACGCGTGACGCTGTCGGATTCGGCGCCGGTCATCCGCAGGTTCTCGGGGTTACGCGTGAACTGGGCATTCCCGCCGATACCTATCGTAGGCAAGCGGTCGCTGTCCACGATACCGTACTGGGCGCGCGCTTCCTGGACGCGCTGGACTGCGATCCGCATGTCGCGGTTATTGGCCAGGGAAAGACGGATAAGCGCCTTGAGCTGCGGATCGGTGAAGAATTCGCTCCAGCCGAGATCGGAACCATACGCCGCATCGGGCGCAACGGAAGCTGCGCTACGATTGCCGCTGTTCTGGACGGCGTCCTGGTCGGGATACTGTCCCGGCACGGGCGCGGCCGGACGTTGATACTTGGGAGCCAGTGAGCATCCGGCTAGCGCCAGCGTTATCAGCAGAGGCAGCGCCGAGCGTCGAAAATTACGTGAAATCATGCCTGTCCCCCGTCCTTCGAAGAGTGGTCCGTTTGATCGGTATCGCTTGCATGATGGACTTTGGTCAATGGCGCCATGTTGGCGTGAGCGCCCAATAACTTAGGCTTGGTCTTGAACAATGTTAGTACCACGACGAAAAATGTAGGAACGAACACCATGGCCAGCGGCGTAGCCGCAAGCATGCCGCCCAGCACGCCCAGGCCTACGGCGTTCTGGCTGGCAGAGCTGGCGCCCGTCGCGATGGCCAGCGGAACGACGCCCAGGATGAATGCGAACGAAGTCATCAGAATCGGGCGGAAACGCAGACGCGCCGCCTCAACCGTGGCATCGATGATGCTTCCCCCCTGCGCATAGGTGTCTTTGGCGAACTCGACAATGAGAATTGCGTTCTTTGCAGCGAGCCCGATCACCGTGATCATACCGACCTGGAAGTACACATCGTTCGACATCCCGAGTGCCGATACCAGGCCGACGGCTCCCAGCATACCCAGGGGTACCATCATCATGACAGAAAGCGGAATGGCCCAGCTCTCGTACAGTGCGGCAAGCAACAGGAAAACGACCAGCATGGCCAGGCCCATCAGTATGATGGACTGACTGCCGGCTTGTTTTTCCTGATAGGAGAGCCCGGTCCATTCATAGCCTAAACCCGCCGGAAGCTTGCCTATCAGTTGCTCCATCTCGGCCATGGCCTGCCCAGTGGAATATCCAGGCGCCGCCGAGCCGCCGATGCGGATGGATTCGTAGCTGTTGTACCGGACCACCTGGACCGGACCCTGTTCCCAGCCGACTTTCACGAAGGAAGACAGGGGCACCATTTCGCCGGAACTATTGCGCGCATTCAGCTTCATCACATCGTCGGCGTTCATGCGGTGACTCGGGGCAGCCTGGACCCATACGTTCTGCATCCAGCCCATATTGGGAAACTTCGCAACATAGGCGGAGCCCAGCGACGTCGCGATCAGCGTGGACACCTCGCCGAAGTCGACGCCCAATGCGGCCGCCTTGGCGCGGTCTATGGTGAGCGTCATTTGCGGACCCGCTCCCAACCCGGTGATGCGGGTATCGGCCAGCACGGGGCTTTGCATTGCCATCTGCAGAAGTTGCTGCGTGGCGGCCATTAGCGCATCATGCCCCAGCCCCCCGCGATCCTGCAGACGGACGTCGAAACCGGACGCATTGCCCAGCGATGAAATTGCCGGCGGCACGATGGCAAAAACCATGGAATCCGGCAAACCGAAAAGCAGATTTTGCGTCGCCCTGGCCGCCACTGCCATTGCGGAGTGTTCTTCACCCTTGCGCTCGGAGAAATCCTTCAGGGGTACAAACGCAATCGCGGAATTGAGTCCGTTTCCATTGAAACTGAAGCCCTGGACCGTAACGATGTTCTGCATCTCCGGTTGCTTGGTGAAATACTGTTCGACCTTTTCAATAATCTCTATCGTGCGATTTCCGGTTGATCCGGCAGGCAATTCCATATTGACAATGATGTAGCCCTGATCCTCTTCGGGAAGAAAGGAAGTGGGCAGGCGCGCATACATCCATCCCAATGCGAGGAGCAGGATCAGGTAGACAATGATCATGCGGCCGCCCCGCTTCAGGCTGCGTCCCACCCAGCCTTCATACCGATTCGTGACACGCTCGAATGAACGATTGAACCAGCCGAAAAAGCCTTTCTTCGTTTCGTGATGGCCCTTCGGGATAGGCTTGAGTATGGTCGCGCAAAGCGCCGGCGTGAAAGTCAGAGCCAGGAATCCTGAAAACAGGATGGAGACCGCCATCGCCACGGAAAACTGGCGGTAGATGACGCCGACCGAGCCGCTCATGAAAGCCAGCGGCAGGAATACCGTCGCCAGGACCAGCGTCATGCCCAGCACCGCGCCGCTGATCTGAGGCATGGCCTTCTTGGTCGCTTCTTTCGGCGACAGGCCCTCTTCGACCATGATGCGTTCAACGTTCTCGACCACGACAATCGCATCATCGACCAGAATACCGATGGCCAGCACCATGGCGAACATCGTCAGCACATTGATCGAGAACCCCAACGCCAGCATGACTGCGAAGGCGCCCATGATGGCAATCGGCACCACCAGTGCCGGAATCAGCGTGTAGCGTACGTTCTGCAGGAATATGAACATCACGATAAACACCAGCACCATCGCTTCGAGCAGCGTATGGACCACCTGCTCTATCGACAACTGAACATAAGGCGTCGTGTCGTAAGGAATCGAGTACGTGATGTTGCCCGGGAAAAACTTGGACAGTTCTTCCATTTGGGCCCTTACGCCTTCGGCGGTCGACAAGGCATTGGCATTCGTCGCCAGCGAGATGGCGAATGCCGCAGTGGGCTTGCCGTTCAGGCGCGCGCCGAACTGGTAATTGTCCGCTCCGACTTCAATCCGCGCGACATCGCTCAGCTGCACGCTGGAACCGTCGACATTCGAGCGCAAGACAATTTTCTCGAAGTCCTCCACCGTTGAGAGTTCACCATTGACTACGATAGGCGCAGTAACGCGCTGCTCCTCCGGATTGGGAGGAGCGCCGATAATGCCGGCGGAAATCAGGACATTCTGTTTTGCAACGGCGGCATTCACCTCGGCCATACTTATTTTGTAGCCGGTCAGCTTGTCGGGGTCGACCCAGATGCGCATTGCGCGCGGTGCCGCGAACAACTGGAACTTCCCTACCCCCGGAACCCGTGAAACCGAATTCTGGACGTTGCGGGTGATGTAATCGGCCAGCGCGACCTGGTCCAGGGAGCCGTCGGTAGAAGAAAGCGCCACAACCATAAGGAAGCTGGCACTGCTTTGATCGACGTTCAGGCCCTGCTGCGTCACGGCGCCCGGCAATTGTGCCGTAACGTTGGAGATGCGATTCTGCACATCCACTTGCGCCATGTCCGGATCGGTACCGGGGGCAAACGTCGCCGTAATTTCCGCTGTGCCGTAAGAGTCGCTGACCGACTCGTAATACAGCAGTCCGGTAGCGCCGTTGAGCTCGTTTTCGATAATGCTGGAAACAGACTGGGCAACATCTTCAGCCGATGCGCCCGGATAGCTGGCCTGGATCGTGATCGCCGGAGGTGCCACCTCGGGATACTGCGAAATAGGCATATTGGGAATTGCCAATAAACCGGCCAAAGTGATTGCCAGGGCTACGACCCAGGCGAAAATAGGCCTTTCGATAAAAAACTGCGGCATGCGTGCTCACTCTAAAAGCATTAAACGTTGTCGGCCGCCGCGCTGACGGCCGGGACAAGCTGACCGCTCAACCCTTGGAAGCGGCCTCGGCGGATGGAGCCCCGCCTGCAGGTTCGTCCGCGCCTTCTTTGGAGCCTTGATCACCAGGTGCTTTTTGAGCCGCTGGCGCCGGCGCGTTTCCGTCTTGTGCCGCCTGAGGCTTCCAAGGCATGGCTTGAACGGCGGCTCCTGGGCGAATCTTCTGGAAGCCTTCGACGATCACGACATCGCCCGCACTCAGGCCATTGGTGATAAGCCAGTTGCCATTGCTCTCGGGGCCGACTGTTACCGGAACGACCTGGACCTTGCCATCCTTGACCAGCATGAGGCTGCTGCGCCCATCTGCCGTGCGTTGCAATGCCTGTTGCGGCACAAGCAGGGCTTTCTCATCAACGCCTTGCTGCAGCCGTACACGCACATACATGCCGGGAAGCAGAATCTGGTCGGGATTTGGGAATTCCGCACGCAAGTTGACTTGACCCGTCGTTGGATCGACAGAAATACCGGAGAACAGCACTTTTCCGGGCTGGTCGTAGACTGTTCCGTCCTCGAGCACGACTTGCGCCTTGGCGTTGCCATCGGCGGATTGTTCAAGTTCGCCGCTGGCCAGCGCCCGGCGCAATTGCGCCAACTGAGCGGTAGAGCGGGTGATGTCGACATATACACGGTCGATCTGCTGCACGGTAGCCAGCTGGGTGGCCGAAGCCGCGCTGACCAGCGCACCTTCGGTAACCATCGACTTGCCTATGCGCCCATTGATTGGGGAATCGACCTTGGTATATCCCAGATTGATGTCGGCCGATTGCAGCGTTGCCTTGGCGGCGGCAATGGCGGCGTCTGCCTGCCCAGCCGATGCCATGGCATTGTCGTATTCCTGGCGACTGACGGCGTTGGCCTTGATCAATTTGGAATAGCGTTCTGCCAGCAAACGCGCGCTCTTGGCGTCGGCTTGCGCACGTTGCAGCTGGGCTGCGGCTTGGGCACGAACCGCTTGATATGGAGCGGGATCGATGGTGAACAGCAACTGCCCGGCCTTGACGTCGCTGCCTTGCTCGAAATTGATTTCATTGACAATGCCATCGACGCGCGCACGGATCTGCGCATCTTTTATGGCATCGACCCGTCCGGGTAAAGCGACTACGAATTCTGTGGGAGTAGGCTGTACAGTAACCACGCTGACTGGCACCTTCATTTCCCCAGGGGCTCCCTGTTGGGACTTTTCACCGCAAGCGGCAAGGAAAATTAGGGATGAAAAGATGGCAACGCGGACTTGCTGCCCGGAAGGCAGGCGAAGGTTCGACATTCAAAGACTCCTGGACAGCATGGCGAACTGTGCAAACACAGCTTTAACCGTTCTGATTTTTTATTAAAGCGTGAGTATAAATCGAAATACGGCGCAATCCGACATAAGTATCATTCCATTTCATGAGGCATGGCGATTGCTGTTGGGACGCGCATTCCCCACTTTTTCGATTCATCGTCTGAGGAGTACAGCTATGTCTACTTGCAAACTTCGTCTGCCGGCCTTGATTGCCGCGCTTGCATTTACGCTGGGCGGGTGCGCAGGCGACCCGATGCCGCCCGAGTCGGCCCAGTATGGCGGCGATGCGTCCATCAATGCCAATGTCGAGGCGGCCGTCATAAGTGTGCCGGGAATACACGCGGAAAATGTCCGCGTTTCCACAAAAGACGCCGTGGTGACGCTGCATGGCACTGCCGAGAATACGCTGGCGGCCCGTAACGCCGTACAAGCGGCGCGCCAAGTGCCCGGCGTGGTTACCGTGAACTACGACATCAAGGTTCCCTAGAAGTCCTTCTTCAAGGTGGGGCTTATCAGTGGATCGAAGTCCTCCCAGCGGCCATTGGCCCAACGCCCCTGGGCGCGCTCGACTTCTATCCCTCCTGCCGTGCGCAGTATTTCCGCGATACGTTTCTCGTGCTCCAGCGACGTGTGAACCGCCAATACCACGCCGGAAGGACGTCCTTCATGGACTTTGGCCTGAAAAACCTGCTGGCGCGTGCGCGACGGGCGCTTGCGTCCCAGCGAATACACGGCTCCCGCCAAAGACCCTATATAGGCGCCGACGCCGGCGCCGCCCACCAGAGGCAGAATAGAGTCGCTGAACGTGAACGCGATAACCCCGCCGACGAGTGCGCCGACCAGGCCGACCGCGGCGGCCCCGCCCACCGCGCTGTACGGCGCTCCTTCAGAGTCCGGATCCGCGGCCTGGTCGCCGCCCAAAGGATAGCGGCCGTGGGCGCCCGGAGGATTGACATAGAAAGTATGCAAATCGCTTGGTGCAATGCCGTCACTCATGAGGACGGAAGCAGCTTTCTCGGCGGATTCAAATGTGTCGAAACGGGCAGCTACGATGAGCGACATGATATCCCCTTTGTTGGTAGCGCCACAGCGCGTTACGTTGATGATTTCGACGAGCAATTGGCATGCCGGCCAACCCGGCCCATTCTGGCTTCCGTGCCCAGATACCAAGCCCCCGCCACGATCAATGGCCCAAGATAATAAATAGCGCGATAAACCAGCAAGCCGCCGAGAATCTCCGGCCGCGCCATTGAACCGCTCAGCAAAGCGACAAATACGGATTCAATCACCCCTATCCCTCCCGGTATATGCGTAAGAGCGCCGGCGACCGCACTGACCAGAAAAGTGGCGAGCACGACGGAGTAGGGAATGTTTTGCTGCAACAAAACATAGATGACGCCTCCGATCAGCATCCAGTTAAGGGCGGCGAGGCCAATCTGGACGACAGCCAGCCCGATGGTGGGAAGCTCTATCGTATGACCGAAGACGGTCCAGGAACGCGTACGCGAAAACTTGCATAAACCCAGATAGGCAACGGCCGCGGCCACCATGACTGCGCCGATAACCCGGAGAGGACCATTATCCAGCTTCCAACTGGCGGGAAGCTCTACCACACCCGAGGCGAAAAGCAGTCCCGCCAGCAGTGTGTACCCCATCCAGTTCGTGGTGATGCTGAACCCGACGATACGCATTATCACGCCAGGCTCGAGGCCATGTTTCGTATAGAGCCGTAGCCGCAGCCCAAGTCCGCCTACGGGGGCACCCATATTCATGGTGAACGCGTAGCTGATGAAGCCCGTCATCATGCACTTCCACCAGACCAGATCGTGTTCCGTATACCATCTGCCCAAGAGGTCGTAGCTGCAATACACCGCATAACTCGCTGCGGTGATCAAGGCCGCCATCCATAAGGCGCTGGCAGGCAAGCCGTGTATGGCGACGAGGACCTCGTTCCAGTCGATCTTGACTACCGCTATCGACAGCAGAATCAGTACAGCCACCGCAAAAACGATGCCCAGGGACCGCCGTATGATCTTCCAGTGTTGTTTCAGCCAGTGTCTGGCATTCTTCCACCAAGCGGCGCTCATGACTTTCCTTCGCTCATTGGTTCGGCAGGCGCTGCAAAAGATCTAAGCGGCGCCTTGCGGGCGGGCAGCCACCCTGCCCAAGCGGGAAAGCGCCGCAAGAAGTGGAAAACAAATACGCCGACGAATACACGCTGAATTTTGCGACGCGGTGGAGCGAGGCGTTCCACTACCTTGCAATGATTATGGACAAGGAAATCAAGCCGCTCATGCAAATGCGAACTGAATGCACGGTCATTGATCATGACATTGGCTTCGAGATTCAAGGCGAGGCTTAGCGGGTCGAGATTGCTGGAGCCCACCGTCGCCCAGGTTTGATCGACAGTTGCCACCTTGCCGTGAAATGGACGCTCGCAGTATTCGAAAATTTCAACGCCGGCCGACAACAGGTAATCGTAGAGCATGGTGGCGACGAAGCGCGCTATTGCCATGTCGGGTTCGCCCTGCAGGATCAGGCGCACGCGCACGCCACGCTTGGCCGCCTGGCGCAGGTCGCGCAAGAATCGATAGCCGGGAAAAAAATAAGCGTTGGCAATCGTGATTTCATTCTTGGCAGCCCGGACTCCTATCCGATAATGTTGTTCGATATCGTCTCTGTGCTTGTCGTTATCGCGCAAGACCAGCGCGGCCACGGTATCGCCGCTGTGCGGCGTCTGCCTTGCAGACCGGCGAAACAGGCCGCGCCACGAAAAACGCGTGCGCACGGGCGACAGCGCCTCTAGTGCAAAGCGCGCTATTTCATCGACCAGCGGACCTCTTATAGAAATAGCGTAATCTTGTTTGGCCGTCGGGCCGAAATCGGCAAGATGGTCTGCGCTGAAGTTGATTCCACCCACGAAAGCCAGTGTTCCGTCAACCACCACTATCTTGCGATGCAGCCGCCGAAACAGATTGGTACGAAAGCCCAGGCGTCTGGGCTGCGGGTCGAACACATGAAAGCCCACGCCCGCCGAGGCGAGTCCTTCGATATACTCTGGCGTCAAATCCGCCGATCCGTAGCCGTCAACGGTCATCTCGATGCGTACGCCGCGCTCGGCCGCCTCGATGAGCACCTCGCGCAGCTCGTTGCCGACCTTGTCCTCGAAAATAATGAAGGTTTCGAGAATGACGCTACGTTGGGCATGCCTGATGGCGTCGAACACGGCAGGAAAGAAAGCCTCGCCGTTTTCCAGCAATTCAAGCGAATTCCCGCTTGTCCACTTTACCGTCATAGCACCACCTCGGCAGCCAGAGGTGAATGATCGGACAAGTGTGTCCAGGGCCTGGGCGAAAGCGCGACGGGCCGGAACTGATCGACATTGCGGACATAGATGCGATCAAGGCGAAGAAATGGGAAACGGGCCGGAAAAGTACGCGCCACGCTGCCATTACACTCCGCGAAGACCTCCTTCAGGCCGCTGGACCGCATCAATATTTCTTGACCACGCTGCCGCCAGTCATTGAAATCGCCGGCCACCACCAAGGGCGCCTTGGACGGAATGTCGTCTTTGATCAGTGTGCAAAGGCTTGTGAGCTGGCGCGAGCGATGCCTCTCGTGCAAGCCCAGGTGTACGCATATTGCATGCACGTCTGTTGCCAGATGCGGAGGACGCAAAATGCAATGCAGCATCCCTCTCTTCTCGTGCTTGCCCATCGATATATCCAGATTGTCGTAAAACGTGATGGGGAATTTTGAAAGTAAGGCGTTGCCGTGATGTCCATGAGGATATACGGCATTGCGACCATAGGCAAAATCGTTCCAGATGGAGTCGGCCAGGAATTCATACTGGCTTACAGCCGGCCATCGCGCAAGACGCAAGGCATGGGCTTCGTGGGCGCCCAGCACTTCCTGCAAGAAAACAATATCGGCGTGGGTGGCGCGTATGGCGTCGCGCAGTTCGTGCAGTATGAAACGACGATTGAAGAACGTAAATCCCTTATGCGTATTTACGGTAAGTACTTTTAATGTTGTCGATATATCTGCAATGGTCATGGGCGCCAACGGAGTAATAATACCCCCTGCCAGCAAGCAGCGTGCC
>JAKFDW010000110.1:0-5466 GCA_036675955.1 Orrella sp. | reverse complement strand
ATACCCACGATGAACAGCCAGAAGCCCACTTCGTAGCTGTTGATCCAGAAGGCGGCACCCAGCAAAGCCAGCAGCAAGCAGAAACTTGCGCGTACGGGATGTACTGAATCGGCAGGCACGTAGTAGTAAGGTGCCTCGTTGCCCTGAGCCAAGTGACTTGCACTCATGGTGTTCTCCTGATGCGAATTATTAAATTGAAAATGCTAGGTCAAATAGGAAATAAACCAGCGGGCAGCCATGATCAATACCACGACGAACACAATGGCAGCCAGCACGCCGGCAAGAATGAGATGCACGGGGTTGAGCTTGGAAATGTCTTCGCTATAGCCCTTGCCCTTGCGCACGCCGAAAAAACCCCAGGCCACGGCCTTCAGTGTCTGGAAGAAATTCAGCTTGCGCCGGGACAGCTCGTGTATGTCTTTCGTCATGTCCGGCTAGCCCCCACCGAGGGTCCCGCTACGCCAGAAGGTCCACGCCACGATCGCCAGCACAATGACGATAAGCACGATAGCGGTGTGGCGGTTCTTCCGGCGTTGTTCGGGTGTCATTGAATTACCTTACTTGACAACAGGTGGGACGACAAACGTATGGAAAGGAGCGGGCGAAGGCACAGTCCATTCCAGGCCTGTTGCGCCTTCCCAGGGTTTAGCCGGGGCAGGCTGGCCATGTCCGGCATACGACCGGAGGATGACAAACAGGAATATCAGTTGCGACAGGCCGAACCAGAAGGCGCCGATTGTTGCGATCTGGTTGAAATCGGTGAACTGCGCCGAGTAGTCGGCATAACGGCGCGGCATTCCGGCCAGGCCCAGGAAGTGCATGGGGAAGAACGTAATGTTGAACGAAATCATGCTGGACCAGAAGTGCAGTTTGGCCAGTTTTTCGTTGTACATACGGCCGGTCCATTTCGGCATCCAGTAATAGGCGCCGGCGAACATGCCGAACAGCGATCCGGCCACCATCACATAGTGGAAGTGGGCGATGACGTAGTAGGTGTCATGTACGGCGATATCGATGGGCGCTACGGCCAGGATCAGGCCGGTGAAGCCGCCGATCGTGAACACGAAGATAAAGCCAATGGCGAACAGCATGGGCGTTTCGAACGTCATGGAGCCGCGCCACATGGTGGCAACCCAGTTGAACACCTTCACGCCGGTAGGTATGGAGATCAGCATGGTCGCGTACATGAAGTACAGCTGCCCGGTAACCGGCATGCCGGTGGCGAACATGTGGTGCGCCCATACCAGGAAGGAGAGAATGGCAATGGCTGCGGTGGCGTACACCATCGAGGCATAACCGAACAACTGCTTGCGGGCGAACGCTGGAACCACAGCCGACACGATACCGAAGGCCGGCAAGATCATGATGTAGACCTCGGGGTGGCCGAAGAACCAGAATACGTGCTGATACAGAACCGGGTCACCGCCGGCGGCGGCATTGAAGAAGCTGGTGCCGAAGTGGCGGTCGGTAAGCAGCATGGTTACCGCGGCAGCCAGTACCGGCATGACGGCGATAAGCAGGTAAGCGGTGATGAGCCAGGTCCAGCAGAACAGGGGCATTTTCATCAGCGTCATGCCGGGAGCGCGCATGTTCAGGATGGTGACCACGATGTTGATGGCCCCCATGATGGACGAAGCGCCCAGGATGTGCACGGCAAAAATGGTGAAGTCCATGCCGGGACCCATTTGCAGCGACAGGGGCGCATACATGGTCCAGCCGGCTGCATTGGCGCCGCCGGGCACGAAGAACGACATTGTCATCAGGATGGCGCCGATGGGCAGCAACCAGAAGCTGAAGTTGTTCATGCGGGCGAAGGCCATGTCGGACGCGCCGATCTGCAGCGGGATCATCCAGTTGGCAAAGCCCACGAACGCCGGCATGATGGCGCCGAAAATCATGATCAGGCCATGCATGGTGGTGAACTGGTTGAAGAGTTCTGGCTGGAAGAACTGCAGGCCGGGCGAGAACAGTTCTGTACGCACCAATAGCGCCAGCACACCGCCTTCGAGCAGCATGATGAACGAGAAGAGCAGGTACATCGTACCGATGTCTTTATGGTTGGTGGCAAACAGCCAGCGCCGCCATCCGTGCGGCTTGTGGTCGTGGTCGTCGTGCCCGTGGCTGGCTGGGACGTGATCGGCAGTAACACTGCTCATGGTGGAACTCCTTCCTACTCAACCGGGCGCCATATGAAGGCTACCCGGTAAAAACATTCGAATGTGTCTGTAACGTGCTGCCGGCTTAGCGCAGGGCCTTGACGTTGGCAGGTTGAACGACAGGATCTGTACCTTTACCGGCATTGCCCCAGGCATTGCGGGTGTAGGTGGCGACAGCGGCGATTTCAACATCGTTCAACTGGTCGCGGAAGGCCGCCATGGCGGTGCCGGGATGCCCATTGAGCACGGTGAGGATTTGGTCTTTCATGGGGTCGAGCACATATTTGCTGCCGTCAAGTGCCGGGAATGTGCCAGGAAGGCCTTTGCCGGTCGCCTGGTGACAGGCCACGCAGTTTGCAGTGTAAACCTGTTCGCCGCGAGCAATGAGCTCTTCTTTGGTCCATTCTTTATTCGGGTCGTCGGCCGCCGAAGCCATGGCTTTTTTCTGCTCGGCAGCCCACTTGTCGTAGTCGGCTTGCGACACGACGTCGACGACAATAGGCATGAAGGCGTGATCTTTACCACAGAGCTCGGCGCATTGACCGCGGTAGGTGCCGATTTTTTCAGCACGGAACCAGGTGTCGCGCAGGAAGCCAGGCATTGCGTCTTGCTTCACGCCAAATTCCGGGATCATCCACGAATGAATGACGTCGTTGGCGGTAAGAACGATACGTACCTTTTTGTCGACCGGAACGACAACGTGATTGTCGACTTCCATCAGGTAAAGATCGGTGCGTGGAGCCTTGCCTTCGATCTGTTCGCGCGGGGTGGCCAGATTTGAGAGGAACTTGACGCCCTGGGCAGGGCCGTCGAGGTATTCGTAACCCCATTTCCACTGATAGCCCGTCACCTTGATGGTGAGGTCTGAGCTGCTGGTGTCTTTCATGGCCACGACCGTACGCGTGGCAGGCAGCGCCATGGCGATAACGATGATGAAGGGAATGACCGTCCAGGCGATTTCAATGCCTACATGTTCGTGGAACTTGGCCGGCACGGCGCCGCGCGATTTGCGGTGCATGAAGATGGAGTAGAACATTACTCCGAACACGCCTACGAAAATCACGGCACAGATGATCAACATCATCCAGTGTATCCACATGATTTCCTGCGCGATCTGCGTTACCCCCTCGTGGAGGTTGAGCTGATTGACCCTGGGGCCTCCCGGCATGTCCTTGACCTGCGCACCGGCAGCGCACGCCGTTAGCAATGCGCCAGTGCCCAGTAACCCTCTCAACTTCTTCATGCTGACCTCGAAATACGACGTGTTCTGAACAAATGTTGACTTTGATCAAGCGGCATGATCGGGAAAACACAGAACGAACACACAATTATTGAACGGCAGGTTTAAAATGATGTACGGTGGGTAATACCTGCTCGAATCACCTATAGACCGCAGAATTATAGCGAACTAGCGCTAATGGTGGGCTGAATCGATGCCAACGACCAGAACTCGCGGCCGTGCAAACATGCGTAAGTAACCCAGCATCCACTACAATTATTGCATGAAAGATGCACGCGCCCCCGCCCTTACGCCCGCCATAAACGCGCGTTATCAAACACTTATCCGACGAATTCAACACCTACCTCCAAGCGGTGCGCGTCCGCTGACGGTTGCCGGAAAGGTCGCAGGCTGGATAACCGCCAAAGCCACGAGCCATCTTGATGGCCTGCCCGGCATACATATCGAAGACGAGGCCGTGCACATCAGGGCGGTCGCCGGACAACGCAAGTCCTTGAATGCCGTGATGGCCGATCTGGCCGTGACGCTGAAAGATACCGGTTGCCTGCGCACCTGGCGCGACGAATTGCTGGACGTCATAGGAGAAGGCCGCCGCCTGGGCGTCATCGAACGTGCCGCCGTGCGGCCACTGGGCTTGTTGACCAAGGCGGTGCACTTGAATGCATGGGCGCCGGACGGCAAGCTATGGATTGCGCGGCGCGCATTAAGCAAATCCACCGATCCGGGCATGTGGGATACGCTGGTCGGCGGACTGGCGTGCGCGGGGGAAAGCCTCGATTTATCCTTGTTGCGCGAAAGCAACGAAGAAGCCGGGCTCACTGCTGGCGACATCGAGAACCGGTCTCCCTTGCGCGTGATCCTGCGCATGCACCGGCGGCTGCCCGAGGGCTATCAGGTTGAAGACGTCCTGGTCAGCGACTGCATCCTGGACGAATCCGTTACGCCCCGGAATCTGGACGGCGAGGTCAGCGATATTCGCTTGGTCGGCATGGAAGAGCTCTGGAGCATGGTCGAGGCGGGTGAGTTCACCCGTGAAGCCGAACTCGTTATTCTTGAGGGCCTGCAAAAGCGCCTGCGCGATGGCTTGCTTCCCTAGCGTTGGCCCCTTGGTTCCCAGGGCATTAGACGCCGGCCCAGGTTCAGTTTAAGCTAGCGTGAGCCCTGGCCCGGCGCACACGCGGCGCGCAGCCCGGGTCCCCATACGATTGTGCTCAAGGAGGCGACATGGTCACTCAAAACAACAATCCGTTTGTATTGCCCGGCTTTGGTCAATCTGGCGATATGGCCCAAAATCCGCTTATAGCCAGCATGGAAATGATGCGACAGGCGTGGCAGGGGCTGGCCAGTACCGGTGGCGCGAATGCGGCGGCCATGTCGGCGCCTGTCTCGGTTGAAGATCTGGAAAAACGCATCGCCGACCTGCGCGCCGTTGAAAACTGGTTGCGCATGAATCTGTCCATGCTTTCCAGCACCATACAGGGGATGGAGGTCCAGCGCTCCACGATTGCCACGCTGAAGTCCTTCATGACATCGGCCGCCGGCGCGTCGTCCGCCTCCAATGGCCCCTCGCCGCTCGAAGTTGCCTTGGGAATGATGTCGCCATCGCCCGCAGGCGATGGCTCATCGTCCAAAGCAGCGCCCGGCAGTGCGAAATCCAAAGGCAGTGCCGACGCCGACAAGGCGGGTACATCCGCGGCCGCCCAAGCCTGGTGGGACATGGTGCAAAAGCAGTTCGACACCCTCGCGGCGGCCACAACGGCAACCCTGCAGGGCGCCGAATCAGTGAAAGCCGCTGCGCAACAGGCCTCCACCGGCGCCTCGGCTGATTCCACGCTGGGCAGGGCGGAATCGAAAGCGAAAACGCAAACTGCCGCCCCGACCCAGGCCACCACGCCGCGCAAAACCGCCGCCAGGAAAACCACAGCACGCAAGCGCGCACCGGCGGCGCGCAAGCCATAATCCTTTACTCATTTTTTAAGTTATTTCATGCTCAATATTGTTATTCTTGCCGCCGGTCTCGGCAAACGCATGCAGTCCGATTTACCCAAAGTGTTGCATCCGCTTGCAGGC
>JAKFDW010000109.1:0-5571 GCA_036675955.1 Orrella sp. | reverse complement strand
TTCACCATGGAGCGCATGCGCGGCATACCGGTCAGCCAGACCGAAAGGCTCAAGGCCGCCAATATTGACCTGAAAGGGCTGGCGCGGACCGGGGTGGAAATCTTTTTCACACAGGTTTTTGCCGACGGCTTCTTTCATGCCGATATGCATCCGGGTAATATTTATGTGTCGGATGCGCCCGAAACGCTGGGCCGTTATATTGCGCTGGATTTCGGTATTGTCGGTTCGCTGTCCGAATTCGATAAAAACTACCTCGCGCAAAACTTCCTGGCTTTCTTCCAGCGCGATTACCGGCGGGTGGCGCAGTTGCATATCGAGTCCGGCTGGGTTCCCGCGACTACCCGCGAAGAAGATCTGGAAGGCGCGGTGCGTGCGGTCTGCGAGCCTTATTTCGACCGGCCCCTGTCCGAAATATCACTGGGCCAGGTGTTATTGAGGTTGTTCCAGACTTCACGCCGGTTCAATGTGGAAATCCAGCCGCAATTGGTGTTGCTGCAGAAAACATTGCTGAACGTCGAGGGTATGGGGCGCGATCTGGATCCCAATCTGGATCTATGGCAAACCGCCAAGCCTTACCTCGAAAAGTGGATGCACGAACGCATAGGTCTTCCCGGCCTGCGCAAACGGCTCGACAAAGAGGCCAGCCAGTGGGCACAGCTCCTGCCCCAGATTCCGCGGCTGGTCTACACGAACCTTAATAGGCCTGACACCGGGCCTAGGTTAAACTTGGAGCTTGAGCGCCTTCGTCTGGCCCAGCAACAGACGAACCGCCTCTTGACGGTGCTGACGGCTGTCTTGGCGGTGGCTTTGGGTGTAGCCATTTGGGCGCTTACGCGTCATATTTAAGAGAGATTTCTATGCTTTATCCTGAACTGTTCAAATCGATGGAAGCGGTGCGCTGGAATATGGGCACCGACATCCCCTGGGATGACTTCGACGGCACCAAGCTGACAGACGACCAGGCGTACACCATCAAAATGAATGCGATCACCGAATGGGCGGCTTTGCCGGCAACGGAAATGTTCCTGCGCGACAATCGGGACGACAGCGATTTCAGCGCCTTCATGTCGATCTGGTTCTTCGAGGAACAGAAGCATTCGCTGGCCCTGATCGAATATTTGCGCCGTTTCCGGCCTGAACTCATGCCCACCGAAGAAGAGCTGCATAAAGTACGCTTCGAATTCGATCCGGCGCCGGCCATGGAAACGCTGATGCTGCATTTTTGCGGCGAAGTGCGATTGAACCATTGGTACCGCCGTGCCTCCGACTGGCACACCGAACCGGTCATCAAGTCCATCTACAAGATCATTGCGCAAGACGAGGCGCGTCATGCCGGCGCCTACCTGCGCTACATGAAGCGCGCCCTCATGCATCAAAGCAAGGAATTCGGCGCCAGCGCCCGGATGGCCTTCGCCAAGATCGGCGTCCTGATGGCCTCGGCGCATCGCACGCCGCAAGCCTTGCATCCCACCAATCTGCACGTCAACAAAGACATGTACCCGCTGGATACGGTGCAGTCCAAGCTGCCGTCGCCGGGCTGGCTCGAGAATTGGCTGGACAACCAGATCCACTTCGACAAAGAATGGGAAGGCAAGGTCAGTTCGCGCATCCTGCACAATATGTCGCTATTGATGGAAACCAGCTTCAATACTGTTCAAGACCTGAACCGGTACCGCAAGGGGCTGGCGAAGGACGCCACGCCAGCGTAATGGCAGCGCGCTTCGAGTCCAAGATACTCACGCGGGAAGACTGCGTGGCGGCGGCCCAAAAGGGCGCCCTTGCGCGTCCGTTGGTCTTCACGAACGGGGTCTTCGACATCCTGCATCGCGGCCATGCCACCTACCTGGACGAGGCTGCCCAGCTGGGCGCCACGCTTATTGTGGCGCTCAACACCGACGACTCTGTGCGGCGCCTGGGCAAGGGCGCCGACCGGCCGCTGAACACGCTGGCTGACCGCGCCGCCCTGATTGCCGCACTGGCTTGCGTAGCGGTGGTCACCGATTTCAGCGAAGATACGCCGCAAAGCCTCATCGAACAGCTGCGTCCCGACTTGATCGTGAAGGGCGGCGATTACGACATGGAAACGCTGCCCGAAACCGCCAGCGTCAAAAGCTGGGGCGGCAGGGCGGTGGCGATTCCATTCGAATTCGAACGCTCCACCACGCGTTTGCTGAACAAGATACGCGGCTAAGCCCGGCTCGCTTCCTGGGGCTGTAGCCCTTACTTGTGCCGCTAGGCGGTCCGCTGGACCGGCCAATCCGCTTCTAAACAATGCCGCGTTCGCGCCACGCCTGAATCGTGTCGGGGGCTATGCCCAGGCGGCCCAGTTCTTCGTCGGTATGCTGACCAAGGCTGGGTGCGGCGCTGCGCACGTCGCCTGGCGTTGCGCTGAGCTTGGGTACGATGCCGGGCAGCTTGACGGGTGTGCCATCGGGCAGGAAGGCGTCCAGTATCATGCCGCGCGCCAGATAATGCGGGTCGCGGGCAATATCGGCCACGTCATAGATTTTGCCGGCCGGGATATGGTTGCTGTTCAGAATGGCCAGTACGTCGTCCAGCTCGTGGTGTATGGTCCACTGCGAGATGGCGTCATCTATCTTGTCCACCTGCTTGACGCGGCCGTTATTGTTGGCCAGGGCCGGGTCATCCGCCAGGTCGCTTCGGCCGATGGCCAGCATCAGGCGCTTGAATATGCTGTCGCCGTTGCCGGCAATGAGCACGTATTTATTGCCTTTGCAACGATAAGCATTGCTGGGCGCAATCCCCGGCAGGCTGCTTCCGGCGGGCTGGCGCACTTCGCCGAACACCGAGTATTCCGGCAACAGGCTTTCCATCATGTTGAAGACCGACTCGTACAGCGCCACGTCTATCATCTGGCCGGTACCTCCTTCCTGGTCGCGGGCCCGCAAGGCCATCAGGATGCCGATTACGCCATGCAAGGCCGATAGCGAGTCGCCTATCGATATCCCCACCCTGACCGGCGTTCTTCCAGGTTCGCCGCTCAAGTGGCGCAAGCCGCCCATGGCCTCGCCGATCACGCCAAAGCCGGGCAGGTCGCGGTAAGGACCGGTCTGGCCATAACCCGATACGCGCAGCATGATGAGCCGGGGATTGATGGCTTTCAAGTCCTCCCAGCCCAAGCCCCAGGCTTCCAGCGCGCCCGGCTTGAAGTTCTCGACAACGACATCGACCTCGTTGACCAGGCGGCGTATGACGTCCTGGGCTTCGGGCTGGCGCAGGTCCAGCGTGACCGACTTCTTGTTGCGCGACTGCACTTCCCACCACACGGATGTGCCGTTGTGGATCAGGCGCCAGTTTCTCAGGGGGTCGCCCTTCAGGGGCGGCTCTATCTTGATGACTTCCGCGCCAAATTCGGCCAGCATCTTTGCCGCGAAAGGACCGGCTATCAATTGACCGAGTTCCAGGACGCGGATTCCGTCCAGAGGTTTAGACATGGTTATCTCGCATTTTCTGTAGCGGACATGCATTGGGCAAAGGCCCGATCAGCGCTTGACGGTGAGCAGGCGGTTGATCGCGATGATGTCCTGGTCGCTCAGGATGCCGCTGCTGGCCTTGAGCCTGAGGCTGTTCATGAGCGTATCGTAGCGCGCACGGGCCAGGCTGCGTTGGGTTTCATACAGCTGTTGCTGGGCATTGAGCACGTCGATATTGATGCGCACGCCTATCTCGTAGCCGGTCTGGTTGGCGGTGAGCGAAGCGAGGCTGGACTTTTCGGCGGACCGGAGTGCTTCGATCTGGGCAAGGCCTGACGTGACGCCGGAAAAATACTGTTGGGTAGCCTGGATAGCCTGACGCTTGGCATCTTCGAGCTGGTAGCGCGCCTGCTGCAATCGCGATGATTGTTCGCGCACGACCGAAGAGATTTCGCCGCCTGTAAAGAGAGGAATGGACAATTGCAGACCGACCGTGGTGTCCAGCGATCGCGGGCCGCCGTCAGCGCTGTAAAGACCATTGTCCGAGGCACTGCCTGTCTGTGCCTGCAACTGCAGGGTGGGGTAGTGCTGGCTCTTGGCGATGTCGATTTGCTTTTCAACGATCTTGGCTGCCAGGTCGGCCTGCGTCACCGCCAGGTTGGCGTGCGAGGATTGTGCTGTCCAGTCGGTCAGGCGGTTGGGCGTGGGTCCGGGCAATAGCGTATCGGGCGCGAGCTCTGCCAATTGACCGGGCCGCTCGTTGATGATGCGGGCGAGTCGGTCTTCGCTGACTTGCAATATATTGCGGACCTGGAACTCGTTGGCATTGAGCAGGTCCAGGCGCGCCTGCGCTTCATAGGTGTCGGCGATGGTGGTGCTGCCGAGTTCGAAGCCTTGCTGGGCGGCACGCAATTGCGACTGCACGGCGCTTTTTTCGGCTTCCAGTGCGCGCAGGGTGTCCTGGGCGGCCAGCACGTCGAAATACGCTTGCGCAACCCGCAGGATGAGTTCTTGATAGGATGCGGCCTGTGCTACGTCGGCCGACTTGGCGATGTAGTCGGCCCGCTCGAGCTCACCCCAGGCTCCAATGTTGACAATCGGCTGCACGAGGGTAAGCGCCCAAAAGGCGCGGCTTTCACTATTGCTGTTGTTCAGGCCGCGTAGGTGGCGGCGGTTGTCCACCTCGGCGACGGCGTCTGCAGCGATATACGGTAGCAACCGTGCTCTGGCCTGCGGGACTTTTTCCTGTTCGGCATTGCGGCTGGCGCGGTTTGCCGCATACACGGGGTCGCGTTGCAGGGCTTTTTGCCATACTTGCAGGAGATCCTGGGCATGCGACGCCGTGGCGCCGGCAGCCAGTGCCAGCGCAATGCATAGCCTCGCGTAACAGGAGGCTATGGACATTCTAGAACTTGAACTGAGAAACCGTTGCGCCGCGCAATGGCTTGATAACCGTGTCGAACAGGGACTTCGTGTCGAAACTGGCCGCGCTGGTGCGCGTGATGCGGCAGGCTGTCATGACGGGGTTCTGGCCCACAACCACGACCAGGCGCCCGCCTATGCGCAGTTGATACTTGAGCGCGTCGGGCACGACGGGCACGGAACCGGTCAGCAGAATGGCGTCGTATTCGGTGGTGCCCCAGCCCGCGTGCGCGTCGCCGGTCTCGACCTTGACGTTGTCGATATGGTTGCGTTGCAGGTTTTGCAGCGCGAATGCGGCCAGCCGGCTGTCGACTTCCACGCTGGTGATCTGCTGGGCCAGTCGGGACAATAGCGCTGCCTGGTAACCCGAGCCGGTGCCGATTTCAAGCACGCAGTCGGTGGACTTGAGCTGCAATTCTTGTGCAAGCCGGGCCTCGACCTTGGGCGAAAGCATGGTCTCGCGCGTGTCGACCGAGTTGATGACGAGCGGCAGTTCCACGTCGGAGAAGGCCAGGCCTTGCATGGGCGCGGGTACGAAACGCTCGCGTCGCACTTCGAAAAGTGCTTGCAGAACTTTGAAATCAAGCACTTCCCAGGTGCGAATCTGTTGTTCGACCATATTGAATCGGGCTTGTTCGATTTCTGAAAGCGCAGTGACGTTCATAGCTATATAAAGAAAAACACAGGTAATAAATTGTATGCCGGATGATTCCGG
>JAKFDW010000108.1:0-16357 GCA_036675955.1 Orrella sp. | reverse complement strand
CGGGCTGCTGTACCGATTTCCCGAGCTGGGCCTGGTGGCTCGCGCGGGTATTGTGCACAGGCTGGACAAGGACACATCGGGCTTGCTGGTGGTGGCCCGCCATGAAAAGTCGCAGACGCACCTCATCAGGCAATTGCAGGCAAGGACGGTCAACCGGGAATACCTGGCGCTGGTGCATGGCCGCTTGAACCGGCCGGGTATCGTCAAGGCGGAAATCGGCCGCGACCCGCGTGTGCCGGTGCGCATGGCGGTCGAAAACCCCATCGCTCCCAAGCCCGCCGTCACCCATTATTCTCCGCTGCGTTCCGGCTGCGTCAATGGCGACATACCCGTGACCGAAGTGTCATGCAGGCTGGAAACCGGACGTACTCACCAGATACGCGTGCATATGACGAGCTTGCGCCACCCCTTGGTTGCCGACGTCCTGTATGGGGGCAAGCTCATCGCCGGCGCGACGCGGCAGATGCTGCACGCCCAGGTTCTCAGTTTCGACGATCTTGCCACCGGCGACCGGGTCTCATTCGAAGCAGCTCTGCCGGACGACTTCAGGCAAGTCCTCGAGGGCGTGTCGTGGGAGGCATGACCCCCGGCCCCGAGCTTCCGTCCGTGTCGGGCGAGAAATGGCCGGGAGTCAATTATTTCTGCAGCACCCGCCAAGGCGGAACCAGTAACGGCCCCTGGTCGTCGCTCAACGTTGGCCTGCATACCGGCGACGACAGTTCGCATGTACAGGCCAATCGCGACAGACTGCGCCGATTTTTGCCCAGCGATCCAGTATGGCTGAATCAGGTGCATGGCTCAGAGGTCCACGATACTGACCGCCACCCGGTTGCGCCGGCAAGCGGCCCGGCTCTGGTCCCGACCGCGGATGCGGCCATTACGACGCAGCCCGGCCGGGTACTGGCCATCATGACGGCGGACTGTCTGCCTGTGGTGTTGGCCAGCGCCGATGGCCGCGCTCTGGGCGTGGCTCATGCCGGATGGCGTGGACTTGCCGGCGGCGTGCTCGAGCGCACCTTGGGCGCATTGCGGGGCCGCCATGCGCAAGCGACGGCATGGCGCGCCTGGATAGGACCCGCCATTGGTCCGGCACATTTCGAAGTCGGCGCCGATGTGTACGCCGCGTTCGTCGACCATGACGAACATGCGGCGGGTTTTTTCGCCGAAACGGTCCCGGGCACGAAGTGGCTGGCCGATCTGCCATCCCTTGCGCGGCGGCGCCTACAGGCGGCCGGTGTCGAAAGTATCGAAGTGAGCGGCTATTGCACTTATTCCCAGCCCGAATTGTTTTACTCATATCGGCGCGAATCCCGAACTGGACGGCTTGTGACGCTGGCCTGGCTGGATCAGCAGTCGACACTATGACGACAGGCTAAATTGCGTAGCGACTTTCCCTGATTGACAGCATGTGGAATGCGATCCAAGATGGTACAGAGCGTCGATCTAAGCAAGGTGTCAAAAGTGAGTGCTTCGTCCCCATCCCAGTGGCCCGGCCCGGCAAGCGTAGCGCCCGAAAAGCTGGCTCAGATCCAGGCCGATTTCTCGCGCGAGTGGCTGCGTATCGTAACGTCCGCCCAGCAAGGCACGCTCCACAAGCCCGCAGACCGGCGCTTTGCCGCCCCGGCATGGGAAGCCCATCCCGGCTATCTCGTGGCCGCGCATGCCTACCTGTTATCGGCAAGGGCCATGAATCAAATGGTCGACGCCGCGCAAGTCAGCGAACCGGTCAGGAATCGCCTCCGTTTCTCCGTCATGCAGTGGGTCGAAGCCATGTCGCCCTCGAACTTCATGGTCACCAATCCCGAAGTCCAGAGCAAGCTTGTCGAAAGCAATGGGCAATCGCTTTGCAAGGGCATACAGAACCTGTTGGCCGACATGCAAAAGGGGCGCCTTACCCAAACCGATGAGTCGCGCTTCGAGCTCGGCAAGAACATCGGCGTCACCGAAGGTTCAGTCATATTCCAGAACGAGCTCATGCAGCTCATTCAGTACGCGCCCCTGACAGGCAAGGTGCACCAGAAGCCATTGCTTATCGTGCCCCCTTGCATCAATAAATATTACATACTCGACCTTCAACCCGAGAATTCCTTCGTACGCTATGCGGTCGAACAGGGTCACACGGTGTTCCTGATCTCATGGCGCAACCCGCTGCCCGGCGATACCGACGGCATCAACGGAGCTACCTGGGGCGATTACCTCAAGCATGGCGTACTCAAGGCCGTCGGTATCGCCGGCGACATAACGAAACAAGCACAGGTCAATGCCCTGGGCTTTTGCGTGGGCGGCACCTTGCTCGCCTCGGCACTGGCCCTGGCGCGGGCCGAAGGCCACGATCCGGTGGCATCGCTCACACTGCTCACCACCTTGCTCGATTTCGAAGAAACGGGCGTGCTCGATGTATTCGTCGACGAACTGCATGCCGCCTCGCGTGAAAAGCAATTGGGCCATGGCGGCCTCATGTCGGCGCGCGAGCTGGGCACCACGTTTTCCTTTCTTCGCCCCAGCGAGCTGGTCTGGAATTACGTCGTCAACAACTATCTCAAGGGCGAGTCGCCGCAGGCGTTCGACCTCCTGTTCTGGAATGCCGACGGCACCAACCTGCCCGGCCCATTCTTCGCCTGGTACTTCCGCAACGCCTACCTCGAAAATAACCTCGCGGTCCCGAACCGGGTAACGGTAGACGGGCACGGCATCGATCTGGGCCGGCTCGCCATGCCCACCTATATATACGGCTCCCGCGACGACCACATCGTGCCGTGGCACGCATCCTATGCTGCAACGCGGCTGCTGTCGGGTTCAACGCGTTTCGTACTTGGCGCTTCGGGGCACATTGCCGGCGTCATCAATCCGCCGGAAAAAAAACGTCGCAATTACTGGGCGCACGACGACCAACCATCGGCACGCGGCAAAATCGCCGATCCGCAGGCCTGGCTCGAATCCGCGACGCAGCATGCGGGCAGTTGGTGGCCCGACTGGTCAGGCTGGCTTGCATCGCAATCGGGCGACATGGTTCGAGCCCGCACTCGGTTGGGTAATGCGCGCCATGCACCATTGCAGCCTGCCCCGGGCGACTATGTAAAAGTAAAGGCACTATAAAAACGCCGCAATGCAGGCCGGCAATCAAGAACTGTCCGGATTTTAAAAAGGAGCACACAATGAGCGGCAAAGTTGCGTATGTAACAGGTGGGATGGGGGGAATAGGTACTTCCATATGCCAGCGTCTGGCCAAGGAAGGCTACACGGTGGTGGCCGGCTGCGGCCCAAGCCGCAATTTCGGCCAATGGGTCGACGAACAGGCCGCGCTCGGATACAAATTCCATGCATCGGTCGGCAACGTTTCCGATTGGGAATCGACGGTCGCCGCGTTTCAGAAAGTGCGCGATGAAATCGGCCCCGTCTCGGTACTAGTCAATAACGCGGGCATTACGCGCGACGGGCTGTTCCGCAAAATGACGCAGGAAGACTGGCGCGCGGTCATCGATACCAATCTGAACAGTCTGTTCAACGTGACCAAGCAGGTCATCGAGGGCATGATAGACCAGCAATGGGGGCGCATCATCAACATAAGCTCGGTAAATGGCCAGAAAGGGCAGTTCGGGCAAACCAATTATTCCACGGCAAAGGCCGGCATACACGGGTTCACCATGGCACTGGCCCAGGAAGTTGCCAACAAGGGAATAACGGTCAATACAATATCCCCGGGGTATATCGGCACCGACATGGTCAGGGCAATACGGCCTGACGTCCTCGAAAAAATCGTCGCCACGATTCCGGTCAGGCGCCTCGGTACGCCCGAGGAAATTGGCTCCATGGTGGCCTGGCTGGCCTCCGGAGACTCAGGATTCGCCACCGGCGCAGACTTCTCGCTGAATGGCGGCTTGCATATGGGCTAAGCTCTTTGGGCTTATCCTTCCTTAACAGTGCTTTCCGGCAGGGTGGGCGAGCACTGTTATGTTTTTACTTGGTTAGGTTATGACGCAAACTCAAACTGCTTCTTCGGTCCGTCTGATAAAGAAGTATCCGAACAGGCGCTTGTATGATACGAAAACCAGCACTTATATTACGTTGTCCGATGTGAAGCAATTGGTGCTCGATAACGAAAGCTTTCAGGTCATCGATGCAAAGTCGGGCGAAGACCTCACTCGCAGCATTCTTTTGCAGATCATTCTTGAAGAAGAAAGCGGCGGTGTGCCGATGTTCTCGCCCACGGCGCTATCGCAGATCATCCGCTTCTATGGTCACGCCACGCAGGGCGTCATGGGGCTTTTCCTTGAAAAAAACATTCAGGCTTTCATGGATATCCAGAACCGGATGGCCGAACAGTCCAAAGGCGTGTACGGCACGCAGTTCGGACCCGAAGCCTGGGCCCAGTTCATGAATGTGCAAACGCCCGTGCTGCAAAACATGATGAGCAATTACATTGATCAAAGCAAGAATCTGTTCGTCCAGATGCAGGATCAAATGCAGGATCAGTCCCGAAACATTTTTACGGCATTCCCGTTTTCGCCGCCCCCGCCAGACACCAAAAAGAAATAACGCTGGTTTAAAAATTCCCACGACGGCCCATGACAGGGCCGTTTTTTTTTACGTCGGCCAGTGGCCGACGTGCCGCGGATGCAGAGCAATTCAGCTCAAAACCGCATTTGTTTGCCTTTGCTCAAACGCCGCGATTTCAGACGCTTGTAAGATCACATGGCTCATAATGAGAATCATCCTTATTACGGATTTATAGAAGTCGATGCCCATGATCAAGCAATTATTTTTCATATTACTAGCGGCTGGATGCGCCTTGCCGTCCAGCGCGGCCGAATATCCCATCGGCGTCCCCGCCGTACACCATGGCCTAGAGGTGGCAGCCGTGTATTTGCAGCCAGTCGAAATGGATCCTCCCGGCATGATGCGCGATGCCCGGGATTCGGATATTCATCTTGAAGCCGATATCCACGCCACGGCGGACAACAAGAACGGCTTGCCCGAAGGCGCCTGGGCGCCATACCTCAACATCCGGTACGTCTTGCAGAAGAAGGGCAGCGACACCAGCCAGAAGGGCGAGTTGATGCCCATGGTGGCCAACGATGGGCCTCATTACGGCGATAACGTCAAGCTGGATGGTCCCGGCAAATACCAGCTTACTTTCATCGTGGGCAATCCCGGGGCCGATAAAATGACTCATTTCGGGCGCCACGTCGACAAGGAAACAGGTGTCGAGCCATGGTTCACACCGTTCGAGGTGCAATACGAGTTTGTCTATGCCGGTACGGGCAAGAAGGGTGGCTATTGATGAAGCCAGCCAGATATCGGCTTGCCGCCCTGGCGTTGATGGCAGGACTGGCCGCTCCGGCGCTGGCCGCCGATCTTCCGACCTTTACCATCACTTTCAAGCCGGACGGCAATTTCGATCCGCAACGGCTCGAGGTTCCCGCGGGGCGTTTCAAGCTTGTGCTGGTCAACGAAAGCAAAGAGCCGGTGGAATTCGAGAGCTTGCCCTTGCGCAAGGAAAAAGTATTGGGCCCGGGCGTGAAGTCTTTTGTTGTACTGAGCGTTTCACGACCTGGCGAGTACCCTTTTTTTGATGATTTCCATCAAGACGCCAGGGGTACCCTGGTGGTGCTGCCCAAGCCATAAATCACGGTATCCAAAATGGAACAAGTTATTTTTATCGTCTGGCGCGAGAGCGTTGAGGCATTGCTCGTGGTCGGCATATTGTTCACCTGGCTGCGCGCCAGTCCGGCCGGGCGCCGCGGCCTTCCGTGGCTGTGGGGCGGTGTGGCAGCAGGGCTTGCGTTGGCCGGTGCGCTGGCATTGATATTACTAGGCGTGGCCTCCTGGTTGTCCGACGCCGGGCAGGAGTGGTTCCAGGCCATCATGGCGCTGACTGCCTGCGTTCTGGTCGTGCATATGGTGTGCTGGATGAAACGGCACGGGCGCTCGCTCAAGCGCGAACTCGAAAGCGGCGCCACACGGCAATTGCACGATTCAAACTGGTGGGGTCTGCTGGTTCTCGTCATGATTGCTGTGGCACGCGAAGGAAGCGAGACAGTAGTGTTCCTCTACGGAACCATTGCCGGCGGCGGCGCGGGCCATTCGGCCTTGCAGTTGGCGCTGGCGGGCGCCATGGGTTTCGTAGCGGCGCTGCTTACGTTCTGGCTGCTGCAGCTGGGCGGAAAGTTGATCACCTGGAAGCGTTTCTTCCGGCTTACCGAGATATTGCTGCTATTGCTGGCCAGCTCGCTGCTGGTGTCAGGGCTGGATCACCTGATTTCCCTTGAAGCCTTGCCCGTCATCATGGACCCGGTCTGGGACAGCTCGGGGCTGCTCGACGCCAATCAGGGATGGGGCAAGATACTGGCCGACTTCGCAGGGTACCGTGCATATCCGGCGCTTTCCGCGGTGTTGATCTGGGGGCTGTACTGGATAGTCGTCTGGCGCCTGTTATGGCGCGCGGGGACGTCGCCGGCCGGCGCAGCGCCTTTGCCCGCGGCCAGGGCATAGGCGGGTATATGTCTTTGGCAATACTGAAAAACGGCGCGACCGGCTTCGCGGATTTTTTGCGCGACCATGCAAGGTGGCTGCGGCGCATGCAGTGGGTGATCGTGGCCGCCTACGCCTTCCTGCTTATCGTGCCTGCGCTATTGCCTTTGCCGGGGCGAACAGCTTCCGTGTTCAACAATCTCACTGTTTTTGCCCAGTTTGCTTTCTGGGGAGTCTGGTGGCCCTTCGTGCTGGTGTCCATGCCCTTGATGGGGCGGGCATGGTGCGGCTGGTTCTGTCCGGAAGGCATGCTCAGCGAGTGGGCCAGCGGTTATGGGCTGGGCAGGGCAATTCCGAAGTGGATGCGTTGGGGCGGCTGGCCTTTTGTCGCCTTTTGCCTGACGACTATTTACGGACAGTTGGTAAGCGTATATCAGTATCCTTGGGCAGCGCTTGCCGTGCTGGGCGGGTCGACGGTTGCCGCCATGCTGGTCGGATGGCTATATGGACGCAACAAGCGCGTATGGTGCAAGTATCTGTGCCCGGTCAATGGCGTGTTCAATCTGCTGGCAAAGCTGGCGCCATGGCACTATAAGGTCAACGAAGACGCCTGGCGGCATCCCGAGCGCCGTACCGAAGCAATCAATTGCGCGCCTCTGGTGCCCTTGCGGCACATGCAGGGGGCATCGGATTGCCACATGTGCGGCCGCTGCAGCGACTACCGTGGCGCCATTCAATTGACGCCGCGGTCGCCCGAGGCCGAGATCGTAGAAGTGGCAAACGGCGATGGCTGGCAAACGGCGCTTATTGTTTTCGGCCTGATGGGTCTGGCCGTCGGCGCTTTCCTGTGGAGCGCCAGCCCGTGGTTTGTGACGGTAAAGCAGGCGGCGGCGACATGGCTGGTGAACCACGATGTCTACTGGCCGCTTGAACAGAACGCGCCGTGGTTTCTGCTTACGCACTATCCCGAAGTCAACGATAGTTTCAGCTGGCTGGATGGAAGCGTCATTTTATTGTTCATATTCGCTGCGGCTGCATGCATAGGCGGTCCGATATTCCTGGGACTATGGGCTGCCGACAGGGCCTTGCCACGATCGCGGACTGCGGGTGTAAAAGATGCGTCGGGCAGGCCGGTCGCGGGAACAAGCCGAGGCATCCATGACCTGGCGCTGGGCCTTGTTCCGGCGGCGGGCGCAGGAGTATTCCTGGGGTTGTCGGCGACGACCCTGACCTTGCTGCAGCACGAAGGGGTCTCGGTGGCCTGGGCAAGCGCAGTACGGTTCGGCTTGCTCGCTGTGGCTATGCTGTGGAGCCTGCGCCTGGTATGGCGCATCACGTCTTCCCGTAGCGCAAGCCGGGGGTATCGTCTCAACGCCTTGCTGCTGGTTGCGCTGGGGACAATTCCGTATTGCGCGGCATGGGCGCTGTTCTTCGCGGTCTGGTAACAGGCATTACGAGTCCGTCCGGTCTTTCTTGAAAGGGCTGTGGTCCTGAAGCTCGTTGAAGTAGGCCATGACAGCAGGTGTTTCCTCGGCCAGGAAGTCGGTGATGGCTTGCGCATAGCGCTGGTCCCGTATCCAGTGCGCCGATGACGTCTGTACCGGCAGCATGCCGCGGGAAAGCTTGTGTTCCCCCTGGGCTCCTCCTTCAAACACTTGCACGCCGTGTTCTATGCAGAATTCGATGGCCTGCATGTAGCAGGTTTCAAAATGCAGGCCGGGCACGTATTGCACGCTACCCCAATATCTTCCGAACAGTCGCGTCTCGCTGCGGATATTGAGGGCGCAGGCAATGGGGCTGCCTTGTCGTTCGGCCAGTACGAGAACCAGGTTCCCGGGCATGCTGCGCAGCAATTCGGCAAAGAAATCTTTGCTGAGATATGGGGCGTTGCCGTGTTCCATATAGGTCTGGTGGTAGCAGCGGTAAAAGAAGTCCAGAGTGGGCCCGTCGATTTCCGTTCCCTGCAGCCAGCGAAAGCTGATATTGGCCTGGGCTGCCTTCTTTCTATCTTGTTTGATCTTCTTGCGCTTTTGCTGACTGAGCGTAGACAGGAAATCGGCCAGATCGCGGTAACTTTTGTTGAACCAGTGGAACTGGATGTTTTCCCTGAACACGAATCCGGCTTGCTCCAGAGCCGGCCTGTCATCATCGGATGGAAACAGGATATGCACGGACGAGATTCCGTTTTCCTGGGTGACTTCTATGGCCTTGCGCGCCAGCAGGACGCGGTCTTCATGTGTGGCGGCAAGCAGGCGGGGCCCGGGTACCGGTGTAAACGGAATGGCCGACAACAGTTTTGGATAATAGGCGAGCCCGTGGCGCTCGAAGGCTCTTGCCCATGCATGATCGAATACATATTCGCCGCGGGAGTGCGACTTCAGATACAAGGGCATGGCGCCATCAAGCCGGTCTCCCCGATGCAGCAGCAAGTAATGCGCTGCCCACCCGGTTTCGGGAGCCGCGCACCCGGTCTGCTCCAGCGCCAGCAGGAATGCATGACTTACCAGGGGATGGTCGCCAGCCAGTTCGTTCCACCGTTCGGCGTTAATATCGTGCAGATTGCGGGCGAGGGTGAAGGTGGGCGGCAAGGCTATGGCTTTATTGAATTCGATGAATGGAGTGCCGAGTGCAATGCAGCCGGCTGCACATCTGCTTTTCTATTGTAATGGGGCAAAGGACGCGGCATGACAGCTCGCAAGATTCCCGTGACTGTAGTGAGCGGTTTTCTCGGCAGCGGAAAGACTACTTTCCTTAATCGCCTGCTGGCGTCGCAGCCGGATGACGTATCCGATGCCGAGTCCGCTGCACGCATCGTCGTGCTCGTCAACGAGCTGGGTACCGTCGGACTCGAGCATGCTATGGTGCGCCATGTTGATGACAGCGTTGTGCTGCTGGATTCCGGTTGCATTTGCTGCACGGTTCGAGGCCAACTGGTCGATACCTTGCGCAATTTATTTCTCGCGGCCCTGCACAAAAAGATACCGGTTTTTTCACGGGTCATCATAGAGACCACTGGTATTGCCGATCCGGCACCGATCAGCTATACCCTGCGGTATGAACGCTTTCTCAGTGATCGTTATGTATACGACGGATGCATCTCCCTGGTCGATGCGGTCCTTGGCGTCCAGCAGCTTCAGCACGAACGGGTGGCCGTTCAGCAAGCAGTGCTCGCCGATGTACTGGTGATCAGCAAGACGGATGTGGCGCCGCCTGGAGCGCTCGAGCCGCTGCAGCAGGCACTTCGTCATGTAAACCCGGATGCCGTGCAATACCTGGCGCAGGACGCGCCACCCCTGCGTCAACTGTTGCAGGCGCATTCCCTGCGGGCGAATGTCGCCGGAACGGGATCCCGGTTTTTTTCATGGACTGGCGGCAAACCGAGGCATCCAGCATCGGTCCACGGTGATGTGCAAGTACTTACCATGTCGTGGCATACGCCCATTGAGCGGCCGGCCTTCATCAAGGCCATGAGCGCTCTTCATGAAGACGGCCGTATCGAGCTTTTGCGGACAAAAGGCGTCCTGTGGTTGCTGGGGGACGACCAGGCCAGCGTCTTCCATGGCGTCCACAGGCAGTTGTATCCCTTGGCGCCGATCGAAAACTCCACGCCTGTCGCCGATCGGAAATCGGTACTGGTATTGATATTCCGCCATCCCGGTCTCGCCGAGCTCGAGCGCATGCTTATGCAGCTTCTGCCCGGTGGACAACGGGTGCCGATGTCGCCTGGTGGCAACTTTGTGCAGTGAAGTATTGCATTGTCCGCGGCCTGGTGGTGTAATGGGGCTGTTATGCCACAGGTTGGGGCGCGTTGATCATCAACACCGCTGTCCCGCCGTCCGCTGCGGTTTTTAATCAAACTAAACGCAAACAGACTGTCTCCTGCTGGCTTTTTGGTCCGCGATGATCCCATTCTCCGGCCACCGCAATATAAATTGAATAATTTTTAAGCAGGCGCCTGTACGTACGTCAGGATGTCGCCCAGTCATTGGCGAACTTTCCTCGATGCATCGAAAGCGCTTGAACCACAATATTTCACAGTAGCCCGCCGTCACCCCACGGGGTTCCCGCGCCATGCTCACGGTTCAAGCCAGGGCAGGCAAGGCTTAAGCGCTATGCATTGAAATAGGAACGATGGCTACTATTCCGTATAAAACTGATCAACTGGATACCGGCGCAAGCCGCGGACGCCTGGCTGCGGCCGGGCTTGGCTCGTGGGCAGGGTTTGCTGCCCGTTCGGTTGGCGCGGCAAGGGCCGTTAATGGCACGCCCGCTAACTCATCTACTTTACGCCAGGCAACAAAAAAGGGCCTATCGCGTGTAACGATAGGCCCTTTCGGAAAACTGGTTGCGGGGACAGGATTTGAACCTGTGACCTTCGGGTTATGAGCCCGACGAGCTGCCAGACTGCTCCACCCCGCGTCTGAGAAAAGAATAGTACCCCATACTTTGATTTAATGCAAGCGACTAGGCGGATATCCTGTAATTGATGACTGATAATGAAATCGTCCGCGTGTTGGAAACAGCACTTTTATGTGCCGACCAACCTATGCCTCTGGCAGAATTGCGTAAACTGTTTGCCGCCGAAGACTTTTCCAACGACGACTTGCGTCGCCATCTGGCGCTTTTGCAGCTGGATTGGACTGAAAGAGGGCTCGAGCTGGTAAACCTTGCCACCGGATGGCGTTTCCAGAGCCGTCCAGAAATGCAGCGTTATCTTGCGCGGCTGAATCCCGAGAAGCCGCCTCGATATTCGCGTGCTGTGCTCGAAACACTTGCGATCATTGCGTGGCGACAGCCGGTCACCCGAGGCGATATCGAAGACATACGCGGCGTGACAGTGTCTTCGCAGATCGTCCGTACGCTGGAAGACCGGGGCTGGATAGAAGTGCTGGGCCACCGCGATGCGCCGGGGCGGCCCGCCTTGCTGGGCACGACACGCCAGTTTCTCGACGACTTGGGCCTGAGGGCGCTCGATGAGCTTCCGGAACTAGAGTCCCAGGATGCCGTTGCGGCACTGGCCGGGCTGGAGCTGGAGGTCGTGCCCGACGCGCTGGCGGTGCCTGAGCAGCCGGCCGGCGAAGTACAAGATTACACATCAACTGAATCAACGAATAACCCTGGCAACGGCGAATCCGTGTCAGACGAACAAATACATATGGAGTACCTAAAAGAAAATGACTGACACCAACGAATTTGGTTCGCCTGCGGGCGAGGCCGCTATCCCCGCTGCCGCGGACGCAGCAAATACTGATGACAAGACAGCGTCACAGCGCGGGCGAGGCCGTAAGTTAAGGACTCCTTTCCGCCGTCGCCGGGGTGATGCGCAAGCCGACATGCCCGAGGGTGTCGAATCGACTGCGGCGCCGGAGGCTGCGGCAGAAGGTGATGCTGCTCCCCCGCCGGCCGCGGCCGCGGCCAGGCCGCCGCGCGCGCCGCGCCGCAGCAAAGCGGCCGTGGTCGGCGAGGCCGATGCCGCCGTTGCGCCAGCCGCCGCGTCCGAGACTCCTTCTCCGGCGCGTGCTCCGCGGCGCAGCAAGAAAGCCCAGGCAGACTCCACCCCGGATGCTGTTGCGGTCCAGGCGCCCCGTGCTGCTCGTCGCACCAAGGCCGCAGGCCCAGACGCGACTGTGACGGCTCCCGTTGCCGTCCCGGCAGGGCGCGCGCCACGGCGCGGCAAGCCTTCGGCCGCCGCCGTTGCGGCTGCTGTCGAAGTTGGCATGGATGCCCCTGTTTCGGGCAAGGCGCCGGCCCGCGCCGGCAAACAGGCCAGCAATGCAGAAAGCGAAAAAGAAGCGGAGCGTGCATTGTCCTATCTGGACAGCGCCGCCAAGATGACGCAACGCCTGGGCAAGTATCTCAGCAGCGACGCGCTGATGCCCAAGTTGCACAAGGTACTGGCCGACGCCGGCGTCGGGTCTCGTCGCGAAATGGAGGAATTGATCGTGGCCGGCCGTGTTTCGGTCAATGGCGAGCCGGCTCATATCGGCCAGCGTGTAGGCGCGAACGATCAGGTGCGCGTCAACGGTCGGCCGGTTACCCGGCCCAATGCGCAGAAGCCGCCGCGCGTCATCCTGTATCACAAGCCTGCCGGTGAAATTGTCAGCCACGACGATCCCGAAGGGCGTGCGACCGTCTTTGCGCGCCTGCCCAAGATGCGCGTAGGGAAATGGCTGTCCGTCGGCCGGCTGGACCTGAATACCGAAGGCTTGCTCATACTTACGACGTCGGGCGACTTGGCCAATCGCCTCACGCACCCGCGCTATGGCGCCGAACGCGAGTATGCGGTCAGGGTGCTGGGCGAGCTCGGCGAAGAGCAGCAAGCCAGTCTCCTCAAGGGTGTCCAGCTTGAAGACGGCATTGCGCAATTCGGCATGCTCGAATACCTGGGGGGCGAGGGCAGCAATCGCTGGTATCGCGTCACGCTCAAGGAAGGGCGCAACCGCGAAGTTCGCCGCATGTTTGAAGCGGCGGGGGTCACGGTCAGCCGCTTGATACGTACGCGTTTCGGCGAAGTGGTCCTGCCTCGCAATCTGCGTCGTGGCCGCTGGGAAGAGCTCGATGCCTCCATCGTAACGGCCTTGATGCTGCAGCTGGGTCTGCTGCGCGAGGATGACGCCGACGGACGGCCTGGCGCAGGCGGGCGCGGCGAGCGCCAGCCCATCTCGCACGACAGCGCATTGCCTCCCGGCTATGGCACGATGGAGCGCAACGGCATGAATGGCGCCAAAGTCAGCCGCGGCGGCCGCTTGTCGGGAGGGCGTCCACAGCGTAGTGCCGGTAACCAGGCGTATCCCTCGGATCCCTACGGAACCGGGCTTACCATCGCAGGCGGACTGGCCAACGGCCATCCTGGCGGTGCGGCGGGCGGGGGTCGGTCCAAGAGCGGTGGAAAGGGCAAGAAACCGGGCGGTGGTGGTCCAGGACGCGGTCCTCGCGCAGAGGCGGCTGGCGCGCCCGATGCCCGCCGTCGCGGCCCCGGAGCCCGGGCGGGTTCCCCGGCCGGCCCCCGGCCGCCCCGCGGTGAAGCCAAGGCGGGTGCCGCGGCGCCCGCACGCGCGAGGTCCGGTAACGGAAAGCCGGGAGGCGGTCGCTCTCGCGGGCCGGCAACCGCGCGTGGCGACGACTGGCAGCCGCGCGGGGCTTCGGCTCATGAGTCCCACCTGGGCAAACTGGGTGGGCGCGGTCGGGACCGCTAAGCGCCATATCAAGCGCAATGGCGGTGCGCCGCGTTATATCGCGGCGCTCGCAATACCGGCTTCTCGGCGCCCCGCGCCGGTCCAATGTTGCTTTTTTATTGTAAGTTCCAGTGATAGCAGGAAATTTTGCAATTCTCTGTTAGAATATAGGGCTTTACAGCTATATTGTTTTTGATTATGCAGGCACTTTGTTACGGCAAAGTGCTTTAAGCGCCGGCAGTAGCTGGTGTTGACAATGTGGCGGCACATTTCGAATGCGTCGGGGCTGGTTCGGGCTTGGGTCCTGGAGCCGCCTTAATACGTGATAACAGTGGGCTGGTGCATACAGCCCATTTTTTTTGGATTTTATGGCAGATATATTCGTTTTGACACAAGAGGCTCTGGCCGGTATGGATATCGAGCTTGTCGATGTGGAACGCGCCCCTTTGGGGCTTTTGCGCGTTACGATCGATCGTCCCGAAGGTGTGCGAATCGAAGACTGCGAACAGGTTTCAAAACAGTTGTCCCGGGTCTTCGAGGTCGAGAACGTCGACTACAAGCGCCTGGAAGTCGGTTCGCCCGGCATAGACCGTCCATTGAAGCGGCTTGCCGATTTCATACGGTTTGCCAACGAGCGTATCGAAATCAAGTTGCGCGAGGCCGTCGATAACCGCAAGACGTACTCAGGTACGCTGCGCGTTCCCGAGAATGCGGCCGCCGATGCATCCTCTGCTCCTGTGTTCGGTCTCGAGCTCGAAACCAAGTCCGGTGTAGCCCA
Source organism: Orrella sp. (assembly GCA_036675955.1). Lineage (GTDB taxonomy): Bacteria > Pseudomonadota > Gammaproteobacteria > Burkholderiales > Burkholderiaceae_B > Pollutimonas. The sequence continues at coordinate 1,933 of JAKFDW010000108.1, read as the reverse complement.
GGTTTTAAGCTTCACTTTCGACGACGTCGACCGAGCCAAGCTGGATCCCATTATTGATTTCAAGGGTAAGAAGCGATGAGTCGCGAAATTCTTTTATTGGTTGACGCCTTAGCGCGTGAAAAAAACGTAGCGCGCGAAGTTGTCTTCGAAGCGCTAGAAAACGCTCTGGCGTCTGCCATGAAAAAGCGCTTCAAGGAAGACGCTGACATACGTGTGTCCATCGATCGCGCTACCGGCGAGCACGAAGGCTTCCGTCGCTGGCTGGTCGTGCCCGACGATGCGGGCCTGCAAGAGCCCGATCAGCAAGAACTCTATTCCGAAGCCCAGGAAATCGTCCCCGGTATCGAAGTCGGCGATTACATCGAAGACGCCCTCGAGCCCATCGAGTTCGGCCGCATCGGCGCCCAGGCTGCCAAGCAGGCCATTCTGCAAAAAATCCGCGACGCCGAGCGCGAGCAGGTGCTGAACGATTTCCTCGAGCGTGGGGAAAACATCATATCGGGCACCGTCAAGCGTATGGACAAGGGCGATGCCATTATCGAAACGGGCAAGATCGAAGCCCGTTTGCCGCGCTCCGAAATGATCCCCAAGGAAAATATCCGGGTGGGCGACCGTATCCGTTCGTGGGTCCTGAAGGTGGATCACACGGCTCGCGGCCAGCAAGTCATTCTTTCCCGCACGGCGCCCGAATTCATCCGCCAGTTGTTCGAGAACGAAGTTCCCGAAATCGAACAGGGACTGCTCGAGATCAAGGCGGCTGCCCGCGATGCCGGTGTGCGCGCCAAGATCGCGGTCATCGCCTACGACAAGCGTATCGATCCCATCGGCACATGTGTCGGAATGCGCGGTTCGCGCGTCACGGCTGTGCGCAACGAGCTTGGCGGCGAGCAGGTTGATATCGTATTATGGGCGGAAGATCCGGCCGAATTCGTTATCGGCGCTCTGGCGCCGGCGCATGTCGAATCCATCGTCGTCGACGAAGACAAGCACGCCATGGATGTCGTGGTCGACGCCGAGAACCTGCCCAAGGCCATCGGCGCCCGCGGCCAGAACGTTCGCCTTGCTTCCGAGCTTACCGGCTGGCAGATCAACATCATGACGCCGGAAGAAAGCCAGAATCGCCAGGAAGAAGAGCGCAGCGGTTTGCGCCAGACATTCACCAGCAGGCTTGATGTCGACGAAGAAGTCGCCGACATCCTTATTGATGAAGGCTTTACCGGCCTGGAAGAAATCGCCTACGTGCCTTTGCAGGAATTGCTTGAAATCGAAGCGTTCGACGAAGATACGATCAACGAACTCCGTACGCGCGCCCGCAACGCTCTGCTGACCGAGGCGATTGCTCAGGAAGAACGCGTGCAGACGGCGCAAAATCTGTTGGAAGTGCAAGGGATTACCCCGGAACTGGTTGCCAAGCTGGCTGAAAAAGAGGTTCTCACCCTCGATGATCTGGCTGAGTTGTCAACCGATGAGCTGTCGGAAATTACCGGTTTGTCCGACGAAGAAGCTAGTCAGATGATTATGCACGCTCGCGCTCACTGGTTCGACGACGAAGCCTGATACCCAGGCTGAATGAGTCAGGGTGTATTTATTGAAAAATAGTTGTAGTAAGCAAGAGAGAGTCGAATGTTGAGTAACACCGTCGCCCAGTTCGCTGTTGAACTGAAAATGCCCGCCAACGTACTGCTGGATCAGCTGCGTTCGGCAGGTGTTGAACTCAAGTCGGTTGACGATGCCGTCACCGACGCGGATAAGGCGAAACTTCTCGAGTCGTTGCGCCGCTCCCACGGCGGGTCCGAGGGCAAGAAAATCACCCTGACTCGTCGCCAGACCTCCGAGATCCGGCAGGCTGATGGTTCCGGCCGCTCGCGCACCATCCAGGTGGAAGTGCGCAAGAAGCGCGTGTTCGTCAAGCGCGACCCGTCTGAAGCCGGCG
>JAKFDW010000107.1:0-22308 GCA_036675955.1 Orrella sp. | reverse complement strand
AGCATCAATCAGGTAATTTTGGTTAGCCTCACGCGCGGCTGGTCTTATCCGAAGCCGCCTGGTAGGAGACAATAAGTGAGAACGAGTAATGATATTCAAGCAGCTACAACTTAGAACCAGTCTATTGATCGTTGTGTTAGTGCTGTCTGTACTGACGCTGGCCGCGGTAGCGGTAGGTTGGCTGGGCCAGCAGGACATTCTCACGCAGCTTTCAGGCGCGGGCAGTGTCAATGCGACGGTGGCGGCAACCATCGCAAGCACTCAATACGTATTCATCGGCTTGGCCATCCTGGCCATCGTGCTGGGTCTGTGGGCCTACATCACTTTGTCGCGTACTTTTCTGCGTCCGCTTAAAGAAGTGGGCGATGTCTTCGAGCACATGGCATCAGGCGACCTGACGCAGCGTATCGACGTATCGTCCGAGACTGAAATTGGAACGATTTACCTGGCGCTCAAGCGCTTGCAGGACAGCCTGGGGCGCATCGTGGGCACGGCGCGTCATGGCATGAACGAAATCGGTGTCGGTTCGCAGCATATTCTTGCCGGCAATACCGATCTGAGCAGCCGCACGGAGCAACAGGCGGCGGCCCTGCAGCAAACCGCGGCCAGCATGGAAGAACTTGCAAGCACGGTGAAGCAGAATGCCGATAACGCCCGCCAGGCCAACCAACTGGCTGCCAGTGCATCCGATGTGGCGCAGCGCGGCGGGCAGGCCGTAGGCGAAGTGGTCACGACCATGCAGGCCATTTCCGCCAGCTCGCGAAAGATTTCCGACATTGTCGGCGTGATCGACAGCATTGCGTTCCAGACAAACATTCTGGCGCTGAATGCGGCGGTCGAAGCGGCACGTGCGGGCGAGCAGGGCAAGGGCTTTGCGGTGGTGGCATCCGAGGTGCGTGCGCTGGCTCAGCGCAGCGCCCAGGCCGCCAAGGAGATCAAGGGTCTTATTGAGGACTCGGTAAAGAAGGTGACCGAAGGCTCGACCCAGGTGGAGCGCGCAGGTGCCACCATGCAGGAAATCGTATTGTCCGTGGCCCGGGTTACGGACATCATGGGCGAGATCTCGGCCGCCACGACCGAGCAGGCATCCGGTATCGACCAGATCAATCATGCCGTAACCCAGATGGACCGCGTCACGCAGCAGAACGCAATTCTGGTCGAAGAAGCCGCTTCCTCCGCCAGCAACCTGGGCGAGCAAGTTTCCAGTGTCAGCGGCGCCTTGTCGGTATTCAAGATCCTGGAGAATCAGGTCATCGATGTGGCAGCCACCCAGATCCGGTCGACACCCAAACGTCAGATCATGTCGCACTCGACTCCAGCTCAGGATTCAAGTGCGAAGCCAACCGGCGCGAGGCCGGCCGCGCTCGGATTGGGCAACGTCGGTGGTTCGGCAAAACCAAAGACTGCTCAAGACGCGGGTCGGCCAGCGTCTGCCCAGAAGGCCTATGCGGCACCTCGTTCCGCTGCGGCAAACGCCAACGGCGACAGCCCAGATGCAATAAAGGTCAACCCGGCGGCGAACACGTCATTACGCAAACAAGCGACCGATGACGACTGGGTCGAATTCTGATGCATCGGTCTTTAGCCGTCGCGCGACGTTTGTCCGCGAGCCTGTTCATCGCAAGCGTCTGCTGCCTGGGGCTTGCGGCGTGCAGCACGACAGGCAATTCTTTTGATTCGTCTGGCTTGCGGTATCTCGTTCCGGGCCAGACGACGTTCGATGAAACTATCGGCTTGCTGCAATCCGCACCAACGGACACTTACCGGCAGCAAGACGGTTCAGCCACGGCGCGATGGGCCCATAAGGCCTCCATGGTGACCGATGCCATTTACTTCAATCAGGAGCTGTGGCTGGCTTTTGGCCCCGACGGACGCTTCCAGCGTATCGTGAAAAGCGAGAATATCCCTCGCGTCAATATGTTCCAGGGCGGCGTTCGCGTTGACTCTTCCGCCGTTTCGTATCCATCGCAGCCGTAGTTTGCTCTGCTTCCGGTTTCGCCGCAGTTTCTGAAGCCACGATCCATAACGCTATTCAGGTTAAATTATGTCCGATTCCCTGCAGTCCCAGTCTCCCGATAAAAAAAACAAGAAGCGTGCCAGTCGTGGCCGATTTCGTTTCGCCGATGCGAAAGTCAGCACCATCCTGATGCTGGTGCTGGCGACCTTCATGGTCCTTATTATTGCGGTGGGCGGGATGGCGGCATGGTTCCTGTCCCAGAACTACGAAGGCCTGCGGAACATGGAGCGCCAGAACATGCGCGCCCAGCAGGTTACCGGCCTGGGCAACGACATGATGGCCGCGCGGGTATCCCTGCTTAGCGCAGCGCGCTACCAGCAGGAAGCAGCTGCCGACAACAATGCCAAGCTGCAGGGCAATGCGCGCGCAATGCTGGACAAAGCCAACGAACAGCTTGCGGCGGTCAAGAAAGACTTCAACGAGTTTCGCAAGAATACGGCCGACACCGCCGATGCGCGCCGGCTGGCCACGCGCATCGTCAGCACCTATCAGCCGTATCTCGACGACGGCATCGACCCCATGGTGCAGGCGCTGGACAGCAACGACTACACCACGTTCTACTTCGTAAACAGCGAGTTCGGGATTGCGCGCAGCGAAGCGTTCGAAGAGTCCATTGACGCCTTCTCCGCGCATATGGAAGAGGTTCAAAAAGAATTTTTTGCCAAGGCAGAGGCTGAGTTCCGGCAGGCGCTGATGGCGATGGGGGTGGCCATACTCATCGGCTTCCTGCTGATGATCGTCATGCGCATTGTCTTCGGCCGGGTAGTCGTCAAGCAATTGGTTCAAGCCGGCTCGCACTTTGACCGTATCGCAAGCGGCGATCTTACCCAACGCATCGAAGTCAAGTCGCGTAATGAAATCGGAGTGCTATACGAAGCTTTGCGCCGCATGCAAGAAAGCCTTACCCGTACGGTCAGCATCGTGCGCCAGGGCGTCGAGGAGATCAACCTCGGTTCGCGTGAAATTTTCATGGGCAATACCGACCTGAGCAGCCGTACCGAGCAGCAGGCCGCGGCCTTGCAGCAAACGGCCGCCAGCATGGAGGAGCTCTCCAGCACTGTGCGTCAGAACACGGACAATGCAACGCAAGCCGACAAGCTCGCCAAGGGCGCATCCGAGGTCGCGCTTCGCGGCGGAAATGCGGTGTCGGCTGTGGTGACTACAATGGATGAGATATCCACCAGCTCGAACAAGATGTCCGAGATCGTCAGCGTCATCGACGGTATCGCCTTCCAGACGAACATCCTGGCACTGAATGCGGCAGTTGAAGCGGCACGTGCTGGCGAGCAGGGCAAGGGCTTTGCAGTGGTTGCCGGCGAAGTGCGCTCGCTGGCTCAGCGCAGCGCACAGGCGGCCAAGGAAATCAAGGTTCTCATCGAAGAGTCCTTGCTAAAGGTCCAGTCCGGCGCGAAGCAGGCTGGCCAGGCCGGCGACATCATGCAGGAAGTCGTGGGTTCGGTACAGGGCGTTACCACCATCATGGGCGAGATATCCTCGGCCTCGAGCGAACAGTCCGACGGCATCGAGCAGGTCAACCGCGCCGTGTCCGAAATGGACAGCGCCGTGCAGCAGAATGCGGCACTGGTCGAAGAAGCCGCGGCGGCTGCGGGCTCTTTGCAGGAGCAGGCAGCCCGATTGACCGAAGCTGTTTCTGTCTTCAAGATCAACGCCAGCGAGGTCATCGACATGCCTGTCCAGGCGGCAAGCGTGGCAGGCCCCGGCGGCTACAACGCTTTGCAGAACGCATATTCCTGATCTGAAAGTACATGCCCGGGCAGGGCGATGTATAAAGCACTTCGGCGTCCTTCGGGACGCCGAAGTTTTTATCTCGACATGAAAGCGTTCTCATGCAGTTCGGAACAGCTTGTCTAAAGAAGGCCAACGAACTACATTTTCATTATGAACTTCGAATGGGACGAGGCCAAGAGCGAAACCTGCTTTCTGACGCGGGGCTTTGACTTTGCCTACGCTGCCAGAGCATTTTTTGATCCAGCTCGGCTCGTCCAGGCTGAGTTTTCCGATCGCATCAATGTTCCGCTTGAGACTATCCGCAATTGGGAGCAAGGCAAGCGAAGCCCTACCGGTGCCGCCAAAGCCCTTGCTAAAGGTGTTGGACAAAGCACCCGAGGCAGCCCTTGCTGCGCTGTATTGAAATGTGCTGCGAACATTACGTCGCTTGCGACGGGAGGCCCAGGTCCTAGCCGCCCCCCAACGCCTGCGCCAGTCGCGACATGCTGGCATATCCTGCGTCGAAGAGCCGTTCCAGGAACGGTGTAGTCTGTGGCAGCACGATCATCAACAAGATTATTCCTACCATCAGGCTGATTGGAAAGCCTACGGCAAAGATCGACAACTGCTGCGCGGTGCGGTTAAGAATACCCATCGCCAGGTTAATGGTAAGCAAGACGATGATCAGCGGCAAGGCCAGAAGCATGCCCGACACCATTACCTGCGAACTCCATTCGAGCAGCACCCCCCAGCCGTTGGGGTCCAGCGCGCCGATCTGGATAGGCAAGATCTCGAAGGTACGTATAAAGCCGGCCAGCATGAGCAGATGGCCGTTCAGTGCCATGAACACCAACATCGCCACAATATTCATGATGCGCGCGAGTACGGCCGTGTTGGCGCCCGTGGCGGGGTCGAAGAACGAAGCGAAGGACAGGCCCATCTGAAGGCCGATGAACTCGCCGGCCGTTTGCACCGCGGCAAATACGATGCGCATGGTGAGGCCGAGCGCGATGCCTATCAGCACCTGCTGTACGGCCAGCCACAGTCCGGCGTAAGAACCCGTGGGAACATTCGGCATGGGACCCAGTGCCGGTGCAATGGCTACGGTCAATACCGCGGCAAAGCCGACTTTCACACGCACGGGAATGGAGGATTCACCGAACAGGGGAGCTGTGCCCAGCAGTCCCAGAATCCGGAAGAAAGGCCACAGGAATGCGTTGATCCAGATGTACATCTGGTCGATATCAACGGAAACCATCGGTGCTAGGACGCCAGGCTGGGTATGGTGGCGAACAGGCTTTGCATATAGTCGACCATGGTGGAAATAAGCCACGGTCCCAACAGTACCAGTGCGGCGCCGACGGCCAGCAGCTTGGGAATGAAAGACAGCGTCATTTCATTGATTTGCGTGGCGGCCTGGAAGATACTGATGACCAGACCGACAATCAGCGTGACCAGCAGCAGGGGGCCCGCCATGCTGAGCGCAACTTTCATGGCGAGGTAGGTCATGGACATGACGGTTTCAGAATTCATGCTCTTCCCCTACTGATAGAAACTTCGTGCCAGCGATCCGAGCAGCAAGTGCCATCCGTCAGCCAGTACGAACAGCATGAGCTTGAACGGCAATGATATCGTCACTGGCGGAACCATCATCATCCCCAGGGCCATCAGCACGCTGGCAATGACCAGGTCGATGATCAGAAAGGGAATGAAAATCGTAAAACCGATCTGGAACGCGGTCTTCAATTCGCTGGTGACGAAAGCCGGCACCAGGATACGCAGCGGAACCTGGTCGGGGCTGTCTATTTCCGGTACGTTGGCCATATTGGCAAACAGCGAGAGATCCGTTTCGCGTGTCTGGTGCAGCATGAAAGTGTGCAAGGGCTTGACGCCGCGCTCCAGCGCTTGCTCGAATGAAATCGTTCCCGCGCTTAGCGGCTGGTACGCCTGTTCGTAGATCTGGTCGAACACCGGCGCCATGGCGAAAAACGTCAGGAACATCGTCAGGCCGATCAGCACCGAGTTAGGTGGCGATGCGCCCGTGCCCATGGCGTTGCGCAGCAGGCCCAGCACAATGATAATGCGCGTGAAGCCCGTCATCATCAACAGCATGGCCGGCAGGAACGACATCATGGTCAGCATGACCAGTGTCTGTATGCTCAGCGACCAGGTCTGGCTGCCGTTGGCGCCGGGAGTAGACGTAATCGCCGGCAGCGACTGCGAAAAACTGGTGGAGGGCAGGCAAATGCTCAGCACGAACAGCGCCAGCAGTATCCACACCTGCATGGCGGGCGCGTTAAATATGCGCAGTGCAGCGGCAAAAATTCGATTCATGGGTACAGAGGCTGGCAGGCGCACTTAGCGGCCTTTCATTATCTTGCTGAGCGTGGCGGCGAAACCGGGGGCCGGGGTAGGGGCATGCGCCGAAGGGGTGCCGGGCGCAGCCGGCGGCAATGTGTGCAGCAGGGAAATTTGGGTGCCGGTAATGCCGAGCACCAGGCGGGCATCTTCAACTTCGACCAATGCGATATAAGCCTTGGCGCCCAGGCTTTGCGAGCTGACCACCTTTATCGATTGCTGGCCGCCGGTTCGCAGCCAGCCGGCCCGGCGCGTGATCCATGCGCAGGCCAGTATCAGCATGATGATGAAAATCAGGCTAACGACCAGGCGCAGTACATCGACCTCATTCATGGCGGTTCAACGGCGGCCGTTAAGCCGGCTGATGCGATCCGAGGGCGTGACGATATCCGTGATCCGTATACCGTACTTTTCTTCGACTACGACGACTTCGCCCTGCGCAATCAGGTAACCGTTGACGAAAATATCCATGGGCTCGCCGGCAAGGCCGTCGAGCTCCACCACAGAGCCCTGACCGAGTTGGAGAATGTTCTTGATGGTCAGACGTGTGCGGCCCAATTCCACCGTAAGCTGCACAGGAATGTCCATGATCATGTCGATATCGCTGTTGCCATCGACAGCGCTATTCATGAGCGGCTGGAACACATGTGCGGCAGGGCTTGCTGCGGCCGGCGCGGCCGGAGCGCTTGCCGGCGGGCTGGCCTGGGCAGCGGTCTGTTCCGCCAACGCGCTGGCCCAGTCGTCGACGCCTTGCGTCAGGCCGTCTGCTTGAGTGGACTGGCTGCTGGTGTGGGCCGCCTGTTCGGACAGCGCCGCTGCCCAATCGATGTCAGGGCTGTCGGGTGCGCCATTGTCATTGGCGAGATCTTTAGTTGGATCAGTCATGTTTTCTTGCTTGTGAGAGTTCAGTTTCGGAGTTCGCCAGTATTTTGTTGACGCGCATGGCGTAGCGGCCATTGAAAGTGCCGTAGCCGCATTCCATTACAGGTACGCCGCCCACGTGAGCCACGACATTGGGTGAAATATCGACCGGAAGGATATCGTTGACCTGCAGCTTCATCAGTGTTGCGATATTGGTGTCTATCTTCGCAAAGTCCACGGCAAGCTCCACATCGGCGCTGCGTACCTGGCGCGACAGCTGTTGCATCCAGCGCTGGTCGATGGCACCGGCGTTGGCCTCCTGCAGCGGCCGCGTCAGCAGGTCGCGCACCGGCTCGATCATGGAGTAGGGCAGGCAGATATTCAGATTGCCGCCCGACGAGCCAAGTTCGATATTGAACGATGTCACGACCACGATTTCATTGCCGCTGCTGATGCTGGCAAACTTGGTGTGCATTTCCGAGCGTACGTATTCAAATTCAATCGGGTAGACCTGTTCCCATCCGCTGCCATAGCTTTCCAGCGTCAGGTTCAGCAGTCGCTGGATAATACGCTGCTCGGTCGTGGTGAAGTCGCGTCCTTCGACGCGCGTGTTATAGCGGCCATGGCCTCCGAACAGGCTGTCGATGATCAGGAACACCAGGTTGGGATCAAAGGTGAACAGGGCCGTGCCGCGCAACGGCTTCATGGTGACCATGTTCAAGTTGCTGGGCACTGGCAGGTTGCGTTCGAATTCGGAATATTTCTGTATGCGTATTGATCCGACGGTTATATCGGCATTGCGGCGCATGAAGCTCAACAGCACCGAGCGCAAGCGACGGGCGAAGCGCTCGTTGATGAGCTCCAGCGTTTGCATGCGATGGCGTACCACGCGGTCCGGCGAGCTGAGATCGTAGGGCCGCACGCCGTGCTGGTCTTCGATCTTGCTGGTTTTTACATCGCTTTCACCGGTTACGCCGGCCAGCAATGCATCGACTTCATCTTGTGAAAGCACGCTTTGGTATGACATTTATTGCACCACGAAGGCAGTAAACAGCACGCTGGTGATGTCGGGACCTTTATTGTGCGGCAAGTAAGGCTGTTGCAAGGTAGCGGTCAGGCTTTGTACCAAAGCCTGGCGGCCGTCGGGCGTTTGCACCACGTCGGGATGCTGTTCAGCGAGCTTGCGCAGTACGCGATCGCGTACTTCAGGCATGTATTCGTTGATGAGGCGGCGCGATGCCTCGTCGGTCATGCGCAAGGTGATTGCAACATACAGAATGCGCTGGGAGTGTTCATTGCGCAGCGTGACGGTAAACGGTTCCAGTGGCGTGAATATCGGCGCCGGCAGGGGTACCGCTTTTGCGGCAGGGGCCGGCTCGGGGCTTTCGGCATTGGCGACCCCGAATCCGAACTTTTCATAATAGAACATTGTTGCGCCGATGCTGGCGCCCGCAATAGCTACGATCGCGATCAGGAATTTGAGCATTTTAGAAATTTTGCCGGATTTTGATTTTGCCATGGCCGGTCGGGTCGAAGATCGGTTGGAGGTAGTTGCCATCGTAAGCTGCGCGGGTGTGCTGACGCACTATCGTTCAAAGTATCCCATTGTGCATCAGCCAGCCATATGCAATCCTGTCGAATAAGGGAAGGAATACTCGATAGCTCTGGGATTTGGATGAGCGTTCAAGCGCATCAGGCGAAGGTATCGACCAGCGCGTCAGGCGCCCGGCTGCGCTCGGCCGGACCCGAGGCCAGGCCGGCAGTGCCGCCGATAGCGCCCTCCGCGTTGGCGGCTGTTGTTTTTCGGCTGGCGCCAAACGATTCGTTAAAGGATTGGTCGGTCTGGCCCTGATCGTTGACGCTGGTCTGCCCCAACGAGATGCCTGCCTGGGCCAGCAATTGTTGCAGCTGCGGCAGGGAATTTTCCACCGTCTGGCGCACAGCGGCGTGGGGCGAGGTGAAAACGGCGTGCGCCACATTGTCGCTGATATTGATGGAGATGCGCAGCGGCCCTAGTTCAGGCGGGTCCAGGCGCAGCTCGGCGGTATGCGGCATATTATGGCCGCCCTGTGTCAGGGAAACGAATTGGCGCCCGAATTCGGCCCCCCATTGGGGGCTCTGCAGCGGAGTGGCGATGCCGGGAAGAGCAGGTTGGGCACCAGTATTGGCCACCGAACCCATGCTTCCCGAAAGCATGGCCGAGCTTGCCGCCGCGCCACCCGCCGCCGTAATGGATGCTGCCTGGGAAGCGCTAAGGTCGTGCTGTGCGGAAGCGCTGGCGAAGCTTGCCTTGGCGCTTGCCGATGCTATATCGGCAAGCGCGGTGGCGTCCAGTGTCGCGGTCTTGGCGACAGTGAAATCAGCCGTTGAGACTTGCGCAGCCAATGGGTTTTTCCCCGTGTTGGCGGCAAGGCCGGGGGCCTTGCGCAGATTGAGTTCGGTCTGATGCGGCAGCGCCGAGGCTTGCACAGGAATGAACTCTGCGGGTATTTCAATACGCTTGCCGCCCGTCGCGGCCGGAGTGTCCAGCGCAAGCGCGGGTGCGTCGGCTTTGGATATCGCGCCGTTTTTCGCGGCGGCAGTCAAGGCGGCAGCAGAGCTTACGGCCTGGCCGGCGCCGATTGGCGTTGCGGGCAGCTTGCCATTGGCCAATGCGGCTGCAAGGGTCTCGGCGTTTTCTGCCGCAGTTGTGCCGAGTGCGGCGGTAAGAGTAGCGCCGCTGGCCGGCGCGGCGCCTGCGGCACCCGGCTGCCGGGCCGCCATGGCCAAAGCAGCTTCCGCTGCAATACTCAGGGCGATCTGCGGCAGGGACAGGCCGTGTTCTGCCGCCGATTCTGCCAGTGCTTCATCGGTATCTTCCGATGCATCCGAAACAAGCTGAGGCGAGTCGTTTTTCTGGGGCGTGGGGCCGCCATGCGCTGGACGCGTATTTTCCGTTACCGCTTCAGCCGTCTGCTGACGTGTCAGCACGGACGAAAAAGGAGTCGAGGAAGCGTCCGGCTCGGGGCTTGCCCCGGTTTGCTGGTTGCCTGCATTGCTGGGCGCGGCCGGCAGGGCATTGGAAATCGTCGGTGTATTCATGGCGTGCCCTGATTAATGAGAGTGGTGTGCCCGGCGGTACAGATTGGCCGACAGTTCATCGCTGGCCAACTGTTCACTACGGTTGGCGCGCGCAAGCTGCTGGCGCGACTGGCGCGATTGCAAGGTCTCGAACGAACTCAAGCGGCGCTTCTCGGCGTACCATTGCTGGCGGCCTTTCTCGATTCGGACATCCATTTGCGCAACAATGTTATTTTGCTGCGAAATGGCTTCATCCAAAGTGGCGATGAACTGCCTAAAGTTATGGTAATTCGATGCCGACAAGCCCGTTTCGGTGGCTTTTTGCAGCCGCTGGGCATAATCCAGGCGATAGTCGTGCAGCATGGATAGCTGTGATTCCGCCTTGCTGCGCTCGGTGGTCAGCAGTTGAAGCTGTTTGCCAGCCTCGGCCGCGCCATCCTTGGCGAGATCTATCAGTATGTTCAACGATGAGGTGCTAGCCATGGTTCATTCCTCGCTGCTGGACGCCTTGTCCCAGCAAATTTTCCAGCTCACTGGTCGCGGCATCGTAGTCGACCCGCATTTCTATGCCTTGCTGAAGATAGGCTTCCAGCCAGGGATACTTTTCGATTGCTTCGTCGATCTGTGGATCGTTGCCGGGCGTATAAGCGCCCACGGCGATCAGATCGTGATTGCGCTGATACCGCGACAGCATCTTCTTGAACTTGTGCACCAGTACAAACTGTTCCTTGGGAACGATGGCCGACATCACTCGTGAAATCGATGCTTCGATGTCGATGGCGGGATAATGTCCCGATTCGGCCAGGCTGCGCGACAGCACTACGTGGCCGTCCAGGATGGCTCGTGCGGAGTCGGCGATCGGATCCTGCTGATCATCGCCCTCGGTCAATACGGTGTAGAAGGCCGTGATCGATCCTGCCGGCCGGTCACCCAGAGGGGCGCCGTTGCCGGCCCGCTCGACCAAGGCCGGCAACTTCGCGAACACGGAGGGCGGATAGCCTTTGGTAGCTGGCGGCTCTCCAATGGCGAGCGCAATTTCGCGTTGCGCCATCGCATAGCGCGTCAGCGAATCCATGATGAGCAGTACATGCTGGCCCTGGTCGCGAAAATATTCCGCCAGCTTGGTCGCATAGACCGCGCCCTGCAGACGCAGTAGCGGCGAAACATCAGCCGGCGCGGCCACGACGACCGACCGCTTCAGGCCTTGCGCACCGAGATTGTGTTCGATGAACTCCTTGACTTCGCGGCCACGCTCACCGATCAAGCCCACGACAATGACGTCGGCCTTGGTATAGCGGGCCATCATGCCAAGCAGCACACTTTTGCCCACGCCCGACCCGGCAAACAGGCCCATGCGCTGGCCGCGGCCCACAGTGAGCAATCCATTGATGGCGCGCACGCCTACGTCCAGAACTGTATCGACGGGTGCGCGCGAAAGCGGGTTGATGAACTGGGCGTTCAATGGCGCCGAGCTCACGTTGGTCAGCGCGCCAAGGTCATCCAGGGGTCGGCCGGCGCCATCCAGTACGCGACCCAGCAGCGCCTCGCCTACCGGAAGGTGGCGCGACAGAATGGTCGGGGCGCGGAACTCTTCCACTGCCGTCAAGGGCAGGGGGATGCGGCTCTGCACGCCAGGCTCGATGGGCACGACGCGGGCGCCAGGCGGCAGGCCGGAAGTATCGCTTTGCGGCATGAGATAAAGCTTGTCGCCATGGAATCCGACGACTTCGGCATCGGCCCAGTAATCCTGTCCGGGGGAAATCTCTATTTTGCAGGCGGCGCCGACGGCCAGGCGCAGCCCTGTTGCTTCAAGCACCAGGCCGGTGGCGCGGGTCACGCGCCCGCTCACGTGCCACGACTCGGTAGCTGCGACCCGTCTTGCGCCGGTCTCAAGCTGGGCCTGCCAGCGAGCAGTCGCCGTGGGCAGCAGGTCGGTGGTCTTGGGCATCAGGCTTTCTTCATCGGGATGGATTTCTGGCCCAGCGCGGAGGTGACGCGTTCCCAGCGGGTTTGCAGCGTCGCATCGATATTGCCCAGCACGGTTTCCGCAAGACAACCTCCGCGTTCGATGGATGCGTCGGCCAATAAGCGCCAGTGGCTGACGCTGATATCATGCTGCAAGTACTGGTCGACCAGATCCAGGTCGTCGGGGTGGACGCGCAGTTTCAGTATGGCCTCTTTGCTGGTATCCAGATGCGTGATATCGCGCACCAGGTCGAGCACTTTTTCGGGGTGTGCATCCAGTGTGCTTCGCAATACCTGTTCGGCGATGCGTATGGACAGCGAAATCAAGGCTTGGCCCATTTCCTCGTCCACCGCCGCAAGCGCTGTTGCGGAGGCATTTGCCAGCTCATGCAATTGCACTATCTCTTGTTGCGCTCGCTCGCGTCCGGATGCAAGACCCGCTTCGAAACCGGCTGCATAGCCAAGCTCATGTCCTGCCTTCCGGCCTTCTTCAGTGCCCGCGGCCAAGCCTTGCGCATGGCCGGTGGCATAGCCTTCGGCGTGGCCGCTTAATTGAGCAGCATCGCGCAGGCGCTGGACTTCGGCCTGAATATCGGCGATCTTCGGCACGGGCTTTTGCACCGCCGCCGGTTTAGCGGGGGCCGAGGGTTTGTCAAACGATGACATTTCCCAGCGCTTCCAAGTTTCGGCTTCTTGATAGCGGCCAACGCGTTTATCAGACATACTCGTCGTTTCCGAGGCTGCCCAGCGTGAACTGGCCCGCTTCGGCAAGCTTGCGGGCTACCTGCACAATTTTCTTCTGTTCTTCTTCCACCTTGGACATGCGTACAGGGCCTTGGGCATCCAGGTCGTCGCGCAGCATTTCGGCCGCGCGGTTGGACATATTCTTGAAGAATTTCTCGCGCAGCTCCTCCGGCGCACCTTTCAATGCGATAGTCAGAGATGTGGTGTCGATTTCCTTCATGATCAGCTGGATGGCCGTATCCTCGATATCGGCCAGGTTCTCGAAGACAAACATCTCGTCGACGATGCGTTGCGCCAGGTCGGCATCCAGTTCGCGCAGGCTGGCAACGACGGCATCTTCTTCCGTCGAGTTCATGAAGTTCAGTATCTCGGCTGCAGTGCGAACGCCGCCCATCTTGCTGCGCTTGGCGCCTTGTCCCGAAAGCATGTTGTTCAGGACATCGGTCAATTCGTGCAATGCCGACGGCTGGACGCCGCCGAAGGTGGCGATGCGCAGCATGACGTCGTTGCGCAGCCGTTCCGTCAGCAAGGCCAGCACGCCCGAAGCGCGGTCGCGCTCGAGATGGACCAGTATTGTGGCAATAATCTGCGGGTGCTCGTCGGCGATCAGCTCGGCCACTGCCGCGGCATCCAGCCAGTTCAGGGCATCGATGCCGTTGGCATTGTCGCCTGCTTCCAGGATGTCTTCGATCAGCCCGGCCGCGCGGTCAGTGCCCAGCGCTTTCGTTAGTACCGACCGTATGTAGTCGTCCGATCCGAGGGTAACGGCCATGAACTGGTCGGCTTCCTGGCGGAATTCCTCCAGTACCGCATCCACGTCGGCGCGGGTCACCTGCTTGAGGTTGGCCATGGCCGACCCGATCAGTTGCACTTCGCGGGCGCTCAGGTACTTGAAAACCTCCGCGGCGGCGTCCTCGCCCAGCGACATCATCAGGATCGCGCAGCGGTCCAGGTTGGGATCAACGGTTGCCATTTTTTTCCATCCATGAACGCAACACCATAGCAACGGCGCGCGGATCTTTCTCGGCCATCGTACGGGCCGTGTTCATATTTTCTTCGTAGCGGCTGATTTCATTGGCGCGACGTTCGGCCGCGGCCATCTGCTCAAGATTGCTTGCGTTTTCAGCTTCTTCGGCGTCGCTTGCCACTTTCTGTGCCGCCGACGCTTCCATCATCGGTTTGACGAACTTGCGCCATACGAAGAAGACCAGCAGCGCAATCAGCAAGTACTTGGCAAGCTGCAGGGCAAAGTCCAGATAGACCGGGTTTTCCCAAACTGGCAGGGATGGCGGGACTTCGTCGCTGAAGGCGGTATTCACAACGCTCAGCGTATCGCCGCGCTCGGCCGAGTAACCCATGGCCTGCTTGACCAGGTCATTAAGCTTTTCAAGCTCCGCCTCGGGCAGCGCTTCGGGCTTGCCGTCGACATTGCGGTAATTGACCACCACAGCCACCGACAGGCGTTGCAGCTTGCCCATGGGGTCTTTGACGTGGCTGATGGTGCGATCGACTTCGTAATTGATCGTCGCATCATTGCGGGCGGTGCCCGAGCCGTTCAACAGCGTGCTGTTGGGCGTGAGGTTGGTGACCGTGTCGCCGCCTGCCGCGCCGTTGGCGCCGGTATTGGGCGCGTTGGGATTGGCGGCGTTCGGATTAGCGGGATCGGGTTGGGCCGCATTCGGCTGGGCCGCATTCGGCTGGGGCGTAATGATGGGAGCCGTGGGGTTGGCAGGGGGCTGATTCGTCAAGGCGCCCGGGACGCCTTCCGGTGGCAGCACATTGTTCTGCACCGACGAGCTGGTCTGCTCGCTGCGAACGGCGGCTTCACCCGGCTTCTGATTGGGGCGGTAGACCTCCGAAGTTTTCTCGCGCTGCGCGAAGTCCATGTCGGCCGTGACTTGCGCACGGACGTTACCCGGCCCGACCAGGGGGTTGAGCAGGGTAAGAATGCGTTGGACAGTACGCGATTCGATATCGTTGACCAGATTGCGGCGGCTGCTGTCCGCGCCGGCTTCGCCAGCAGGCAATGTGAGCAGGCGCCCATTCTGATCCACGACCGACACTTTGTCGGCAGTCAGGTTGGGAACACTGGACGAGACCAGCCAGGTGATTGCCGCAACCTGTGCGTCGCTCAAGCTGCGGCCGGGGTACAGCGTCAAGAGCACAGAAGCGGTTGGCGACTGGCGATCGCGCACAAACAGGGACTCGCGCGGTATGGCCAGGTGCAGACGTGCGTCTTTCACCGCGTGCAGGGCCTGGATGGAGCTGACGATTTCGCCTTCCAAGGCACGCTGATAGTTGATTTGTTCGGTGAACTGGCTTGCGCCGAAGCGAGTTTGATCCATCAGCTCGAAGCCGGTTTCCCCACTGCGCGGCAAGCCTTGTTGGGCCAGTTGCAGCCGGGCCTCATGGACTTTGTCCGTAGGCACCAGAATGGCATTGCCGGTGGGCCCTAGCTGGTAGGGCACGTTCATTTGCGTGAGCGCGGCAACGATGGCACCGCCGTCACGGTCTTCCAGATTGGAAAACAGGACTTTATAGTCCGGTTCGCGGCTCCAGAGCAGCAGCACGGCCGCAACCGCGACCACGGCGGCAGCAAGGCCCAGTTGTATGGGCTTGGACAAGGTTCCAATCTTTGCTAAAGCCGGGAAACGGGCCAATAAAGCAGCCGGTTGGCTCATTGATGACCCCTATCGCTGTGATGGTTGAGGTCAAGCGAGAACGTCGAGCTGGTAGTTGGCAAGGTGTACATGCGGCAAGACAAATGTGAGGGAGTGTGAATTATTGCGCGGTTCGGTGCAGGGGCAAGCGTTGAAGAACGCTGCTTTTGGGTGTTATTTAGCTCTTATGGATCGGTAAAAAGAAGCCGGCGCGGCACTGTAAAGATTTGAAGCACACGGTTATTTGCGGTGACGAGACTATAGCCGTGGAGGTCACTGTTGATAACGGAGGAAAAGCAGGGTTATTTGCCCTTAGATGGGGCGGTTGCCGTAGCGGGTATTTGGGTACATTGTGCAGGCGTGAAAGTTTCGCGCTTTTGGACTCTATATAAATATGGCTATACAAAATTTATCGGCAATCGAAAATATGCTGTCGCAGATGCGGGCGGTCGCGCAGGCAGCTTCGTCTGGCGCTGTGCGCACCCCGAATACAGTGGCGGATTCCGGCGGTTTTGCCGCGGAGCTGGCGCGTTCGCTAGGGCGCGTGGCGGAAATGCAGAATAGTTCGGCGGCTCAGACGCGCGCTTTCCAGCTGGGGGATCCGGGTATTTCGCTGAATAATGTGATGATTGATAGCCAGAAGGCGGGGATTGCGTTCCAGGCTACAGTGCAGGTGCGGAATCGGCTGGTGGCGGCTTATCAGGAAATTGCCAGTATGGCGGTGTAGGGGACAATACAGAAATCTGTATTGAGAGGGTTAAGCCATGAAAACGACTCTTGACCTCAATGATGCCCTACTCGCTGAGGCCAAAGGCGTGGCTGCTCAGCAGCGTACAACATTGACTCGCCTGATAGAGGAAGGACTACAGCTACGCCTGCGTAAACAGCGGATATCAACCAAGCCCCTGCGCCTAGCTGTCTATCATGGAAAGGGCGGGCTCATGCCAGGTTTAGATGGGCTGAGCAATAAAGCCTTGCTGGACGCCGTCGATCATGACGCCTGACGTCAATATTCTTGTCGCCGCATCACGCAGCGACCACCCTCATCACGCGCCTGCGCGGATCTGGTTGGAACAAGCTCACCAATGCCAGCCAGGGAGTTGCCTTTTCCTTGCAACCCATGGTGATTGCGCGTTTCCTCCGGCTGGTAACGCATCCCAAAATATTTGTATACCCCACACCCCCATGGCTGACGCGCTGCGTTTCATTGACGCACTATTGGAGGCCTCTGGCGTAGAGCCGGCTATGTTGGGCGGCGAATGGCCTATTCTGCGTCAACTATGCGCGGATAAGGCACTATCCGACAATGATGTGCCGGATGCCTGGCTGGCCGCTGCGGCGATCCACCAGGGAGAGCATGTCGTCAGCTTCGATGCCGACTTCAAACGCTTATTGCCTAGGGGGCGGTTCACCCGACTTTCAGCGTAAAAATTCAGTCAACCTTATCGTTATTGAAGCGCGTCGGGGCCCTGGGCCAAAAATTCCGGGCCTTTGCCGCCTTCCAGGGCATATAGCCAAGCCAGCAGTTCGGCAATGGCAACATAGAGCTGGGGAGGGATGTGTGCGTCCAGGTCTATTTGCATAAGCAGGCCTACGAGCTCGGGCGACTGGTGGACGTAGAGGTCGTTTTCTTTTGCGGTGCGGATTATGGTTTCAGCCAGCGTGCCATAGCCTTTGGCGACGACCCGGGGAGCGGCGTCCTGTTTATCGTAAGAGATGGCGACGGCGACCGGGCGGGTGTCGTCTTGAGGGCGTGCATCGGTGCTCATGGTCTGGCGCTTCCGTCGACGATGCTTGCTGCAGCGTCCCAGGCGTTGTCGGCCACGGCAATCTGGCTTAGTTGCATGCCTATGGCGGAGTAGCGTGCGCGCAGGGCTTCGGCGTGTTCTTTCAACAGCGTGGAGGATTCCGGTGCGATGAGTTGCATGACGATTTGCTGTCCGGCAAGGGTCAGCCTGGCCTGCACGTTGCCCAGTACTGGCAGGTGGATATTGATGCGCGTGGCCCAGTGCTCGGTTTCGGGTGAAAGAAGGGTGTCTTCACGCGAGGGTTCGCGGCGATTGATTTCCCATTCCATGGGTGCGTCGGGCCATGCTTCGCCGCGCCAGGCGAAAGTTTGGTTGGCCAATACTTCCAGCTGCTGGCGTACGATTTGATGGGTTTGGGGATCAAGGCCGGGCACCGGAACGGGCGCGCCGGTATTGGGCGATCCGGTAGCCGATCCCGTGCTGGCCGCCGTATGGCTTGGGGAGGCATCGCCCCGGTGGCTTTGTGCGGCAGCCTGTGTTGCCGCAGCAGCAGATGGAGCGGCAGCATTGGAAGTACTGGCTGACGTAGTTGTGCTATTGCCCGCTGCGGCGCCTTCGGGGCCGCGTGTCACCTGGGCTTGCGGTTCTTGCCGCAACTGGCTCAGGCTTTGCTTGCCGTAGGCCAGGTTGTTCAAATGCGATTCGTAGAAGATGCCGCTGCTTTGAAGCGCCTGGGCCAAGGCTTGGGCCAGTTGTGCAGGGACCGCCGCAGACGGGCCGGCCGCTGCAGTCGTCGCCGATGCGGATCCCGCGGCGGCGGTGCTTGTTCCAGCGCTGGCCGCGGTCGAAGCGCTTATGTTTTGACCGCGGATAGAAGTTGCCGCGCTGTCGGCTCGTGCCGCATTTCCCGCTGCCGCGTTCGCGCCGGCGGCGTGTGCGGAAGTGCCTGAGCGCGGATCGGTGACCAGCAGTGGGGTCTTGCCTTGTACTGCGGCGGGCTGGTCGGGATGATTGGCCAACAAGGCCAGGATCGTGCGAGCGGCATGGCCGAGGCTCGTAGGCGCCGATTTGGTAGTGCTGGTATTCGGGGCGCTGCGCGCCGCCAATATTTCGGCCGCACGGGCATCCAGCTTGGCGCGATCGATAGCCTGTCGCGTTTGCTGTTCAGTCTGTGCGTTAGCGCGGTCTACGCCATCCCGTGTTTGCCGGTGTGTTTCATTTTGTGCGCCGTCGGGACGTTCCGCACTGCCGGGCTGGGTTACGGCATCGGGTCGCGCGCCCGTAACGATGTTGGCCTGTTGCGAGAGCGTGGTGCCAAGTACTGAATCCAGCCGATGCACCAGCAGGGTGCCCAGGGCCGATGGGCCGCCTATGCTCATGGTTTATGCAGCGTTGCTTGAATAAGCCTGCAATACGGTTTGCTGGCGCCGCATATTGGTCAGCAGCATACTTAGCCGGCCGAGCTCGGGCGCCGCCAGCATGCGTATATTGGCATCGTCTTCAAGAATCTTGGTAAGCAGCCCTCTGCGTGCTTCGCGGTCTTCATCGCTAAGGGGAGTGATGTTGCGCAAGGACTCGACCGCATCCTGATATTGTTCGCCCAGGGCCACGACCAGGTCCCAATTGTCTGAGCGTGCTTCGGTCAGCATGCGGTTTGAAATGCCGGCGATGATTTCGTACTGACGCAAAATGGTGGTGGTGTGGCTGGAAGGTGAAGTCATGGGGCTGCTATCGACAGGTAACGATTATGAGGTAAGTATGCGTGTGTCGAAGTTTGCACAAGCACATGATATTTAAGGTTCAAACTCTTTAGTTATAAATAGGATGAATGGCGTAAGCTTATTCGGAATTTGTATCTGACGGCTTTGGGTCCACCGCTTCGCGCCAAGCGCTTCCTATAGTGACTAGCAAGCGTTCGGCCAGCGCCAGCTTTTCAATATCGTTATTCAGGTTGGCAAGAAGCAGGTTTTGTATGATTAGTTCATATGTGGCGATGAGGTTCTGAGCCAACTCGCCACCTGTTTTCTTGTCGACGCTGGCCTTCAGCCCGGAATCCACAATATCGATAGCCTTGGATATGCTCATTCCGCGGCCTTCGATATTATTATTTTCCATGTAAAGCCGCGCTTTCAAAATCGCGGCCTGCGCACCGTTGAACAACAAAGTGATAAGGTGTTCAGGGCTGGCACTGAACACTTCGGTCTGCAGTCCTACGTTGGCATAGGCCTGAACCGAATGTTGTCGACGTGGGCCGAGGGCGGAAGAGTAGTTCATTGCTTAATTCTTGCTGTTCATGTTGGACAGCGCTTCCAGTTGGGTGGTCAAATAATCGCTTAAAGAATTCATTTGTGCCACCATGGTATCCAGGGCCGTGAATTGCCTGCTGTACATTGCCATTTTGGTTTCAATACGCTCTGCTGTCGTATCGTATTGATCTTCCAGGTTTTTCAGCATGGCCGTTACGCTGTCCTGGGCGGTGCTTATCACGCCACCGCTTTTTGTGAATGTGTCCGCCGCCTTGACCATCTGCGCGCTGATACCATTTTCGCCCGTAAACAGTGCTTGGGCACCGGCCAGGTTATCTTTTAGCGCGGTAGCAAGCTTTGTGGAATCTACCTTCAGGTTGCCATTGGTGATATCTGTTGTGATTCCCAGCTGCGAAAGCGTTCCTATCCCATTGGAACCCGTTGCCACGTTCAGCGCTTCGCGGACCTGCGTTTGTACACGACGCGCAAGACTATCGCCGGTCAGGGCGCTGCCTTCATTGCTGTCGGTGTTGTATGACGTTAGTGCACGGATGGTGGTTTGCAAGCTGTTGTATGCGGTGACGAAGGCGTTAATGGCCTTGGTCGCTACCGAATCGTCGCGCGTTATGCTCAGTGTCGCGGCTTCGGTAGTCTTTTTTGAGAGTGTAAGTGTTACGCCTTCAATGGCGTTTTCGATAGTGTTGGTTTCGCTTGTAACACCGATGCCATTGATCGTCAGTTGAGCATTCTTTGCGGCCGTTTCGGTTAGCGGACTGGCCGAGCCTTTGGTAAACCCAATTACGCTTTGCAATCCAGTATTCGTCGTTTCGATTTTTGTAATCGAGGCGGCTTCACCGGTGCTGCTGGCTGTGAGCAGCAGCCGATGCGGGCTTCCCGAGCCGTCGTTGACGAGTGTGGCGCCAAGCCCAAGGCTGGAATCGCTGTTTATGGCTTTCACAATGCCGTCCAGCGACGTATCGGCTTGGTCAAGCTTCAGGGTCTTGATTTCACCATTAACAGTGATCTTGATTTCAACGGCGCCTGTGCCGCTACCTAAAGCCGTGGTACGGCTGGTTTGTCCGACGCTGGTCAGGGTTTGGGACGTCGCCAATTCATCGACCTGGATGCTGTATTGGCCGGCAATCGCCTTGGAAGTAGAGGTGGCTGTAAAGCCATCGCCGTTCACGTTGGTTTTCAGGGCGCCGAAGGTTTCTGCTTTGCCCAGGGCGGCGGCAGCAGTGTTGAGGGTCTCGATCGCGCCCTTGACTGTGCCGTATGCCGATAGACGGCTCTGTTCTTTAGCTGCCTTGGTATTGATCGCGGTCAGCGCTGTATTTTCAGCGGCGCGTAGATCGGAAAGCAGCGTTTCCAGATCCAGACCTGAACCGACGCCAATTGATGAAATGCCCATAATAAACTCCCTGTCCAGATATTGTGCTGCAAGATAATGCGATTCAATGCTTGCGATAGTGGTTATAAGCCGAGGCTTTTCCGGCGTTTGCCGCAGATCCACTAATTTATTAGGGCCTTATGCCTTGGTATTTACCGCCATGCCCTGCAATTGGGCTATCGTTTTCGCTACCCGAATAACGGCGTCGCTGGGCACGGTTCGCAGCACCTCTCCCGTTGCGTTATCCACGATGGAGACGACCACCCGCTGAATTTCAGGATCAATGCTGAACTGCATGCCTGTTGCCCACGCCTTCATGCTGTTGTTGATTTGCTCAAGCGCCTGCTCCAGTCCAGGGCTGTTTTCCCCTTGTTGCAGATCTTGTTGAGACGCCTTGCCGGCGTCGTGGCTGCCAAGGCTTTTTTCGACTGCAGTGACCTTCGTAGCGGGTTCTGGTATGGACGCCGGGCGTTGAAGATCTATCGTGGCAGGGACATAGGGTTGGGAACCCGTGTTGGCGCTTATAGGGTCGACCATTCTATTGGTACTCCAAGAGGTTATTATTCGCTTTGTATTGCGCCAGCGGCCGCTACTTACCATGCCCCGCGCCTTATGTAAGTTAATAACGGCATACGCGCCAAAATCTTTATAGCAGCCGGTCTTAATTGGTTGAACAAGCAAGCAAATTCCTAGCTGATCCGCTTAACGTCCTCCCGTGGAACCAGCCACAATAGGCCTTCTGTATGTTTGGTTTATCGATTCCGCATGCCTTGCTCCGAAGACATCCTTGTCGGACAGTACGCGCCGCTGGTGCGCCGTCTGGCCTTGCAGCTTATTGCCAAGTTGCCTGCCAGCGTCGAGCTGGACGACCTGATGCAGGCCGGTATGATGGGCCTGCTCGACGCTGTGCGACGTTATCAGCAGACCGCCGAAGCACAATTCGAAACCTATGCCATCACTCGCATACGCGGCGCCATGCTGGACGAGCTGCGCAGTCAGGATTGGTTGCCGCGTAGTGTGCGAAGTAAGACAAAAAGCATAGAGCAGGCCATACATCAGCTTAGTCATCGCCTGCTGCGTCCGGCTACCGAGGCCGAAATCGCCGACGAACTGGATATGCCGCTGTCCGAATACCAGGAGTTGCTGGAAGACGCCCGTGGAGTGCAAGTAATTCACTATGAAGATCTTACGCGCAACGGCGACGATTCATCGCATCCGTTGGACCGCGTACATCACCACGGTGCGCCTAACGAGCAAGAGCATTGGGCCAACCCTTTGAATCAATTAGTCTCACAAGGTTTGCGCGAGGCCTTGATCGATGCAATCAAAGGCCTGCCCGAGCGCGAACAACTGCTGCTGTCTCTCCAGTTTGAGCAAGATCTGAACCAGAAAGAAATTGGGGCGGTCATGGGGATTACCGAGGGTAGGGTATCCCAACTCCGCTCCCAGGCAGTAGCTCGTATACGTGCCGCCTTGACTCTGGGCTATTGGCACGAAAGCCCAAGCGCAACAGATCTTCAAACACTGCTCT
>JAKFDW010000106.1:0-1666 GCA_036675955.1 Orrella sp. | reverse complement strand
CGACGCCCGGCAATCGGGTAGTCTCCGCCACAGGCAGGCCAAAGCGGCGAGTATTCTTGGTTGCTGAGGCCTAACAATTCGTTCAAGCCGAAACCGCTTCGTTCCGGCAAAAACATGGCAGAAGAAGCCTGCCATGTTTTTACCTCCACTACGCGTTTCGGCTTAACTCAGGCGTTAGGCCCCGCATGAGAGTTCTCGAGAAACACCGCCGCATGGCACTCCGGAGAGATACTGGCAACCGGAGCCCTTCGATCGCTGCCGCGCCTGCTCCAGGCGGTCGCTATCTGGTCGCACATGCCTGTTTTTCTTGCCGCAAGAGTTTCAAGATTGCTCCTCGGCCACAGCTGGCCAAGTGCCCTAGTTGTGGAGGGCCGCTTCACTGGATGGGGCGCTCGTTCAAGGCTCCATCTACGCGAGATGCCGAGCAGTGGCTAAAGGTCCAGGCACTCCACCAGGCCGGCTTTAGGTTCTCTAGCTACCGCAGCTTTGACTGCCCACCTCTTCCCGCTAGGCTTTCGGAGGTTGAGGAGTTCATTCGCAACAATCCGGGGCACCCATTCCGCGTGGGCGGGCGGTGAATTCAACCACCAAGTGCGACAATCCTCAGCGGTCAAATAAGCGTTGCTTTGGTGTTTCGTAACCATGACGTTTCCTCGGTCTTGTGTTGAGCGCATAGGCGATCGCGTCGCATTGCTGCTGGGTGAGTCTGGTCATGCTCTGACCCTTCGGCAGGTACTGCCGGATCAGGCCGTTGGTGTTCTCGTTGGTGCCGCGCTCCCATGGATGATGCGGCCGTGCGAAGTACACGGTGGCTCCAGTAGCCGCTTCGATATGCGGATAGCCATGGAACTCGGTGCCGTTGTCTGAGGTAATTGTCAGGAACGGTGCGCTCGTGCTTTGCATCAGACCAATGGTGCGTTGATTCAACGCCTTGGTCGTGCGGTTCGGCAGCTTGCCGATCAGCACATAACCGCTCGCACGTTCTACCAGCGTCACGATGCATGGCTTCTCCCAGGAAGCACCCATTACCGTATCGATCTCCCAGTGTCCGATCTCCTGCCGGGCTTCGACTTGTGCGGGACGCTCGTCGATCATGCGTTTGCCCTGCAGGCGGCCACGCCGTTCCAAGCCGTAGTGGCGCTTGCGTCGTTTATAGCGGCGGCGCAGCTCAAGATACAGCTGCCCACCAGCACGCCAATCCCGCCGCACATGGCGATAGATACTCTGGAAGCTGATCCGGAACTCTTCGTGATTCCTGAGCGTGCTGGCGATCTGTTCCGGACTCCATTGCTGCCTGAGCAGCGACTCGACTCGGGCGTACTGCCAGGCTTCGTGGCGTGGACCGCGCCGGCTCCGCCGCAGCCGACCGTTGCGACGCTCTTGGGCCTTGCTCGGGCAATAGGTCAAGCAATTCCGCACCTGGGTGCTGTTGCGTTGGTACTCCCGGTAGATGGTGCTGGGGTGGCGCGCCAGGATCCGGGCAATCTCGGCCACCCGGTGCCCGGCCTTACGCAGCTTGGAGATCAGGTATCGTTCGTGCTCGGTGAGCTGGTGGTACGTCATGGCTGGGGCTCCTTTCTCGCCAGATCAGAGACCCTTCCAGTCTGCCAGCTCACCTCTTCTATTCCTGGGGCGCGGGTTGTCGCACTTACTTTGGCAATTTCCG
>JAKFDW010000105.1:0-4753 GCA_036675955.1 Orrella sp. | reverse complement strand
GTGGTGGCGGGCAACGTGGAAACCTCGATGTGCGTCGTCAACGCCTTGTACGGCGCGCTGGGCGTGCTGGCGGCAAGCCAGGGAAGCATGAACAACTTCACCTTCGGCAATCATCAGCATCAGTATTATGAGACCGTCTCGGGCGGCACAGGCGCCGGTCCGGAGCACATTGGCGTTCCGTATGCGCAGGCCGGAGGCTTCCACGGTACGTCGGTGGTGCAGGCTCATATGACAAATTCGCGCCTGACCGATCCCGAAGTGCTTGAACTGCGCTTTCCGGTAAGGCTCGAGTCTTATGAAATACGCGAGGGTTCGGGCGGGGAAGGGCGCTGGCATGGTGGAGACGGCGGCGTACGCAAGATCAGGTTTCTGGAACCCATGACTGCCGCCATTCTTTCAAACAATCGCATATATCCGCCTTTTGGCCTGGCGGGCGGCGCACCCGGATCTCTGGGCGCAAACTACATCGAACGCGCCGACGGCACCAGGACTGCACTCGGTCCCCAGGACAGTGCCGAACTTGCGCCGGGCGACGTGTTTGTCATTGAAACACCCGGAGGCGGTGCTTATGGTCCCAAGGAGTCCTTATGACGCGATACGTCCTGGCTTTTGCCGCCGCGTTGCTGGTTCCGTTCGCCGCCAGTGCCCAAGGCTATATCAGCCGGATGTTGAACCATCCCGTGCCGGGCGGCGTAGCCGTGGTGCCGCTGGGTAAAGGCGCCCAGATGCCCCGTGCATACCACGATGGCGATCGCGTGATGGTGCTGCGCGACAGCGACGAACAATGGATTGCTGTCGTCGGCATCGACCTGAAGACACCTGCCGGCAAGCAGGTTTTGAAAGTGGATGGCACGCCGGGCTTGCCGCAACCCGCGTTCATGGTCGGGACCAAAAACTACAAGGCGCAGCATATAAAGTTGAAGAATAAAAGCCAGGTCAATCCTGATCCGGAACAAACTCGTCGATACGAACGCGAGTACAAGGAACAGATCGCCGCGTATGCCAGTTTCAGGGAGGTTATTCCCAGCAATGTCATGCTCGACAAGCCTGTAAACGGACGCTTGTCCAGTCCTTTCGGATTGCGCCGCTTCTTTAACGGCGAGGAACGCAATGCCCATTCCGGTCTGGACTTTGCCGTTGGACTCGGCACGCCGATAAAAGCCCCCGCGGATGGGGTGGTTACCATTGTTGCCGACTATTTTTTCAATGGTAAAACCGTATTCATTGACCATGGTCAGGGCTTCATCACGATGTACTGTCACTTGTCGTCTTTCCAGGTAAAGGTCGGCGATGAAGTCTCGCGCGGTCAGGTCATAGGAAAGGTCGGCGCCACCGGTCGGGCCACCGGACCGCACTTGCACTGGAACGTAAGCTTGAACAATGCGCGTATCGACCCGGCGATATTCATTAATGCGTTCACGCCTTGAGTCGTGTTGACAGGTCCTAATGAAAGCCGCCATTTTCCGAGGCCTGTTCGATAGCTTGTCCATTGCGGTCGGTTATGTGCCGGTGGCGATTTCTTTTGGCCTGGCCTCGGTCCATGCAGACATCCCGCCCTGGATTGCTGTGCTTATTTCGGTACTTGTCTACGCCGGGGCCAGTCAGTTTATATTGATCAGCCTCGTGGCCAGCGGGAGTGCTGCTCTTAGCATCGTGGGTATTGTCCTGTTGATGAACTTGCGGCACTGCTTCTATGGCCCAGCCTTGTTGGGCAAGCTCAAGGACAGTCCGCGGCAACTGCCGATGGTTGCAATGGCCGCAGGCTTGACCGACGAAGTGTTTGCCACGGCAATAAGCAAGCTGTATCGGCAACCCGCAAGCGACCGTGAATTCTGGTACCTGGGTTTGCAGTTGGGCGCCTATCTGGCCTGGGTCGGAGGCACGGCCGTGGGTGCGTTCTTCGGTCATGACTGGCTGCAAGACTCCCCGTTATTGTCGCAGACGATAGGGTTCGTGCTGCCGGCGCTCTTTTTCGCGCTCTTGCTGGAAATCCGTCAGCTTGTGCCGCACTACCTGTTGGCCGGCGCCGCGCTCGCTACGGTGGCTGCCTTGTTCATGTTGCCTGCCTACGGCGCCATCGTGGCGGGGATGTTGACGGGTGCCGTTCTGGGCATGCGGGCGCCAGGGAGCCTGAAATGACCTCATCGACCCTGGTATTGTTGACAGTGGCTGCCGGCGCCGGCACATTCCTGATACGGCTATTGCCCATGTTGTGGCATACAAAGGGTATGGGAAAAGGCCGCAGCCGGCCTCTATTGCGCCATGCCCTGGAAGCCATAGGCCCGTCGGCCATCGTTGCGTTGCTGGCCGTGTCGTTGTGGGAGATGGTGCTGGCGCGGCCCGTGCCCAGCGCCGGCTTGCCCATCGTTGTGGGTCTGCTGGGCGTATTGGCGGGCAAAAAAGCGCTGGGCAGCATCGCGTGGGCGACGCTGGGAGGTGTCGCGGCTTACGGGGCGACTTTGTGGGTGTTGACGCTCAGCCTTTGACGCGCACGATTTTTTGCACTTGAGGGACATGACGTATGGCGCGGATGACCTGAGCCAGGTGCTTGCGGCTGTCGACTTGTACAGTCAAGTGCAGAGTCCCGTTGGCTGCCGCATCGTCCTGCATGGTCAAATGCAGGATGTTGGAATCGGCTTCGGTTATTTCCGCCGCCAGCCGGCCCAGGACGCCGCGTTCGTTCACGACAGTGACATCGAGTCTCGTCGTCAAATGTCTGGCCGTATTGGCGTCCCACAAGACAGGAATCCACCGTTCGGGTTCGCGCGCGCGCTGGCGTTGGGCCACCGCGCATTCTTCCATGTGCACGACCAGCCCGTGGCCAAGCCGGATGCCGCCGATGATGGCATCGCCCGGGAGAGGTCCGCAGCAGGGCGCAAGCTGTACCGCCTGGCCCTCGTTGCCATGGATGAGTATAGGTGCGTTGGTGGCGGAGGAGAATTCATCGAAGGCTGCCGCGGTCGTGGCCAGCAGGGCATTCTCGGGCGCAAAGCGCCGGGCCACCACGGCTGCCAGGCGTTTGCCCAGGCCGATGTCGGCGAGTATTTCTTCGCGCGATGCGGCGCCCGAACTTTTGGCCAGCTTCTCCCATTCGGGATCGTCGTCGGTCGGGTGAGGCAAATGCAGCTGGTCGAAGGCCTGATTCAATAGACGCTGGCCGAAGGCGACCGATTCCTCGAGCTTGACCGTACGCAGATAATGCCGAATTTCGGAACGGGCACGGCCGGTGCGTACGTAATTGAGCCATTGGGCACTAGGCCGCGACGCGGGCGATGTGATGATTTCGACTGCGTCGCCGCTTTTCAGCTCGGTGCGCAGAGGCGCGAACTCGCCGTTGATTTTTGACGCAACGGCCTGATTGCCGATGTCGGTGTGTATGGTGTAGGCGAAATCGACCGGCGTGGCGCCTCGCGGCAAAGACAGGATCTTGCCTTGCGGGGTGAACACATAGACCGCGTCGGGAAAGAGGTCTACCTTGACGTGTTCAAGAAACTCGCCCGAGTCGCCGGTCTGGCTCTGGATGTCGAGCAGCGACTGCAGCCACTGGTGGGTTCGCTTCTGAAGGTCGTTGAGTGTGACGTTGTCTTCTTTGTAAAGCCAGTGTGACGCCACGCCTTCTTCGGCCACGTGATCCATGTCGCGGGTGCGAAACTGGAATTCGACCGGTGTGCCGTAGGGGCCCACCAGCGTCGTGTGCAGCGATTGATAGCCGTTGAGCTTGGGTATGGCGATATAGTCTTTGAACTTGCCCGGCACTGGGCGGTACAGCTGATGCAGAGTGCCCATGGCCAGATAGCATTCGGGCAGTGTATGGACAATGACCCGGAAGCCATAGATGTCGAGCACTTCGGAAAACGACTTTTTTTGCTCGGTCATTTTCGTGTAGATGCTGTACAGCGACTTTTCCCGGCCGCTGACTTCGGCTTCGATACCTGCCGCCGGCAGCGCCACGCGGACGGCGTCGGAAATTTTGCCGAGCACTTCGCGGCGGTTGCCGCGCGCCGACATCATGGCCTTGTGCAACACCTGGTAGCGATTTGGATACACCGTCTGGAAGCACAGGTCCTGGAGTTCCCGGAAAAGGGCGTTCAGCCCAAGGCGGTGCGCAATGGGGGTATAGATGTCCAGCGTTTCGCGTGCGATGCGGCGGCGCTTTTCCGAGCTGACCGCGCCCAGTGTGCGCATGTTGTGCAGGCGGTCGGCCAGCTTGATGAGGATGACCCGCACGTCGCGGGCCATGGCCAGAAGCATTTTGCGGAAGCTTTCCGCCTGTTGTTCGGCCTTTGTTGCGAATTCCAGTCGGTCCAACTTGGACAGGCCATCGACGATCTCCGATACATCGGCACCGAATTTTTCGGCGAGTTCCTGTTTGGGAACGCCCTGATCTTCGATAACGTCGTGCAGCAGCGCCGCCATGAGCGAGTCGGCGTCGAGCTTCCAGCCCGCACAGATTTCCGTTACGGCAATAGGGTGCGAAATGTAGGGCTCGCCGCTGGCCCGGAACTGGCCCAAGTGAGCCTGGTCGGCAAAGCGGTAGGCTTCCTTGACCCGCTCGACGTCTTTCTGGCTAAGGTAATTGCTGATGACCTGCGTAAGTGGAGCCAGCGATGCAATGGTATTGGGCGCGGTATCGGTGCCGAGCGGCAGTGGCGATTTTCGAGGCTTGCCGCGACGCAGGCGTGAACCCTTCTTGAGGACGGCTAGAAGGCCGGATGAAGCACCACGAAGACTGGTAAACGCCATGAACTACACC
>JAKFDW010000104.1:0-4634 GCA_036675955.1 Orrella sp. | reverse complement strand
CTTTGGCAAGATCATTGTGCGCACGAACAAGTACAAGGCGCATGATGAAACGAACCAGTACAACGAAGGCGACATGGTCGAAATCGCAGAAGGTCGTCCGATCTCCCGCGACAAGTCATGGACTGTCGTACGTTTGCTTGAAGCCTCGCGCGCTATTTAAGCAGTGTCCTGGTTAGCGTGCGCGCTACCCGGACATCGCTCTGACAAGCCGTGAAAAAAGCCCCCGGTTCTTTGAACCGGGGGCTTTTGCTTGGGCGGCAAGCGTGAACGCTATCCCCTCAACTCGCGTCGCAGTATCTTGCCGACATTGGTGCGCGGAAAGTCGTCGCGGAACTCGACTGTTTTGGGTGCCTTATAGCCGGTGAGCATGTTGCGGCAGTGCTTGATGAGCGCTTCTTCGGTAAGCCTGTCGTTCTTGCGGATGACGAACAGCTTCACCACCTCGCCGGAATGTTCATCCGGTATGCCGACCGCCGCCGCTTCCCGGACATCCGGATGCTGCATGGCAACGGCCTCGACTTCATTGGGGTAGACGTTGAACCCGGACACCAAAATCATGTCTTTCTTGCGGTCCAGAATAAAGACGTAGCCCTCGGGATTGACGTAGCCGATATCGCCGGTACGCAGAAAGCCGTCCGGTTCGAACGCTTTTTCGGTTTCGTCCGGTCGATTCCAGTAGCCGGACGTCACCTGTGGGCCGCGAACGCAGATTTCTCCGCTTTCCCCCTGGGCTTGCTCGTTCCCCTGATCGTCGCGTATGGATATTTCAGTGGAGGGCACCGGCAGGCCTATGGACCCGTTGAAATCGACCTTGTCCAGAGGATTGATTGTTACGGCCGGCGAAGTTTCCGTAAGACCGTAGGCCTGGGCCAAAGGCTTGCCGGTGGCTTTCAGCCAGCGTTGCGCGATGACTTCCTGCACGGCCATGCCTCCGCCCAGTGTAAGCCGCAAGGAAGAAAAATCCAGCTTTGAAAACTCGGGATTATTGAGCAAGGCATTGAACAGGGTATTGACGCCGGTAAGCGCGGTGAACTTGACCGTGCCCATGTTTTTGACCAGGTCGGGGATGTCGCGCGCGTTGATCACGAGCAGGTTTTGCGCGCCCAGTTTCATGAAGGTCAGGCAGTTGGCCGTCAATGCAAAGATATGGTAGAGCGGCAAGGCCGTGACGATGCATTCCCGGCCTTCATTTGTGTAAGGCTTGACCCAGGCGTAAGCCTGGCATACGTTGGAAACCAGGTTGCCGTGACTCAGCATGGCGCCCTTCGCCACGCCCGTAGTGCCGCCTGTGTACTGAAGGCATGCCAAATCGGCGTGGGCGAGTTCCACGGCCTTGTATGGCGCTTTCCTGCCGGCGGCCAGCGCTTGCTTCAGGCTTATCGTTCCGGGCAGCTCCCATGCCGGGACCAGCTTTTTCACATGCCGGACGACAAGGTTGGTAATCGGGCCCTTGATGGGGCCCAACAGCTCGCCTATCGACGTGACGACGATATTCTTGACGGCGGTATCCGGTAATGCTTTCTCGAGGGTCGCGGCAAAGTTTTCCGCAATGACAATAGTTGCCGCGCCGGAGTCGGACAACTGACGCGTCAGTTCGGTGGCGGTATATAGCGGATTGGTATTGACCACCACCGCACCTGCGCGAAGCGCGCCGAACAGGCAGATGGGATACTGCAGGACGTTGGGCAACATCAGCGCAACCCGGTCGCCTTTCTGTACGCCGATGGAGTGCAACCACGCTGCGAAATGGCGCGAATACGTGTCGAGTTCGCCATAGGTGAGCCGGGCGCCCATGCTGATATATGCCGTATTGGTGGAGAACCGTTTGCAGCTTTCTTCGAACATGTCCACCAGAGAGCCGTAGGCTTGAGCCTGGTCGGTGATGTCGGCCGGAATACCGGGTGGATAATGATCAAGCCAAATGCTTTGCATGGTGTCACCTCATCCTGTTATTGTCGTCCGAGCAGGGCCTGTTTCAATGAAGGCTGGGCAGGGTTGTCGCCCAGCCAGACGCGCATCAGCGCAGCCGGCAAGCCCGGATGCTGCACTCTTCCAAGCGGTTGTCCCTTGAATGATACCGCTATGCCGACCGCATCGAAATCAAGCTCGACCGTGTCGCCGTCGAGGCCCGGTCCGGCTTTCTTCATGATGGCGCGGAATTGCGCCAACGCATTCTCCAGCTTTGCCAGTTCGCTATCTGTATTATTTGCCTTCAGCCCCTCGTCAAGCGCCTCGAGCAATGTGCTGCTGTCTATGCGCCGCAATAGTGTCAGCTGAATGCGGCGAGGCTGGTTGCTGTGCACGACGGCCTGTGCGTCGGAACTGGGCGCCGCGGTGTAAAGCGCGGCGGTATAGACGTCGAATAAAAAGCTGGTGCGTACGCCGGCGCCGTTCAAAAAAAGCGGCTGTATGCCGGCTGTGACCTGCTCGGAAAGGGCGACGCCGCCCACAGTCGTGGCGGCGGCCAGCGAGCTCAGGCACAGGACCCCGGCCAGCGTTCCGACATTCAACAAGGTTTTTCCGGATAGGGTGGGCTTCATGTTTTGTCTCCTGGCTTTCGTTCCAGTATTTTTTGTTTATAGAATGCCTTGTCCGCGATATATACCATGCGCTCCACCACGGTATAGATGGCGCCGGCCTTGTCTTTCAACTCTACAGTGAACTTGCGCGATGTTTCATGGTGCTGGTCCAGATCGGCCGTGATTTGATCGAGCTCGGCTGCATCCAGCCGGAAGTCGGCATACAAAGTGCAATAGGCGGGCTTCCGGTAGCGTATGGCAGCCGCTTTGTCCCAGATCACGACGTCGCGCTGCAGAACGCTGAGCAGCATCGCCACATGCACGCCGTCGGTCACGGCAAACAGCGACCCTCCATACAGGGATCCGACAAAATTGCGCGTACGCCGGTTAAGGGGCAGCCGTACGCGCACCTGTAGCAAGTCGGGCGAAATGAAAACGACGCGCCCGCCCGTGCCGCGGAAAGCCGGGTGCAGGTTGAAACCGGCGCGCATGACCCTGGCTCGCCATCGCAGCGGTATCCGCTTGAGGGTTGAGAGTTTCATGCGCGGGACTTGATCGGTTTCTTGTCAGAAACGATGCGACAACTGCACCCCGATCAGGTTGGCGTTGGACTTGTAGTTGCCCCTGACCGTGCCTTTGGTGGGATCGGTATCGTTGTCGATGGAAGTGCTTTTCAGGAACAGGTGGGTATAGCCTACGTCGACCGTCGTGCGATCGTTGACGTTATATTGCGCGCCTACCGAGACCCAATAGCGGTTGTTGTCGGGCAGCGATGTCGGACGATAGGTGTCGGAATCGACGGGCGACTGATCCCAGGCGAGACCGCTCTTGAGCGTCCATTGCTGATTCAGCTTGTAATTGGCGCCCAGCGCGATGCGCCAGGTATCGCGGAACCGGAGATCGAGGCTGTCTTCTCCGAGTGCGCCGTTGTCAATGTCCAGGGACTTGATGCTGCTCCATCCCGTCCATGAAACATCGGCAAGAAGCTGCCACTTGCTGTTGAGGTCGTGTACGACGCTGAGAATTGCCGAGTCCGGAAGCTCCACCGAGGTGCTGGCGTCCACGCTGCGGGCCGGTATCGGCGCGGGAACATTGTGATTGCTGAGCTTGGTCGTGCCGTCGGGATCCAGCTTGACCTTGGACCGATAGGACAGGCCGAGACGGGTCTGCGGTGTTAGCTGATATTGTGCGCCCAGGTTCCAGCCCCAGCCGTCGCCCTTGAGCTTGACCGTGGCGTCAAGATCGCCCATGTAACCTATGGGACCGATAGCCGGTACAGCGCGACTGAATTCTGCATCGATATGCATCCAGCTCACGCCGGCACCCAGCGAAAGACGGTCGTTGACCTTGTATGCGACGGATGGATTGACGTTGACCGTTTTAATGTCGAACTTTTTGGAGTGGTAGCGGCCTGTCCAGTTGTCGTCTTCGTATTCGGTCATCAGGCCGAATGGCGCTCCCAGGCCCAGGCCTACGTACCAGCTGGGGGTGAGTTCCCACGAAATATAAGCGTTGGGCACAGCAGCCCAGGAACCCGCATCGCCGCCGTTCCCGCCGGTTGGACCGGGTACGGTGCTGCCGTCATTTTCAAACTTGAACGACGGGCGGATTCCGGTGATGCCGCCCGATACATTGACGCCTGGCAGGCGCGTCATTCCGGCGGGGTTGTAGTAAATGGTGCTGGCGTTTTCCGCTATGGCTCCGGAGCCAGCATAGGCGTTACCAAGACCACTGGCGTTTTGTTCCATTATTTGGAACCCCGCAGCATGAACGCTTGCAGCGCCAAGCCCGGCGACGACAGCCGAGATAATGCGTATCGACGATAGTACTTTCATGTCACCTCCAGTTAAACCAGCTTTTATGAACGTGTATTTCTTATAGGGATGATGCGTGACCGGAACCGTGACCGGAACCGGAACCGGATGCCGGATTCCGGTTCCGGTCACGGTTCTTTTGCCTGTAATGCAATGGACCTCCGGTAAACGGCGCGAACCCCGTGCCGAAGATTACACCGGCGTCGGCAAGGTCGGCGTCAGCCACGATACCGCAGCTTACCTGTTCCTGCGTTTTTTCGATCAGCGGAGTGATAAGTCTATCCACCAGACCGGCGGGAAT
>JAKFDW010000103.1:0-2017 GCA_036675955.1 Orrella sp. | reverse complement strand
GGCAGGAACAACAAGCCAAGCGTGGCTGCGATGGCGAGCAGGAGCGAGATAAAACGCGCCATTAGATGTCCTCGAGGACCTCGCGCCGGTCGCGCTCTTCATCCGAATGCAATTCGTACCACATTGCATTCAAGATTCCGAAGCAACACGCCAAGGCCAATCCAAGGACCCAGCAGAAGTACCACATCAGTGACTCTCCTCTGAATGCGAAGTTGCCTGGACGTGGGCGCGCGTGACCTTGCCGCGCATCACCCCGAATGCCCAGGCGGAGTAGGCGAGCACGATCGGAAGCAGGATGGCCGTGGCCACCAGCATGATCTGCAGGGTTCTCGCGCTGGAAGATGCATCCCATATGGTCAGCCCGTGCGCTGGCTGGGTCGACGACGGCATCAGGAATGGGAACAGGGCGAAGCCCGCGGTGAGGATGATCGCCGCGATGGCCAATCCACTGGATGCAAAGGCGAGGCGTTGTCCCGGCAGGATGAGCACGCCAAACAAGCCAACGAGTGCGGTAATCGGCATGGCCAGTGTCCATGGGTGCCTGCCGTGATTGATGAGCCAAGCGCCGCTCGAGAGCAGTACGTCCTTGCGGAGCGGGTTGGATGGTGCATCGGGGACGATGTCGGTGAGTATCACCGACCCTGGAATCACGAGTAGCCAGAAGCCGCAAGTTACGAAGGCCAGCGCCGTCAGGATGACGGCGTACCGTGCAATGCGGCGCGCACGCATGCCGACAGGATCCTCCACTTTCATCGCCGTGAAGCACGCTCCATGCATCACCAGCATGGACAGGCTCACGATACCTGCCAGCAGTGCAAAGGGATGGAACAAGCCGAGGAAAGAACCGTCATAGACTGGAAGCATCCCTTCCGTGAAATGGAAGGGCACGCCAAGGAACAGGTTGCCGAAGGCCACGCCAAACACCAGCGACGGAACCACGCCTGCAATGGTCAGCGCCCAGTCCCAGGCGCCACGCCAACGCGTACTCGGGAGGCGGTTGCGAAATGCAAAGCCGACCGGTCGCAGGATCAGAGCCAGCACCACCAGCAGCATCGCGAAGTAGAAGCCCGAGAACGATGCCGCATACAACAGCGGCCAGGCCGCAAACACGGAACCGCCCCCGAGAATGAACCAGACCTGGTTTCCTTCCCAGTTTGGCTCAATCGCTTCGATGACCATGCGGCGCTCGATGTCATCCCGGCCGACCAGGCGCAGGATCGCGCCGACGCCCAGGTCATACCCGCCTGTGACCGAAAAGCCGATCAACAGCACTCCAAGTAACAGCCACCAGGTCAAGCGCAGGGTTTCATAGTCGATCATGGCGTGTTCCTCACGGTATCGGCGACGGCGTCGTCAACCTTGAAGCGCGATCCTGTTGGCCAAAGCCCCATGCGGTCAGGGCCGGCCTTGATGGCGCGCATGATCAACATCACATCCACCACCGCCAGCCCCGTGTAGAGCACGACGAAACCAATCAGGCTGGCCATCACCTGCGTGGAATTGGTGGAGGACACTCCAAGGAATGTCGGCAGTACGCCATCGATGGCCCAAGGCTGTCGTCCGTACTCGGCTACGATCCAACCGAGTTCCGCGGCAACCCACGGCAATGGCAGGCTCCACAGGGCGACGCGCAAGAACAACGGGTGCTCGAGCTTGCGCTTCGACGCGAGATAGAACGCGTAGCC
Source organism: Orrella sp. (assembly GCA_036675955.1). Lineage (GTDB taxonomy): Bacteria > Pseudomonadota > Gammaproteobacteria > Burkholderiales > Burkholderiaceae_B > Pollutimonas. The sequence goes on along the minus strand of JAKFDW010000103.1, from coordinate 332 downwards.
GAACAACAAGATGAAGAAGACACCAAGGCCCACCATGATCCGGAACGACCAGAACAGCACCGGTACATTCGGTACCGTGTCCCATGCCGCGCGATCTACGATCTCCCTGTTGGCAGTGGTGGGGTCCTTGGTATAGCGCAACGTCAGCAGCCCAAATCCGAGATCCTCGCGCAAGGCCAGGAACCGGATGCGCAGACGCATGTCGTCACGGTCCTTGCGCAATGCCTGCAGCGCTTCGTATGCGGCGATGCCATTCCAGATCCGTGCCCGGTTTTCATCGACCAACTCGTGGATGCCCGGCACTTCCTTGTCCAGGGAGCGCGTCGCGATCA
>JAKFDW010000102.1:0-41313 GCA_036675955.1 Orrella sp. | reverse complement strand
ACGCAGCCGGACGCCTTTCTTTCGCGCAACGAGCGTAAGGCTTCTTGCATAAGGAGCGAACCTATACCTTGTCCTTGGTATGACGGTGCTACTGAAATGGGACCGAGACCATACCAGTCCGAAGCGCCATCAGAAATGGATACAGGCGACACAGCCACATGGCCTACAACATCCTCGCCAACTTCTGCCACTAACGATATCGTCAATTTGCCCGCCTTGCGCAATGCTTTGACGATGAACTGTTCCGTATGAGCCGTATGAGGCGCATTCAGAAACCCAGCAGTTGTAACAGCATTTATGGCTTCTACATCAGTAGAAATCTCATTTCTAATTTTCAGGTTCATTAATCTCACCGAGTTGCCATTCATGGCTCAGTCGTCTGTATTCTATCTAAAGTTCGCTCTTGGCCGAGAGTTGCCTTGCTTATGAAGCGGAAACCGACCGGAAACGCAAGGCGGTAGGCTGACAACCTGATCTGTCATTTTTCCTCACTACAAGTTAAATGGTCAAAGCTCCAACTTCGTAAAGGGAATTCGAAGTAATGCCGCTGCATTGAAATGCGCATAAGGGCTGTTCTTGACCATCCGGCGGTTAACGTCCTTAGCCTTGCGCCAAAAACCTATCGACGTTTCCCAGGGTCAGTCGCGCTCCGACCCGACCGCTAAGGCGGATTTTTATGAAATTCAGCGGGCTTAGCCTCTTATCCTGAAAGCCTGCTGGCAACACTCAATGCTCAGTCCCGGCGTAGATCCACATCGGCTCTGTCTCGCCTGCTCGTTCAAAGCCGAGTGCCTTATAGAAATCGATGGCCCTGCCGTCGGCGGTGAGCATCAACTGATGGAAACTTGAATACTTCTCGAGCAATGCCTGCATCATTTTTCGACCCACCCCTTTCCCATGAAACTTCGGCAGCACCAACATATGCGGAAAGTACACGACGAGATATCCATCCGAGATTGCGTTTCCCAACCCTATCAACTCACCAGCAACACGCGCGGTGACGAGTGAGTGAGAATTCCGAAGCGCTGCCATGAGCTGGACCGGTTTTTCGGCCGACGACCATTCATTCGCGCGATATAGCCGAAGCACTTCGGCCGTATCAATGCTGTCAAGAAGTGAGATTTCGACCTGCATGGAGCCCTTCCCCTTTTGCCGCGGAATCATATGGCGGATGGTGGAACACTGAGGGCGTCCAGTCAACGCCGACGTTGCCAAAACGGCTGATCAGACCAACGAGGCTGCATCCGGTAATAGAACTCTCGTTGCGACAAGTACGTTTCCCAAAGTTGACGCTGTTGCTCATCGTACTGATGAACGTACGCATTGCGGCTGCCCAATCCCGCCGGGTCCTGCGGGCTGTCTGTCAATGCGTAGTGGATCATGTGCCCAGCATGGCTGCCCGTCCGAAGCGCCTTGTCCATGCCCTGCGACGATAGTGGGTCATAGGCTTGCGCCGCGTCGCCCACCGCCATCCAGGCGTCGCCGCAGAAGTCCTGTAATCGCTGGCTGTTGGCCGGTGCACCCTGGATCTTTCCGCAAGCGCGATAGCCGCTGGCTTTGAGCAATGGTGCGATATGCGTGGACTCGTCCAGCAGCCGATCGAAGCCTTGCCCATGCACGGCCATTTTCGCCGCCGGCAGGTCCTTGTCTGAATGCATGACCACCAATCGCCTGGTTTCATTGCCCTCCGCGCCCGGCAAGCGGTTGCTATACCACCAGCCGTGTGGCGACGCCTCGATACGGGTATAGCGGTCATCATCGTCGCCGACGCAGGAGAACCATTGTGCATAGGCGAACAAGCGGTCGTCATTGTCGATGATCGGGACGCCAAGCGCCCTGGCCACGACGGCCCGCCGGCCCGAACAGTCGACCAGATAGCGCGTGCGATGCTGCTGCGTCTGGGTTTCCGAGCTTAGCTTCAGTTGCCAATTGGAAGAGCGGCCGTCGATACGCGTGCAGGACTCGAAGCGAACGCCCTTCAGCAAGGCCACACCGGCGGCAAGCGCTTTCGACCGCAAAGCCTCATCAAACGCCAACCGGTCGACGCACAGGCCGAAGCCGGCCAGCGTGAAGAAGAAGTCGGTAACGTCGGGCTGTTCGGTCGCCCATAGCGAAACGTTGCCGGCAGTCCTGTAAAGGCCGGGAAGATTCTGTTCCGGGCCTTCGGGGTCTCCCAGGAAGTGCTTGACCATGCCGATAGCGGTGGGCGGCAGCGATTCGCCCAGCTTGAAGCGCGTGGATACGCGCTCCTCCACCAGCAGCACGCGCTGACCGAGCTTGGCCAGCGTGATGGCGGTTGCCGCTCCCGCCGGTCCGGCGCCGACAATAACAACGTCCCATGTTGTATTGGCCCGGTCTTGTCGGGTCGATGGCAAGGACTATTTTCCTTTGGCGGGCGGCCGGTTCAGCGACGGCGCACGCTCTTGCTCGACGAACACGGTGGAGCCCTGGTCTTTCAGAAAGCTGCCGTCCGCGGTCTTGATGGGGAGCACCATGCCCAACTTCGACCAGGCATACTCCATCTGCTGGTAACCATCGGTGGACGATAGCGGTTCGCCGTCGGCATCGTATCCGCGGAACCATTCTTTATAGGTTCTGGTCTGGGTCTTTGGATCGTACTCGAACACGACATCCGGCCGTTGTGTCGGCCACCATGCCACGTTGCACGACCAGAAGTCGCCCTGCCAGGGGCTGGACATATAGGCCGAGATGGCGCCAGGTTCGTTGTCCTTGCCCACCCGAAACGCCTCGGCGAAATACTCGCGATAGAGGATCAGGTAGGGGAATTCTATGCCCGGGTGAAAACCGCCACCGATGGTCGGCTGCAGCGCCGAACTGTCGAGCGCATGCGGCTGTTCGTTCAAGGGCAATTGTTCCAGGGATACGGGCTCTTGCAGAGCGCCGACCTCAAAATTCCCATCTGCCCAGTTCTTCATATGGTTCAACTGCCAGTCGGTCAGGCTCAAGAACTGATCGGGGAAATCGTTGCCCAGTTGCTGATTCTGCAAGGGCTTGCCCGCCGTTCCCCACAGCTTGGGCATCAGGGAGTCGTTCTCGGTGCGCTGGAACTCTTCGTTCTTCCAGCTGGTTGGCCGCTGCGGAGGCGCGGGCAACAAGGTATCGACGAGTCGTCCGTTTTTTCCGGGGGCATGCCGCATCAGGCCATAGATACGTTGCCTTATCGGCTTGCTCTGTTCGCTTGGGTCGGCCAGCAAGGACATGTACCCAGGAAGAAGCAAGTTGCCCGGCTGACCCGGGCCGTGGGCGATGTTCTTTGGTTCTGACGCGACGCCCGACGCCTCGGCGCTTACCCAACCGTAGTTGACTGCGTTGGCGAAAACCGGATAGACATCGCGGTAAAAATTGGTCTTTTGCCCCGTGTAGGGGTAGGCCTCGGGAAAGGCCTCGTAGACGCGATCCAAAATGGACACCACGTGGTACATATGAGGCGCAAACTTCGGAGGTGCGGTGACGATCCATGCTCCTGCCCGCGGATTCCTCGTGCCTTCGTCCGTGGCCGATTTCACGTTGTCGCGTGTGCTCAAGACAGTGCCGTCCTTGAGCGTGACCGTGACGTCGATTTCACCGCCGCAAGTGTCGTCCCACCAGCCTGGAATGTTGAAATAGGCAAACTGGTTCGTCAGTGGGTTCTTGCCGTTATCCGGGCCGTTCGGAGGCGAGACGGTTTCACTCGGGTTCGACAATTCCACCTTGGGTGTCGTAACGCATGCACCTTTGCCGGGTGCTGGCACGAACAGCAGACGATCCTTGGAATCGAGCCGAAGCTGGCCCAACTCGATATCTTTGGCGGCTTTATACGTGACCTCGACTTCTTTCGAAGGGTCCTTGGGCGTGAAGCCCTCGAAACGCAATTCGCCCGGCAAGGTACCCTTTTCAAGGCCAGTGAAAACATCACCCTTCATGACGACCGGCCCGGCCTGCCCGGATGTGATCGTATGCACACCGGGATCGATAATCAGCTGATTGCGTTCGCCGGGCTTTTTCCCGGGCTGGATGGATGGATTGCGCAACTGGTCCGGGTCGAACAGGTAGGCGCCCTGGAACGCATAATTTGCCGCTTTCATGTTCCGGACATGAACGCGCCAATGCAGGGACTGGACCAAATCTGAATCCGACGTGAGTTCCGCAATCACCTTGTCGTTGGCGTCATAGGCATAGACGCGATACCGCTGTGCCTGGCGTTTCAAACGCGCCTGGCTGTCGCGGTAGGTTCCACCGCTGGGCCCCGGCCCACCGCTGCCGCCCGGATCGACCACAACCCCCGGCGCTTCGGGGCCGACATAAAACTCATCGCTGTCTCCCAAGCGAGCCATGCCAATACCGGGGTGTATGCGTATGCTCTTGATCTTCTCGGACAAGGTCATTTCCTCTACAAAGTGTGCTTAGTAATTCGGCGCCGCAAGTGCGCCCAAGTCGTCGATATCCGGGAGCTGTCATCCATGGAAATCGGCAATCTGCTGACGGAAGGAGTTGCGAAGCGGGGTTGCTTAGAGGGAACCCACGATCTTCCAGTCCAGCAAGTCTGCGGAAGACACCGAGTATCGAGTGCCAAAGTGCTCGATATCGGCGTAAGTGAATCCGTCTGATTGGGAATGCGTCCGTACCGAGAAGCCGCCGCCGAAGCTGGCCTTGATCGATTTCTGGATTTGCGTATCGGCATCAGAGGTTGCCGCGTTGTTCGCATTCGCGTTCGCGCCTTGCTTGGCAAGGGCGATGCCGGGCACCAACAGAACACAGGCCGCTGCACAGCCCTTGACGAAATCCCTACGCTTGATATTCATGCCTCATCGCCCCTTGGTTCAACGCTTCTTTGATGTAAATCATTATACATATTGATTTATTATGAAACGGATTTATAAGGAGCCGAGGGCCGCAGCCTGCAACACGGGCTATGACCGAAGGGAATCCAGCATCGAATATCAAGTCTGAACAGACTTTTATCGGCTCGACAGTGCGGCAGTGAAAACCGCAAATTGAGCGTCGAAAGCACGCTTGAAGGCGGGTCGCGCTACGCCACGGGCAACATAGGCGGAGAGGTTGGGATATTCGTCCAACATACCCGATCCGTTCAATCTGCGCAGCACCGTCACCATCAACAGGTCGCCGGCGCTGAACGCGCCATCGAGCCATTCGGCATCGCCAAGCCGACTGGAAAGTTCGTTCAGCCGGCCACGGACGCGATGCTCAAGGAGAGGCAGGCGTTCAGCGTACCAAGGCTTGTCGCCTTCCAGGTATGGGGCCTGTTCGTGCTCGACAATCGGCGGTTCAACCGTATTGAGTGCAGCAAACATCCATGTGATGGCGCGCGCTCGCGCATTCGCATCGTCCGGCAGAAGGCCGGCATGGCGCTGGGCGATATGAAACACGATCGCGCCTGACTCGAACAGGGCGAGGTCACCTTCTTCATAAGTCGGAATCTGCCCGAAAGGATGAAGTGCTCGATGCGCAAATTCCTTCATCGCTTCGAAAGAAACAAGACGAACCTGGTAAGGCTGACCCGCTTCTTCAAGCGCCCAGCGCACACGCATGTCACGCGCCTGCCCTTCCCCGCGGTCGGGCGACCGTTCAAAAGCAGTGATTATGGGGCGCATGGGAAGGCATCAAGTGAGCGCACTGCGAAACCGCCCCTTCAAGCAGCAGCCGGGCGCATGTCGGCCAAGGCATCTGCGATCCGCTGTGGAGCCTTGGGACGCGCGTACATCCGCTCAAGATACGCTTTAAGGTTCGGGTAGTCCTCGATCAACCCATTTTCATTGCCCCAGTCCAGAACATAGGCGGTGACGCAATCCGCGACGCTTATCGTATCGCCCACGATGAACTCGCGCCCTTCCATATGGCGATCAAGTATTGCGGCCATCGACACAAAGTCCTCTTTGGCGAGGACTATATCTTCCGGCAGGCGCTTTTCTTCTGGATACACAAAGCTGTGCCGGGCTATCCGCCACAGCGGCTGCTCCAGCTCGGTGACCGCAAACATGGACCAGCGATACACCTGCGCCCGCTCCGATAGATCGGTGGGCATGAGCCCCTGGGCGCCATACTTCTCTGCCAAGTACATGACGATCGCGGCCGATTCTGTCAGCACAAGATCACCGTCGACCAGCACCGGAAGCTTTCCTGTGGGATTAAGGCGCAGGAAGTCGGGGTGACGGTTTTCGCCGGCAAGGAGGTTGATGGGCACAAACTCAAACTCCGCATCAAGTTCTTGAAGAGCCCAGCGTGCGCGAAGCGAGCGCGTGGGACCCATTCCATACAGTTTCATCATTGGTTGTCCCCAGTTCGCTTCAAAGAGAAAGCGGTGTCACGACATTGATAAAGACGTTGGGGGTGCGAGCGGCAAGCAGCTTCTGTTTCCGTGGCATTCGGCGTCTCATCGCCTAATATACCAACAGCATAGTTCTGTGCCTAGCGTAGGGCTGACACTTACGACTGAGCCAAGACCGCAGCCAGTCAGGGACGTCGGCCCTCAGCCAGAGGTTGGACGTCAGTAGCCCCTTGGCGTCGCAGGATGATATGCGTGGCCTTCTCCGATGCCTTGGATTCAACGCATTGGTATCCCAGAGCCCGTAAGTCTAGCCCTTCGAACAGCGATTCTCCCCGACCGAGCAGGACCGGCGCAATAGCAATGTGCAGCTCATCAATGAGGCCCTCACGAAGATACTGCCGGATTGCGCCCGGTCCACCGCCTATCCGCACGTCCATTCCGGCAGCCGCCTTGCGCGCACGGTCGAGCGCTACGCGAATGCCTCCTGTTATGAAGTGGAACGTCGTGCCGCCTTCCATCTCGATGGGAGGACGAGCATGATGGGTCAGGATGAAGACGGGAACATGATACGGTGGATTATCTCCCCACCAGCCTTTCCAGTCTGTGTCCGACCAGTCCCCTCGAATGGGTCCGAACATGTTCCTTCCAAGAATCCAGGCGCCAACATTCTGGAAACCACGAGCGGCGAAATCATCGTCAACTCCGGTAGTGCCGTCGTCCTTATCGAACAAGGCCCTTTGGAAGGTGCGCGTGGGAAATAGCCATTGGTGCAGTTCCGTGCCGCCAATGCCTAGTGGATTGTTGATGTCTTGATTTGGGCCTGCCCCATATCCGTCGAGCGAAATGGTGAAGCCTTCGACGCGAACTCGTGTCATTGTTTGCCTCGGTTTAGACGCCTGCCAGGTAATCAGCGGGCGCTGGCGTCTGGACATGTTCATTAAGAAGGCAATCCGCAAGCCACTTGCCATAAGCTGAAATATAGCAGGGGGACAGCTACTTGTGACCCATTGCGGTCATTTGGAAATCTTTCTCGAATAGCTGCTATGACTGCTCGTTATATGGAGATAATATAAATCCTGTTAACTAAGAGTTAACTTAGCATGTACCGTCAAACGCGCTAGAGCTAAGCGCACCCGCTGCCTTTTGAAACGGCACGCTTTCAAATAATCGGTCGCGATAAGCCCGAGCCGCCCAGAGTGCCCGCTGCCAGCACCGACACGCGGAATAGAGCCTCGCCCGGAGGAGAACAAATGAACCTGCAGAAGATCTACACAGCATTGCTCACTACGGACCTTGCGGCAGCCGAACGCTGGTATACGAACGTGCTCGGTCGTGGGCCGGATAACCGGCCGATGGACACGCTAGTGCAGTGGGAGCTTTTCGACCAAGGTGGGTTGGCGCTTTCAACCGACAACGAAATCGCGGGCAGAGGCGTGATGTTCTTTTACGTCGAAGATGTCGCGGCCGAGCGCCGCAGACTGCACGGCCTGGGGATTGTACTCGGGGACGACATTGAGGGCGACTACTCGACACTGGCGCAGGTCCGTGATCCTGACGGCAACCTACTCACGCTGGCGACACCGCCCTCGCGGCCTTTTCCGCCGGCATGATTGCGCCGAGATGCCGCCGGCGCGTAGCGCGAGCAGTGATGGAAGCGGATAACCCTCAGATCCGACCAAACACCGGAGCCACCTGGGCATCATGCCTGCTCAGCAGCGTCAAGCAGATTTGAGCCACCACGGAGGAGCGCGGACTAACAAATATTAAAGTTCATTCGATGAATGCCTGATTGAGCTGGCGAGAGCCGCGGCGTATCATGGGAGTTCGATCGGCGCCACTGCCTTTCTGTTGGTTAGCAAAAGTCGCTGCTATTAGGCCTTTTGGTAGTTAGCGCAGTTTGACCTCCGGGGTTTCCAACCTATCCTGCTGGAAGAGGCTTGGCGCTGAAGAATCCTTCGCGTAAGATAATTCCGTATTCAAGATAAGCTTTCATGCAGGCCAGCATCTGCATCCAACCACCGCAATTGCCATATGATGCGCGCAGCCCGGCGGCTGTCTCTCGCCAGCCGCTTTCGGTGATGCTGACCATCGTGCCGCCATCATCCAGCCCGGTAAAGGCAATACGCACTTCTGTGTCGTAGCCGCCGCCCTGAATTTCAGCGTGATCGAGTCCCATTTCCTCAGGCACATCCTCACTCGCCTCCCAAAGCAGAACGATTTCCTTGTCCTGTTCCACATTGACGACCTTGACTGGAAATGCGCCGGGAAAATCATGGAAATCCCATGTGACAGCCGCTCCGGTCTCCAGTCGGCCCTTGGCTCCGCCGGTCGTGAAATAGCTGGAAAGCTGCCTGGGATCGGCTACCGCTTCGAACACCTCGTGAACCGGCTTCGCAATCCGCCCTGACACCGTGAATCTCAGTTCCATTGCTCTGTCTCCTTGTTGCATGTTCGCACGCGCCATAAAAATATAACACGCTAGAAATAGACGATTCGGACAAGGTTTTTAAAGCGCTGGCTGCCCATAAGCCGTCGCTCATGAACGGCTGCTCATGGCCGTTTGAAGTCTATCACCGTGCTTCAAACCGCCCCCTAGCTGTCCCTAAAGGACGAACTACCGACCGTTTACACTCCAAATGTGAGGCAGAACCTTGTCGCTCGTAAGCGGCGCCAGCCGGAGCTCGTGCACCGAAGCAGGATAGACCCATAAGGCTTCTTCTATTTCCGCCTGAGGAACGATCTCTTTGTCGGTGAAAAGACGGAACATCTCCGCCTTCACGATGCAATCTGGCTCATTCGCTGCGGGGGCTGTAAAGCAGCCAAGATACTCTGCGTCTTCCGGCTGAATCGCCAGATCGAGTTCTTCAAGAAGTTCTCGCTGCAAGGCAGATAGTGGGGTTTCATCACCATCAATCTTCCCGCCGGGCTGCATGAACGCGGATGTGCCGTGCTTACGCACAAGAAGAGTAGCGCCATCGTCGCGCATCAATGCCGTAGCTGCTATGTAGATCTCCATGGCTTTCTCCATTATGCCGCCTTGTCAGCGGAGCCATTATAAATACCACCGGTCGAACCCTCAGGCGTCAGCGGAGGCCTTGACAGTTGCGCGGGCGGCCACTGCTGTGTATCGTGCAGACACTCAAGATAGCACTCACCGAGGCTACCTAGTCTCGGCTCCCGCTATCTGATCAAGATTTGCGATCAGCCGTGTAAGCAGGTCAACAAGTTGTACTTCTTCCGCTTGCGTGAATCCGGCCATCGCCTCGCGATTTCCCTGGAACAGGGTCGCAATTGCATCGGGCATGCGCTCCTGCGCGGCTTTCGTCAACACGATGCGACTACTGCGACCGTCAGCCGGATCAGGTGTCCGCTCGATCAAGCCGTCCCTTTCCATGCGAGCAAGCATTTGCGCCATCGGAGGCTGCTCAATCTTGGCAAACCGGGCAAGGTCGCGCTGCGTGCTTGCGCTTCCGTCCTTCAGCGCAACCAGCACAGGTAATTGACCGACGCCGAAACCGAGCGGCTTAAGGCGCGACTCGCTAAGGCGAGCGAAGCCCCGCGCCGCCAGACTTATGAGATGCCCCGGCGTAGAAAGCACATTTTCAGCCATATCGCTCCTCCTCTTCATTAGCACTTTACACAAATATATATGCACGTATATATTATATATCCGACGCTCGCAGGCAATGCCGGCTCGATGCCATCAGCGGCCCCTTCAACCCCTCCTGAGGAAATGAGTATGTCGAAGAGTGATATTCAAGTTATCAAGGAAATGTACGAACGCTTCAACGCAAGAGACATCGACGGCGTACTTGCCTCGGTTGCCGATGACGCCGCTTGGGCCAACGGCATGGACGGCGGTCACGTTCATGGGCATGAGGCTATGCGCGACTATTGGGCACGCCAATGGGCTGTCGTCAGTCCACACGTTGAGCCGATAGCATTTCAACAAACCGCGGATGGTGCCGTCCTCGTTGAGGTGATCCAGTCAGTATTCGATCTCGACGGTCAGCCGTTAAATGGCCAAACTCATGGGCTGAAGGATAAGACAGTGATGCACATTTTCCGGATAGATAGCGATAAAGTCACGCGCTTCGATATCCAGGACAAGCAATAAGCATTGCATCCGAACTGTCAAGGGGCCGGGGTTCATTCCACTGGCACGAGCATGGGCTCAGTACGTGGCGCCAGCGACCGAAACTGGCTCCTTCTGACGACAGGTTTGCGGCCTGCTACAAAGTCAGCAATGTCCGCTACTGGCCGACACGGCGCTACGCGACCAGAAAAACGCCAAGGTCAAATGTGAACGAGTATATTTATCAACCTACCAAATGGATCGCGGACGTAAAAGCGTCTAACTCCCCAGGGTTCGATGGCTGGCCCATACTCGATCGAAACACCCGCGTCCTTCATCCGTTGGTATGCTGCGTCAAGATCATCTACTTCGATTGATAAATCCGGCACCGGCGTGCCCGAGCCTCCTTCAGAGGCGAAACTGATCTGTATCGTCATCTGAGCTTGTGATCCATAGGTCTGGATCCATCCATGGTCCATTAATAAGTCGAGACCAAGGATGTCTTGGTAAAAAACCCGGGCTTGCTCCAGGTCTTTAGCAGCGAAGTTGGCGACCACGCGCTTGACTTTCATTCTTTTACCCCATCCCTTATGTGAGCTGGATAACGCTCAAGGCAGCATTCGCCGCGGCTGCCTCTCTTTAACTGGACACGATCACTTGACCGGTACGCCGCGAATTTCATGAATAACCGCATGTTTTCGCAAGTCATCCCCCAGCAGAAACTCCTTCCCGCCGCGGATCCGACCCTCCCTCCAACCCCTCTGGCGTCACCACTATCCCCTGCAGTCCGCTGGGAAAATCAATCTCCCTAACTTCATGCCCCATGGCCCGCAACCCCCCTACCAGTCCATGCAAGGACGTCCCCTTCTCCAGCTCCGTAAACGAGTTCCGGCTTCCGCGGTTCGGCAGGGCTATCGCCTGCTGGATATTCAGCTCCCAATCCAGAACCCCCAGCAACGCCTTGGCCACGTAATTGATAATTGCGCTACCACCGGGCGAGCCAATGGCCATGAATGGCTTGCCATTCTTCAGCACCAGCATCGGCGCCATTGAACTGCGCGGCCGCTTCAGCGGTTCCAGCCGGTTTGCCACCGGCTTGCCCTGCGCATCCACGTCGGAAAGCGAGAAATCGGTCAGTTGATTGTTCAGCAGGAAACCGCGTACAAAAATCTTGCTGCCGAAGGCCGATTCGATGGTGCTGGTCATCGACACCACATTGCCTTGCGCGTCCACAGCCGAGATATGCGTAGTGGAAGGCTGTTGCAGCGAGTTGTCTTGGCCGCGTATGGCCAGCATGCCTGCCGGATCGCCCGGCGGGGCGCGGCCTATCGTCCGGTCCGGCTGGATGAGACCTGCACGCAACGCCAGATACTCAGGATCCAGCATGGCCTTTACCGGCACATCAATGAACGCGGGATCCGCTACGTAGACATCCCGGTCGGCGTAGGCAAGTTTCCCGGCCTCCGAAAAGTAATGCACCGCTAGCAGTGAATCGGGCGGCAAGGCTTCAATATCCGTGTGCGACAGGATGTTGAGCATTTGCATTACCGTCAGCGGCCCTGAACTGGGTGGCGGCATGCCACAAAGCGTATAGACCTTGTAGGGCGCACATAAGGCAGCCCGTTCGAGGGCGCGGTATCCTGACAGATCCTGCAGGGTCAGATCACCCGGAACAGAGTGCCCTGCAACGGCGTTGACGATGTCTTGCGCCAAAGGGCCTTCGTAGAACGCTTCCACGCCCTGCTTCGCAATCTGCCGGAACACGTCGGCCAATGGCTTGTTGACCAGTTTGTAGCCTACCGGCCAGGGCTCTCCGTGCGCGTCGTAGAAATAGGCCGCCGCGGCAGGCTGGTCTCGCAAGCCATTATTGTTTTTCAGCAAGGTATGCAGGCGTTCGGATACGGAAAACCCTTCTTCTGCCAATGCGATGGCCGGCGCAAAAAGGCGGGCCCAGCTCAGGCGTCCGTCCTGTTCATGCATAAGGGCCAGAACCCGAAGAAGCCCCGGCGCTCCCACCGAACGTCCGCTGTTGACGGCCTCCCAGAACGGGATGGCCTTGCCGTCGGCCATGAATTGATCGCTGCGGGCGGCGGCGGGCGCGGTTTCACGCCCGTCGTAGGCATGCACGGACTGGCTCGCGGCATAGTAGGAAACGATGAAGGCGCCGCCCCCTATGCCCGAAGACTGGGGCTCGACCAGGTTCAGCACCATCTGGCTGGCAATTGCGGCATCTGCGGCGCTGCCGCCTTCGGCCAGGACAACTGCCCCGGCCTTGGTTGCGAGCGGATTCGCGGTGCTGACCATATAGCGGCTCGCGTGCACCACGGCCTGGTCTTGACGAATAGACTCACTGGCCGCCTCGGGGTTAATGTCCTGAACATTGACGACGGAATCGGTATCCAGCTCGCCCCGATATGCGCTCGCTGCCTCCGGATTGATATCCTGAACATTGACTTCGGAATCGACATCCCGCACGCCCCGGTAGGCGCTCGCCACGTCCACCCTGACGGCCTGGACACTGACTGCAGAATTGGCATCCTTCAAGTCCCCGCGGATTCCCGCATCGGAAGCCGACACCCCCGCCGTGGTCAACAGGCTTGCGCCGGCGAGCATGCAGGCGGCGGTCCACCGCAAGACGCGGCTCACAGCATGAACGGTTCGATGGTGAATCATCAGCGCAATCCTCGGTCTGCTTTGGTAATACCGGCCAGCCAGGCTTCCAGCGCCAGCAAGGCCTCGCTGGGTTCGCTCGCGACAGGATAGCTGAAGAAGTAGGCTTCGCGCACGCTGAGCACGCCTTGCGCCGGTGCGACAAGCTGCCCCGCATCGAGCTCTTCTTGCACGAGAAACCGGGGCACCAGCGCCACGCCCATTCCGGCTTTTACGGCGGCCAGTATCATCGTGAATAATTCATACCGCGGTCCCGCACTGATGGACGGCAGGTACTCTTTCTGCTGCGCCTGGTACCAGTTGCGCCAGGCGTCCGGGCGCGATGACATGTGCAAGTGGGTCAGATCGGCCATGGATTGGCCCGCGTCTTGGGCCGCTGCCAGCATGGCGGGCGTGCAGACCGGCAGCAATTGGCCTTCGTCGAACAATTTGATGCCCGCGGTCTGTGGCCATATTTGTTCGGCATGATAAATGGCGGCATCGAATGGATGGTCATTGAACTGAAAGGGCAAAGTCCGCACCGACAGGCTGACCGATATATCCCCGTGCCTGCGCTGGAAATCGGGCAGGCGTGGAACGAGCCAGGTGGTGGCCAGGGTCGGCAGCACGGCAATATGCAGGCTGCGGCCCAGACCGGATCGCGACATCAGTCCCAGCGTATCTTTTTCCAGCTGCTCCAGGTGGTGACGCACCCGTGCGGCGTATTCCGCGCCCGCGCTCGTGACGGCAACCCGGCGGCGAACGCGTGTCAACAACTCGACGCCCAATCGTTGCTCCAGGCCGGTTACCTGCCGATAGACGGCGCTGTGCGTAAGCGACAGCTCTTCAGCGGCGCGTGAAAACGAACCCAGCCTGGCAGTGGCCTCGAACGCCTGGAGAGCGCCTAAGTTCGGAATTCCTTTTCTCATGGACCTTTCCTGTAGCAATGCACGGGGGCGTAGAATGGAATGTTGCGACCCGCCGCGGCAATGTCTTGCATAATAGGCAAGACATTGTGCAATTTTATCAATTGCGTTGTGCCATCAACGCACATTATCCTCACCGTCTATGAAAGCAAGCTCACACCCCGAACTTCGTCCCCGCCTGGGCGGCCACATTCTTGTCGATCAACTGATCGCGCAAGGCGTCAAACATGTATTTTGCGTGCCTGGCGAAAGCTATCTGGCCGTGCTCGACGGCCTGCACGATGCGTCCATACAAGTGACGGTCTGCCGCCAGGAAGGCGGTGCCGCCATGATGGCGGACGCGCACGGCAAGCTTACCGGCGAGCCTGGCATCTGCATGGTAACGCGCGGACCGGGCGCCTCCAATGCGCTGGCCGGCATACACATTGCCTCGCAAGACTCCACGCCCATGATCCTGTTCGTGGGCCAGATCGAGCGCGGCATGCGCGAGCGCGAAGCCTTCCAGGAGATGGACTACCGCGCCGTGTTCGGCACCCAGGCAAAATGGGTGACTGAAATCGATCAGGTCGAACGCATACCCGAAATCATCTCGCGCGCCTTTCATGTCGCCACCTCGGGGCGGCCCGGCCCTGTCGTTATCGCGCTGCCCGAAGACATGCTGGTCGAGTACGCCGAAGTGGCCGATGCACCGCGCTACGAGGTCGTCGACAGTGCGCCGACCGCTACGCAGATGGAAGCCCTGGCGCAACAGCTGGCAAGCGCAAAGAAGCCGGTAGCCATATTGGGCGGCACACGCTGGGACCAGACCGCGGTTGACCAGTTTGCCGAGTTCGCCGGCCGTTACAAGCTTCCCGTGGCGGTGCAGTTCCGCCGCCAGATGCTGTTCTCCGTCGATCACCCCTGCTTCATCGGCGACGTGGGGCTGGGCAGTAATCCGGAAATGATGGAATACATCAAGGACGCCGACCTGGTCCTGCTGGTGGGCGGGCGCATGTCCGAAATCGCCAGCCAAAGCTATACGCTGTTCGACATTCCCGTGCCTGCCCAGACGCTGGTGCATGTATACCCGGATGCCGGCGAACTGAACCGCGTATACCGCGCTAGCCTGGCGATCAATGTATCGCCGGCCTCGTTTGCGCAGGCGGTCTCCGCCCTGCGTCCCGCACAAGCGGCTTCATGGTCGGCCGAGCTGGAACGCATGCGGGCCAGCTACCTTTCCTGGACAGACCCGCTGAAAATCACGCATCCCGGCAGCCTGCAAATGGGCCAGGTAATGTCGTATCTGCGCTCCACGCTGCCCGAGGACGCCATCATGTGCAATGGGGCAGGCAACTATGCCACCTGGCTGCACCGCTTCCATCAGTTCAAGCGCTTCGGCACGCAACTGGCGCCGACTTCCGGCTCCATGGGCTACGGCCTGCCGGCTGCCGTGGGCGCCAAGCGCATTGATCCATCGAAGACCGTGGTGTGTTTCGCCGGCGATGGCTGCTTCATGATGCATGGCCAGGAGTTCGCCACCGCTGTGCAATATGACCTGCCCATCATCGTCATCCTTATCGACAATGGCATGTACGGCACCATACGCATGCACCAGGAGCGTCATTACCCGGCGCGACTGTCGGCCACTTCCTTGCAGAATCCGGATTTTTCCGCCTACGCCCAGGCCTTCGGCGGACACGGCGAACGTGTCGAAACGACGGAACAATTTGCTTCCGCCTTCGAACGCGCGGTGGCCAGCGGCAAGCCGGCCATCCTGCATTGCCTGATCGACCCCGAGACCATATCGCCCTCGACGACGCTGGAGAAAATCCGCAAGCAGGCGCAAGCCGCTCAGGCCTGATCCATTGCCCCGGTTTGCCGCGTGCAGACCTGGGGCGCCTTCTTCTTATATTCAAACCTACCGGAGCCCCCATTATGTCGGCAGCCCCCTCTTTTCATTGGCAAGACCCCTTGTTGCTGGACGCCCAGCTAACCGAAGAAGAACGCATGGTGCGCGATGCCGCGCAATCCTATGCCCAGGACAAACTCGCCACGCGCGTGCTCGAAGCATTCCGCCACGAAAAAACCGATCCCGCCATCTTCTCCGAGATGGGCGAGCTAGGCCTGCTGGGCGCGACGATACCGGAAGAATACGGCGGCGCGGGACTCAACTATGTCAGCTATGGCCTGATCGCCCGCGAAGTCGAACGTATCGACTCGGGCTACCGCTCGATGATGAGCGTGCAGTCGTCGCTGGTCATGGTGCCCATCAATGAATTCGGCAGTGAAGAGCAGAAACGCAAATACTTGCCCAAGCTTGCCCGCGGCGAATGGATAGGCTGCTTCGGCCTGACCGAACCCAACCACGGTTCCGATCCGGGCAGCATGGAAACGCGCGCGGTCAAGACGGCCGACGGCTACAAGCTCAGCGGCAGCAAGATGTGGATCACGAACTCGCCTATCGCCGATGTATTCGTCGTCTGGGCCAAAGTCGTCGGCGGCGACGACGACGGCAAGATCCGCGGCTTCATTCTGGATAAGGGCATGAAGGGCCTGTCGGCTCCCGCCATCCATGGCAAGGTGGGGCTGCGCGCTTCTATCACCGGCGAAGTCGTGATGGATGAAGTCGAAATCGGCGCAGAGCAAATGATGCCGGGCGTCAGCGGCCTGCGCGGTCCCTTCACCTGCCTGAATTCCGCCCGCTTCGGTATTGCGTGGGGCGCATTGGGTGCTGCAGAAGCCTGCTGGCACACTGCCCGCCAGTACACCATGGACCGCAAGCAATTCGGCCGTCCCCTGGCTGCCAATCAGCTGATACAGAAAAAGCTGGCCGACATGCAGACCGATATCACCATGGCGCTGCAAGGATGCTTGCGCTTGGGCCGCATGAAGGACGAAGGCACGGCCGCTGTGGAAATCACGTCGATGATGAAACGCAATTCCTGCGGCAAGGCGCTGGATATCGCACGACTGGCGCGCGACATGCTGGGCGGCAATGGCATTTCAGACGAGTTCGGCGTGGCACGCCACCTGGTCAATCTGGAAGTGGTCAACACCTACGAAGGCACGCACGATGTGCACGCCCTGATACTCGGCCGCGCGCAAACAGGCTTGCAGGCGTTTTTCTAAGCCAGCCCAAGTTCGAACAGGCTCGTTGCTTCCACATCGAGCACCTGTTCGTCGCGCTGGTTGAACACCCGCCACGACCAGCGCATGATGCCCAGGTCGTCGCGGCTGGACGACTTGCGCACCGAATCCACCGTTGCCTCCAGGCGCAGCGCGTCGCCTGGGCGCACCGGCAACATCCAGCGCAATCTATCGAGGCCCGGCGACCCGAATGATTCGGAGTCGTGCAAGGCGGCGTCTACAGCCATGCGCATGGCCAGGCCGCAAGTAAGCCACCCGCTGGCGATCAGTCCACCCCAGCGTCCGTCAGTGGCGCGCTCGACGTCTGTGTGAAACCACTGTGGATCGTACGCCTTGGCGAAGCTCAGCATTTCCTGCTCGCTGACCACAACGGGCGGATGCTTGATCACCATTCCGACTTTGAATTCATTAAATTTCATGGCAAACGGAACAACCCTTCTAAAACCGGGAACGAGCCGGCAAGTTTAACCTTATTAACGGTGTGCCGGCCAATAGCCGGGTACGGGGTCAATAAGTCTCGAAGTGCAGTCTGCCCTGGGATTTCAGCCTGGCGTGCACGTCGGACCACTGCCCGCCCGCCTGGCCCACGGCCGATTCCAGCGCCTGCAGCACGCCGTCTTCCATCCCTTTGAGCCCGCACACGTAGATACAGGTGTTCTCGTTGCCTATCAGCGTGGCCACGTCGGCCGATCGTTCACGTATCAAGTCCTGAACGTAGCGCTTGGGCTGACCCGGTTCACGCGACAGTGCCAGATTGATATCGATGAAGTCCGCGGGCAGATTCATCAGGGGCCCGAAATAAGGCAGTTCGCGCTGTGTTCGGGCGCCAAAGAAAAGCATGAGCCTGCCGTTGTAGGCTTTTTCCTTGAGCTGCCTCCGGCAACGCTCGGTCATGGCCCTCATGGGGGCCGATCCCGTGCCGGTACAGATCATGATGATGTTGGCTTCGGGATGGTTGGGCATCAGGAAAGTATTTCCAAACGGCCCGATGACCTGCACTGTATCGTTCTTCTTCAGGTCGCAAAGGTAGTTCGAACAAACGCCCGGTACGGCGTTGCCTTCGCTATCCGTCATGACGCGCTTGACGGTCAGGGACAGGTTGTTATAACGCGGGCGCTCCCCGTCACGCGGGCTGGCGATTGAATACTGGCGTGCATGGAATGCACGTCCGCTGCTGTCGGTACCTGGCGGGAAGATGGCAATGGACTGCCCTTCAAGTACCGGAAAAGCAGCCGCGCCGAAGTCCAGCACGATATGCCGGATATCGCTTTCCGTATCTTCGCCGGTCACGCGGTAATTGCCTACAACGGTCGCCGTAACGGGGTTCTTATGGGTATAGAGATTGACCTGGGGTTGGGCCGCCGACCAGGGCGGGATGCTGGCTCCCGCCGCGGTGGACGGTATGCCGTCCAGACCGGATTCCTCAGCGACGATACCGGCCGCCGCCACGGCAACCGCCACGCTGCCCTCCGTGTTCGTTTCGGAACCATCCGGGATATCTTGCTCCGGCGGCAATACATCCCAACTGAACTGGTCCTCCAGCGTATGCGGCTTGTCGGTCAATACCCCCAGCCAATTGTCGATCGCGCCGGTCGGGCATGGAGGCACGCAGGCCATGCAATGGTTGCAGATCGCGGCGTCGACCACATAATTGTTCGAATCATGGGTAATGGCATCGATGGGACAGGTTTCTTCGCAGGTATTGCAACGTATGCAGACCTCGGGATCAATAAGATGCTGTTTCATGATTCGTGTGGGCGACTATGCAAGTGCTGGCCGCCATCAGTTGAAGCGGACATACTCGAAATTGATGGGCTGGCGGTTGACGCCGATAACAGGCGGCGCGATCCAGTTGGCGAACTTTCCGGGTTCCACCACGCGGCCCATCAGCGAGGCGACGAATTCGCGGTCCTCGGGCGTTGCAAGCCATTTGTGTTCGTGCAGCTTCCACTGCTCTTCGGAAAGCACTGTACCTTCGGGCGAGACGCGTATTCCGGCAAGCGTACCGATACGGCGATTGAAGGCCTTGTGCGGCACCGTCAGGCGGAAGGAGATGCCGTTCTTTTCAAGCACCTTGTTCCAGCGGCCCACGCCCGCCATGGAGTCCTTGATGAAGTCGTCGCGCAAGACCTCGTTCAACGCGTTGAGCATTGGAACCTCGGTATCGCGCAGCTCGCCGTTCACCACTTCGAGCACGCGGTACGTATCGTTCTTGAGCTGATGATCGTCTGTCCGCTTGCCTTCTTCGTAGCGGCCTTTGAGGCCCGAACTGTAGAAAATGGCGGCGTTCGACGACTGGTCCGCACCGAAGAGATCGATGGTGACGCTGTAATGAAAGTTCAGGTAACGCTGTATGGTCGGCAAATCGATGACCCCGGCGGCACGCAGGACGGCGGGATCTTCAGTCTTCAATTGGTTCATCACTTCGGCGGTACGCTGCAACACCCGGGACACGCCGGATTCGCCCACGAACATGTGGTGCGCTTCTTCCGTCAGCATGAACTTCGTTGTCCTGGCCAGCGGATCGAAGCTGGATTCCGCCAGAGCGCACAACTGGAACTTGCCGTCGCGATCGGTGAAATAGGTGAACATGTAGAAAGCCAGCCAGTCGGGGGTCTTTTCATTGAACGCCCCCAGAATGCGCGGACTGTCCTGGTCGCCGGAATTGCGTTGCAGCAGGGCGTCGGCCTCTTCACGGCCATCGCGGCCGAAGTACCGATGCAGCAGGTACACCATGGCCCACAAGTGGCGCCCTTCTTCCACGTTGACCTGGAACAGGTTGCGCAAGTCGTACTGCGATGGCGCGGTCAGGCCCAGATGGCGTTGCTGCTCGACCGATGCCGGCTCGGTATCGCCCTGGGTGACAATGATGCGCCGCAGGTTTGCACGATATTCGCCTGGCGCTTCCTGCCAGACATCGCGGCCGATGTTCTCGCCGAAATGGACCTTGCGATTGCCATCCTGCGGTGCAAGAAAGATGCCCCAGCGATAGTCGGGCATTTTCACGTGATCGAAATGGGCCCAGCCGTCGGGCTGCACGCTGACGGCAGTGCGCAGGTACACGTCGAAATTCTGTGATGCTTCCGGGCCCATCTCGCGCCACCACTGCAGGTAGTTCGGCTGCCAATGTTCCAGCGCGCGCTGCAGCGCCCGGTCGCCGGACAAGTTGACGTTATTCGGGATTTTTTCGGAATAATTGATACCTGACATGTCCTTGCTCCTTTGGGGATGATCTCTTGCGTTATGTATGCGGGCGCTACACGCGATTCCAGTCGAAACTGGCCTGCTCGCCCTTGCCGTAAAGCTTCAGCGCGCCCTTTTCTCCGGCGGCGTTGGGGCGGTTGAATATCCAGTTCTGCCAGGCAGTCAGGCGGCCGAATATGCGGGTCTCCATGGTTTCCGTGCCACAGAAGCGCAGATTGGCTTCCAGGCCTGTGAGCGCGTCAGGCGACAGCGCCTTGCGCTCTTCCAGCGCGATCCGGATTTCGTCTTCCCAGTCGATGCTGTCCAGCGAAAAGGTGACGAGGCCCAGGGCCTGCGCTTCGCTGGCAGAAATCATGCTTGCCAGCGTGGCGCGCGCCGCCCCGACCGGCGCCGTCTCTTCGTAGAAACGGCGGTCGAGGCGGCTTTGTCCGGTCACCATCGGATAATGACCGAAGTTCAGGCCGCTCAATGCAATCTGTACCGGCCGCGCGGAATCGGGGTCGTCCAGCATATAGGAACGATCGCAAGCCAGCGCCAGTTCGAACAAGGTTCCCACAAAGCAGGAGCCGTCCTCGATCAGGGCAAACAGTGAACGGGAACTGACGTCCAGGCGCGCCAGCGTGCGACGCAGCATGCCCAGGGTCTCGCGCACCAGCCAGTGGTCCGCCAGACGCTCCAGCGTGGCATCGGCGCCCAGCACCAGCGCCGGATCGCCGGCCGTCCTGAAGATCCACGTACCGATGTCGAGTTCGTTGGTACGCATGTGCAGGATGGCATCGTCGAGTTCGCGCGCCATTTGCAGAGGCCACCATGCGGCGCCCTGTGCCAGTATGGCGTCGATATCCTGCGGCGTGGCGCTTTGCGGCGCGCGCACGGTCCAGCTTGCCAGGCGTTTCTCGCGGTCGATGTGCACTTGCACGTATTCGTACTCGACGGCGTTGTCGGAAACCAGACGGTTCAAGGGCGTGAGGCTGACGCCTTGCGCATCGCGCGGGCGGTCGCTTTGCGCGGCCAGTTCAATTGCGCGGCTCCTGACCTGCTCGGCGAACTGCGCGGGCTTGATGACTTCGTCGACCAGGCGCCAGTCTTTCGCGCGCTGCCCACGCACGCCTTCGACCAGGGTGCAGAAAATGTCGGCGTAGTCATGGCGCACCTTGCGCTTGTCGGTAACGCGGGTAAGGCCGCCCGTGCCCGGCAGGACACCAAGCAGGGGCACTTCGGGCAGGGCCACCGCCGACGACCGGTCGTCGATCAGCAGGATTTCGTCGCACGCCAGCGCCAGCTCGTAGCCCCCGCCCGCACAAGCGCCATTCAGGGCCGCCACGAACTTCAGGCCGCTATGCCTGCTGGAGTCTTCGATACCATTGCGCGTTTCGTTTGTGAACTTGCAGAAATTCACCTTCCAGGCATGAGTCGACAGGCCCAGCATGAAAATATTGGCGCCTGAACAGAAGATACGGTCTTTCAGGCTGGTGACGACGACGGTACGGACTTCGGGATGTTCGAAACGAATGCGCTGCAGCGCATCGTGCAGCTCGATGTCCACGCCCAGGTCGTAGGAGTTGAGCTTGAGCTTGTAGCCTGGACGGATGCCGCCGTCTTCCGAGACGTCCATGGCAAGCGTGGCGATGTCGCCATCCAGCGTCAATGCCCAATGCTTGTACTGGGAAGGATCGGTACGAAAATCGACAAGAGTGCTGACTTCGGTCATAAGATAGATTCCTGGGCTCTAAAGCTGAAAAATAATGCCTGTCGCAAGACAGTTTATGCATAATATTGCAGTTAAAACACCATGTCAACGAAACATGCATGAAAATGCATTTTCGTTTTTTCAATCTTTCCCGGGTCGCTAGACCGGAAGCCCCGCCCGTTCACGAACGTGTTCGCGCAAGCCTTCGAAGCAGTCCTGCAGGGATATTTGCGTTGTCGAACATACCCAGTCGGCCTTGGAATAGAAAGCCTCGCGGCTGGCCAATATGCGTTTCAGATCGGCCATGGCCTCGTTGTTGCCGGCCATGGGGCGAAAGTCTCCCTGGGCCATCACCCGCTGCATGTGATCTTCGGGGGTGGCCTGGATCCAGATGGTATAGCAGTGCGCCAGCATCAGATTCATGGTGGCCGGCTCGGAAACCAGACCGCCCGGCGTGGCCAGCACCATTTCCGGATACAGCTGAAGGGCTTCCTCGAGCGCCCGTCTTTCGTACCGGCGGTAGGCCATGGGCCCGTAGAGACTGTGGATTTCCAGAATGCCGCAACCGGCGACGCGTTCGATTTCGGCGCTGAGCTCGACGAAGGGATAGCCGATGTCGGCGGCCAATAGCCGACCGAGCGTGGACTTGCCCGCGCCCCGCAAACCGACCAGGGCGATTTGCTGGAGCTTGTTCTTGCTGCCGGATCCATGCGGCTCGGCGAAGAGGTCCGCCAGTGTTTCGCGCGCCCGTTGCAGTTCTTGTTCCGAGCGCTTTTCAAGCAACTCGCGTATGAGCAGCCATTCGGGGCTGGTGGTGGTGACATCGCCCACGAGCTCGGCCATAGTGCAATGAAAGGCATGCGCGATTTGCCGCAACACCAGGACAGAGACGTTGCCCACACCCAGTTCCAGGTTGGCAAGATGGCGTTCGGAGACGCCTGCCGCGTGCGCGAGTTCCTTGCGCGTGAGACCGCGGATGGCCCGCATGCGGCGCACCCTTTCGCCCAGCGACGATAGATAAGGGTCGACTCCGGAGGTGGAGTCCAGCAGTGCGACGGCTGCTTTCCGGTCTAGCGCTTTCTTTTTCACCCAGAATAACCCTAAGCTTGAGGTCAACATGCATTATAGTGCTTGACTTGCCAGAACAAAAGCCCTAATTTCCAACTTGGCTTCACAGAAGTTGATGCAAATCAATATGTAGAACAAGAGCAGCAGAGCAATGAAAGGATTTCTATGGGCAGCATCGAAACATTCCGGCAATTGATCCAGACAGTCACCACGCAAATCGGCGACCGGCCGCTGGACGCATCATTGCAGGCCTCGCTGCAGGAGACTTTTCCTTACGAAGGCGAGGTTTGCCAGGGCATAGTTCGCGCCTGTAAACAGGGGATCGCAGAGGGCTGGATGTGCAAACATGAAAACGGCGGCATCCGTTACGGCCGTGTCATTAAGCCCGCCGAAGACCTGGGCGGCTACTCAGTCGATGTGGTTGAAATGGATGACATCGCCGGACCCGAGCACTGCCATCCCGAAGGCGAGATAGACCTCATCATGCCGCTGGATGCCGAAGCACGTTTCGATGGCCACCCGGCGGGCTGGCTCGTCTACGGCCCCGAGACGGCCCATAGTCCCACGGTAAGTGCGGGGCGCGCGCTGGTGCTTTATCTGCTTCCACAAGGGAAGATAGCATTCACTAAAGCATAAGCCCTCGGGCATAAGCCCCCCGGCAGGTCCGTCCGTACGCAGAATAATTACTCCGGAGACAAATCCTCATGCACGCCTGTCCCGTCGAGATGAACTATGCGGCTCATCTCATCCAACTGAACACGCATCTCGCCAATAAAGCGGCTTATATCGACGACCGGCATACCGTAAGTTACGGCGAGCTTGCGCACAGGATTGCGCGGTTCGCGGGTCTGTTGAAAACGCTCGGCATACGTCGCGAAGAACGCGTTCTGCTGCTGATGCACGACACCGTCGACTGGCCGGCCGCATTTCTGGGGGCGCTGTATGCAGGCGTGGTACCCGTCGCCGTCAACACCCTGCTTACCGCCGATGACTACGCCTATATGCTGGTGCACAGTCGCAGCCAGGCCGTTTTTGTTTCGAACGCGCTGCTGCCCGTCATACAGCAGGCCATGAGCCAGGGCCCTCACGACGTCAAGCATATCGTCGTGTCGCAAGCCGACGAGACGTTGCCCCCGCCTTGTCTTGATCTCGCTACGCTGATGGCTGCGGCCGAACCCATAGCGCAGGCCTGCCCCACCTTGTCCGACGAAATCGCATTCTGGCTTTATTCATCCGGCTCGACGGGCCAGCCCAAGGGCGTTGTGCACACGCACGCCAACCTGTGGCATACCGCCGAGCTTTACGGCAAGCCGATATTGGGCATACGGGAAAGCGACATTGTATTTTCGGCGGCCAAGCTGTTCTTTGCCTATGGCCTGGGCAATGGGCTGACCTTTCCCCTGTCGGTGGGCGCTACAACCATACTGATGGCGGAACGCCCTACGCCGGACGCCGTCTTCCGCCGCCTGACCGAACATAGGCCCACTGTATTCTGCGGCGTGCCGACGCTATACGCCAGCATGCTGGCTTCCCCAACCCTGCCTGACCGAGAACACGTCTCGCTGCGAGTCTGCGCATCGGCGGGCGAAGCCCTGCCCAAAGACCTGGGCAACCGTTTCCTGCAGCATTTCGGCTGCGACATCCTGGACGGCATAGGCTCGACCGAGATGCTGCATATATTCCTGTCGAACCAGCCAGGACAAATCCACTATGGCACCACGGGCAAGCCCGTGCCCGGCTACGAGGTGGACTTGCGCGATGAGCTGGGACAGCCGGTTGCGGTGGGCACCATAGGAGACCTGTATATCAAGGGACCCAGCTCGGCCCTGATGTACTGGAACAATCGCCCCAAGACGCTGGAGACCTTCCAGGGCCCATGGCTCAAGAGCGGCGACAAATACGTGCGCGACGCCGAGGGCTACTACACGTATGCCGGACGCAGCGACGACATGATCAAGGTCAGCGGCCAATATGTCTCGCCGGTTGAAGTCGAGAATATGCTCATCCAGCACGAGTGCGTCCTGGAGGCGGCGGTCATCGGCGTGCCGGATGAAGACGGCCTGACCAAGACGCTGGCGTATGTCGTATTGCGCGAGGGCCAGTCGGGCGGCCCCGACACTGCACACGAACTCCAGGCTTATATTAAACAACATCTGGCGCCTTTCAAGTATCCTCGCACCATACATTTTATTGACGACCTGCCTAAAACCGCCACTGGCAAGATCCAGCGCTTCCGGCTACGGCAAATGAACAGATAAGGCCATGAATCAAAGTTCCTCCAGCCCTTCGCCAAGTCTCGTCCCCGTTCACGCCCTGGGGCGCGACATGCTCATCGAATGTCAATGGCTGGGCTCGCACAGGACCGGCAAGGACCTGCTGGTTTTCTTGCACGAGGGCCTGGGCTCCGTTTCCATGTGGAAAGACTGGCCCGAACAAGTATGCGACGCGCTTGATTGCCGCGGCCTGGTCTTTTCGCGCTATGGGTACGGGCTGAGCACGCCGCGGCCTCACGACGAAAAGTGGCCGGTCGGCTTCATGCACATTCAGGCGCAAGATGCCTTGCCCGCTTTGTTCCAGGCATTGAATCTGGAACACGAACGTCCGATTCTGTTCGGGCACAGCGATGGCGGCTCTATTGCCCTGCTGTATGCCGCAATGTATCCCGAGCGAATCAAGGCCATTGCCGTGGCCGCTCCCCATATTTTCGTGGAAGACATCACCATATCGAATATCGAAAATGCGCGGGAAGCCTATCTGAACACTGACTTGCCGCGCAAGCTGGGGCGCTACCATCAAGACCCGGATTCGGCTTTCTGGGGCTGGAACGACATCTGGCTAGCCCCCGAGTTCCGGGCCTGGAATATTGAAGCGTATCTGGACAAAATACAGTGCCCGGTGCTCGCCATACAGGGCGAAGATGATGAATACGGATCACTGGAGCAAATTCGCGGCATCCAGGCCATAGCCGCCCAGACCGAACTTTGCGTTCTTCCGCGCTGCGGCCACTCGCCACACCGCGATCAGCCCGCCGCCGTCATCCAGGCCTTGACCACATTTGCCAGACGCCTGGACACCTGCATTACCTGATTCAAGACTCATCCGCGCAACGCGCACCATGCAGTAATTTATATAAAAACCAAGGAGCAGACATATGAAACAAGTATTGACCGGCACGGCCCTGGCCGCGGTGCTCGCTTTCGGAACCGGGAATGCGCAGGCCACTGTCAAGGTAGGCTTCATGCTGCCTTACAGCGGCACCTACGCCGCCCTGGGCCAGGCGATAGAAAATGGCTTCAAACTGTATGTGCAGGAACAAGGCGGCAAGCTTGCCGGCCAGGAACTTGAATACTTCCAGGTCGACGACGAATCCAATCCGTCCAAGGGTCCCGACAATGCCAACCGCCTGATCAAGCGCGACGAGGTCGATATATTGGTGGGCACCGTGCATTCGGGCGTCGCCATGGCGTTGGCCAAGGCAGCCAAGGATTCCGACACCACCCTCATCATTCCCAATGCCGGAGCCGACGCGATTACAGGGCCTCTTTGCAGCAAGAATATTTTCCGCACCTCGTTTTCGAACTGGCAGCCGTCCTACGCCATGGGCCCCGTTGCCGTAGACAAAGGCTACAAGACCGCCGTCACGATCACGTGGAACTATGCAGCCGGCAAAGAGGCCATTGCCGGATTCAAGGAGTCTTTCGAAAAACAGGGCGGCAAGGTGGTCAAGGAATTGACACTGCCTTTCCCCAATGTCGAGTTCCAGCCCCTGCTGACTGAAGTCGCCTCGCTCAAGCCGGATGCCGTCTTCACCTTCTTCGCCGGCGGCGGCGCCGTGAAATTCGTTCAGGACTATGCCGCCTCGGGCCTGGGCAAATCGGTAGCCTTGCTGAGCAGCGGCTTCATGACCGACGGCACACTCAAGGCGCAGGGCGAAGCAGCCCAGGGCCTGTTCACCACCCTGCACTACGCCGATGGGCTGAACACCCCGCGTGACAATGCCTTCCGCGCAAACTACTCCAAGGCCTATCCCTCCATGCAACCCGACGTCTATGCCGTACAAGGCTACGACGCCGCCCAGTTGCTGGCTGCCGGACTCAAGGCCGTAAATGGCGATGTATCCAAGAAAGACGATATGCGCAGCGCAATGCGCGCGGCCACTATCGATAGCCCGCGCGGCCCGTTCACCCTGTCCAAGGCAGGCAATCCAATCCAGGACATCTACCTGCGTCAGGTCAAGGGCGAACAAAATCTCAGCCAGGGCGTAGCCATCAAGGCACTGGCCGACCCGGCTCGCGGCTGCCGTCTGTAAACGCTGTAGCAAGGAGTATTTGTGGACCCCGCCATCTTTCTGATCCAGTGCCTGAATGCGGTGCAATACGGTCTTTTGTTGTTTCTCGTTGCCAGCGGACTGACACTGATCTTCGGCATCATGGGCATTATCAACCTTGCCCATGGCAGCTTTTATATGATCGGGGCCTACATGGCCTTTGCCCTGGAACCGCTTGTAGCCCAGCATGTGGGCGGCGGTTTCCTTGTGACAGTCCTGCTTTGCGTGCTCGCCGCCGCCGTCCTGGGCTATTTCCTGGAATGGGCATTCTTCAGCTTTCTGTATCACCGGGATCATCTGCAGCAGGTATTGATGACCTACGGCCTGATTCTGGTCTTTGAAGAGTTGCGCAGCATCGCCGTGGGCAACGATGTCCATGGCGTGCCGACGCCTTCCTGGCTGGAAGGCTCGATCGCCCTGGGCGATGTCATGACCTACCCCATCTACCGGCTGTTCATATCCATCGTCTGCCTGCTGGTGGCCGGCCTGCTGTACTGGGTCCTGGGGCGCACACGCCTGGGCATGATGATACGCGCCGGCGCGAGCAACCGCGAAATGATCAGCTCGCTGGGCATAGACATCAACCGCCTGTACCGTATCGTATTCGCCATCGGCGTTGCGCTGGCGGCGCTCGCGGGCGCCATCGCCGCACCGGTTTCATCGGTCTATCCCGGCATGGGCCACAGCGTCCTCATCATCTGCTTCGTAGTCGTGGTGATCGGCGGCATCGGGTCGATCAAGGGGGCTTTTCTTGCCGCCATGCTCGTGGGCTTTGTCGACACCTTCGGCCAAGTCTTTTTCCCCGGCATCGCGGGCGTCATGGTCTATGTCCTGATGGCCGCCATTCTTTTGTTCAAGCCCGAAGGGCTATTCCGACAAGGCTGATTCATGTCTACTCTACGCGCCTTGTTCGTCGTTGCACTCTTGGTGGTGGTTGGCGTATTGCCGCTGGTTCTCGGCGATTACTACATCAGCCTGGCCATCAAGATCATGATTTTCGCGATTTTCGCGCTCAGCCTGCAGCTGCTGGTGGGCGGCGTCGGCCTGGTGAGCCTGGGCCATGCCGCCTTCTTCGGCATCGCCGCCTACGCCACGACGCTGCTCTCGCCAGAGTCGGGACCGGGCAACCTGTTCATCCTGTTGCCGGCCGCAATGCTGTGCGCACTGGCCTACGCCCTGCTCACCGGAGCCCTCGCCCTGCGTACCAAAGGCGTGTACTTCATCATGGTGACATTGGCGTTTTCGCAAATGGCCTATTACGTCTTCCACGATACCGACATCGGCGGCGGCAGCGACGGCATCTACCTGTACTTCCGTCCCGAACTGCGATTGGGCGAGACCATCCTCTCGAATATTGACGGTCCCCATAGCTTCTACCTGTTCACACTGGGCTGCCTGTTGATCACCTGGATTTTCCTGGCCGTGCTGATGCGTTCGCGCTTCGGCGCCGCACTGACGGGCATCCGGGTCAATGAACAGCGCATGCGCAGCGCGGGGTATTCCACGTTCAACTACAAGCTGGTTGCCTATGCGCTGGCCGGGGCCCTGGCGGGGATAAGCGGACTTCTGTATGCGGCCAAAGACGGTTTCGTCAATCCCGAATTGCTGGCATGGGAGCAATCGGGCCTGGTATTGCTCATGGTCATCCTGGGAGGCAGCAGCCGCTTGTGGGGAGCCGTGCTGGGTGCCGCCGGACTAACGCTGCTGCAGGAGGCCTTTCAGTCTCAGGCGCTGTTCGGCGACTGGGCCAGTCATTGGCACCTCACTTTCGGCCTGAGCATCATTGCCCTGGTCGCCCTGATGCCCAACGGCCTCATCGGTATCTCGGCCCAGTGGCGCAACAGGCGCTCTGCCGCCCGCCCGGCCCCATCGCAAGGATAATCCATGGCCGACGTTCTATTGTCCGCAAAAAACATTACCCGGCGCTTCCAGGGCCTCGTCGCCATCGATGGCGTGTCCTTGAACCTCACACGGGGCACCGTGCATGCGGTGATCGGCACGAACGGGGCCGGCAAGTCGACCCTGGTAAGCGTGCTGGCCGGCGAACTGGCGCCCAACGAGGGCGCCATATTCATGCACCAGCAAGAAGTCACATCGTGGTCCCAGCCGCGCCGCGCCAGGGCGGGCCTGGGACGCAGCTATCAGCGCACCACCATTTTCCCCTCGCTCACTGTGCATGAGAATTGCCGTATTGCCGCACAGGCCAATCGCCAGCAATTCTGGAACTGGACCAGCCCCGCCCGCGGATGCCGCTATAGCAACGAAGCGGCAGAGAAGGCCATACTGTTGGCAGGCCTCGAATCCGACACCGGTCATACCGCAGGCATGCTGTCGCACGGGCGCAAGCGCCAGCTCGAAATTGCCATGAGTCTGGCCACGCAACCGCAGGTGCTGTTGCTCGATGAGCCTCTGGCCGGCATGGGGCCCGAAGAAACAGACAGAATGCTCTGCCTGCTGGCCTCGCTCAAGAATGAACATGCCGTCCTGTTGGTCGAGCACGACATGGACGCGGTATTCAGGATTGCCGACGAAATAACCGTCATGGTCAACGGCCGCGTCATCGCCCACGGTGAACCGCAAGCCATACGAAGCAATCCCGACGTACAGACGGCCTATCTGGGGGAAGACGAATGAATCCCTTCATCCAGACGCGGTCGCTGCATGCGCATTACGGTGAAAGCCACGTGCTCCAGGGCGTGAGCCTGGACATCGGATCGGGTGAATCCATAGGCTTGCTGGGCCGCAACGGCATGGGGAAAAGCACGCTCATACGGACCATCATGGGGCATGTGCCGGCAAGCAAAGGCGCCATCACCATACGCGGCAAAGATTGCACCCGGGCCGCCCCTTATCAGGTCTCCAGGCTGGGGGTTGCTTACGTACCCGAAGGGCGTGGGATATTTCCGAATCTCAACGTACGCGAAAACCTTCAGGTGGCGGCCCGCGCCGGTTACGACGGCCGTAACGACTGGACGTACGAGCGGGTGCTCCAGACATTCCCGCGTCTTGCCGAGCGCCTGGAACACGGCGGACAACAGCTGTCCGGCGGCGAGCAGCAAATGCTGGCGATAGGACGGGCATTGATGACCAACCCGGATTTGCTCATACTGGACGAGGCCACCGAAGGCCTCGCGCCGCTCATCATTGCGGAGATCTGGCGCATCATCGCGTCGGTGCGCACTACGGGCATGTCCACGCTGATCGTGGACCGCAATTATCGCAAGGTTCTGGCGCACACCGACCGCTGCGTGGTCATGGAGAAAGGCTGCCTGGTTGAAGACCAGTCCAGCACTGAACTGGCCCGCCAGCCGGAAATTCTGCTGCGCTATCTGGGCGTCTAGAGCATTTTGGTTCAAGCGTTTACGGCATTTTGCTTTAGTCACGCTGTCCCGCTCTGATGACGTTGCCCGGGGTGGGTGGGGGCAGCCCGGACAACTGCGCAAGGGGAAACTTGCCGGCCTCACGGCCTGATTCCTGGCCTTTTCTGCCTGACAACAGTAGCAGGTCGGGCACCGGCGCTTTTACATCGCCGCAACGAACGTGCACAGTGGCTAGTGGACTGGTCCAAGCTACGCTAGAGCAAAAAGGCGGGTGTGTCGGGGGTTGTGCAGGCGCCTCGCGCACGCCGTTACGCTCAGTCCCATCGAGGAGGCAAGGCCGCGGCTGTTCGAGCCCGGCGAATGTCGGGCCACTGGCCCGACCGGGCGAGTTCCGCGGACGCCTCGATGGGACTAAGCGTAACGGGCACCCGTGGCAACGCCGGCAACGCCAGGGGCGTAGCGCGTGAAGCCGG
Organism: Orrella sp.; assembly: GCA_036675955.1. Classification (GTDB taxonomy): domain Bacteria; phylum Pseudomonadota; class Gammaproteobacteria; order Burkholderiales; family Burkholderiaceae_B; genus Pollutimonas. The sequence goes on along the minus strand of JAKFDW010000102.1, from coordinate 10,169 downwards.
AACAGCCCCCGACACACCCGCCTTTCTCAAGAACGAAAAACCGTCCACAGCACCTTCGATGCAGCAAGACTTATAGCTCTACAGCGCGACTTATAGCCCTACAGCGAAACTTATAGCCACACCGAGCCTTGTAACCAGGTGCGCCTTGAAAACACCTCGACCGAAAATGCTCTAAGCCTTACGACCCGTCAGGAAAAAGCCGCCGCCGCACGCCCGATGCGGTCATTGACCGCCTGCCATTCGGCGGTCCGGGGCGGCTGCTCGAACAGAATGCGCGCATAACCCTGGTCATCCAGTCGTCGCAATAAAGCATATAGCTCGCGCGCGTAGGCATCGGGGTCGCGGGCACATACCAGCCAGTCCACGCCGCCGGCCGCCGCAGCCCGATCCGGAGCATGGAAGACGACAGCCGCCACCCGTTGCGCCTTGTCAGCCCTTGCATGGATGACGTGCAGCAAGTCGTCCAGCGCCAACACCGACAAGGCAGTGCGCGGCGCATAATGCGCCTTCAACGAGCCCGATACCTGCGGTGCGGCGGCATCGGGGCGCGCCGGCTCGACACCGAGCACCGCGGCAATCTGTGCCGCCGACACATGGCCGGGGCGCAGCAAAACGGGGCCCACACCCTGATCCAGCCGCGATACATCGACAATAGTGGATTCGATGCCCACCTGCGAGGGCCCGCCTTCCAGCACCATCAGTGTCTCCGCGGACAGCTCAGGAAATTCGGCGCGCACATGTGCGGCGTGCGTGGGCGAAACCTGGCCGAATTTATTGGCCGAGGGCGCGGCAACGCCGCCCTGGCCATTCGGTTTGAGACTGGCGAACTCGCGCAGCAAGGCCTGGGCTATAGGGTGTGAAGGACAGCGCAACCCTATGCTGCCATGCCCGCCGCTGACCTCTGGGGGTATATGCTGTGCACGCGGCAGAATGAGGGTAAGCGGGCCCGGCCAGAAAGCCTGCATCAAGGCGCGCGCTTCGGGCGGAATCGATGCCGCCCAATAGGTGATGTCGGCTTCGGGCGCCACATGCACGATGACCGGGTGATTGGCCGGACGCCCTTTGGCCGCATAAATGCGGGCGATGGCCTGGGGGTTCTCGGCATCGGCACCCAGCCCATATACGGTTTCAGTCGGAAACGCTACCAGCCCGCCTTCTGCCAGGCGCTGGGCGCCCTGCGCCAGCAAGGCGCCCATATCGGACGACAAAGCCTTTGCCGTCATGACTGGAAAGGAATGCCAAGAGCCTGGGCGACGCGCGCCGCCGCGCTGACCGCATCGGCAAGCGTTGAACCCAGCACATTGACATGCCCCATTTTCCTGCCGCGCCGGGCCTCGGACTTGCCGTAGAGATGCAGCTTGGCGCCGGGCACGGCCAGCACGGCAGCCCAATCGGGTTCGCGCTTGTGGCCGGTCGCGTCATCGAACCAGACATCGCCCAGAATATTGAGCATGACGACAGAACACAGGCTTACGGTATTGCCCAGCGGCAAGCCGGCCGTGACACGCGCTTGCTGTTCGAACTGGCTGCTCACGCTTGCGTTCATCGTGTAGTGGCCGCTGTTGTGCGGCCGCGGCGCGATTTCATTGGCGATGAGGCGGCCGTCCTGCAGCACGAAAAACTCCACGCACAGGACACCGACATAGTTGAGCCCTTCAGCGATCATGAGGGCCGCATTGGCGGCCTGCCCGGCCACGGCCTGTTCCTGCAACTGTGCATCGACCGTGGAAACCGCCAATATGCCGTCGCGGTGCTCGTTGCGGGCCGAGGGATAGAAAACCGCCTGGCCGTCGGCGCCGCGCGCCATCACGACTGACAGCTCGCTTGCCAAGGGCAGCAGCGCTTCAAGAACACAGGCGACGCCGCCAAATTCGGTCAAGGCCTGGCGCGCTTCTTCGCGCGTTTTGACTCGTGCCTGTCCTTTCCCGTCGTAGCCCAGGCGGGCCGCTTTCAATATGCCGGGAAACAGGCCTTCGGGCGCCCCATCGATGTCTTGGTGTGTATGGATGGCGGCATAAGGGGCGACAGGCACTCCGGTGCTTTCGATAAAGGCCTTTTCGCGGATGCGGTCCTGCACCACGGCGACTGCGTCGGCGCCGGGGCGCACCAGCGTAGCCGACGCAAGGGTTTCCAGGCTTTGCGCCGGCACGTTCTCGAACTCGGTGGTAATGGCTTTACAGCGTTGGGACAATTGCGCCAGGCCGGCCTGGTCGTCATAAGCGGCGACGATGTGCAGGTCTGCAACGGCGCCCGCGGGGCTTTGCGGATCGGGATCCAGCACGGCCACTTTGTATCCCAGGCTTTGGGCGGCATGGCAGAACATGCGCCCCAACTGCCCTCCTCCAATCATGCCCAGCCAATCGCCCGGTGGAATCGGGAGGGAGATAGAGGCTTCGTTCATGTATACAACCTGTCAGCAAGAAAATAGGGGTGAGATGGTACGACGAGGTATATTGCGCAGGGCTACATCACCACATGTGGCGGCACCACCATGGCCCGCGCCGCCTCGGTCTGGCGATTGCGGTAGGCAATAAGCTTCTGCAGCAACTCGGAGTCGGTGGTCGCCATGCAGGCAATGACATGCAGGGCGGCATTGGCTGCGCCGGCCTCGCCGATGGCGAAGGTGGCAACCGGCACGCCTTTGGGCATCTGCACGATGGACAACAGCGAGTCTTCGCCACGCAGGTATTTGGAAGGCACGGGCACGCCAAATACGGGTACTGGAGTCAGGGCAGCCATCATGCCAGGCAGATGGGCCGCGCCCCCGGCGCCGGCAATAATGGCGCGCAGACCGCGGTCGACGGCTTGCGCGCCATATTCGACCATATCGTTGGGCATGCGGTGCGCGGACACCACTTTCAATTCGTGGGGAACGCCGAACTCTTCAAGGACCGCAACGGCATTTTTCATGACGTCCCAGTCGCTGGCGGAACCCATGATGATCCCGACGACGGGGGTGCCGGCGGCACTGGCTTCAGTAAACATAGTCATAGCGGCTCACCTATAAGAAAGATGCAGGTTGGGCGTGGCAACAAGGTATTCTAACGTGCCCCGCCCTGATTCCAGCCTCAAGCCGTGAGACGCGTGACGGCTTCACGGTACTTGGCGGCCGTCTTTTCGAGCACATCGGCAGGCAGGCGCGGTGCGGGAGGCGTCTTGTCCCAGACCTGCGTTTCCAGCCAGTCGCGCACGAACTGCTTATCGAACGATGGAGGGCTGATGCCTTCGGCGTAGCCGGAGGCGGGCCAGAATCGCGACGAATCGGGTGTCAAGACCTCGTCCATGAGATGCAGACGGCCTTCGTCATCCAGACCGAACTCGAACTTGGTGTCGGCAATAATAATGCCCTTGCCCGCGGCGAAGGCGGCGGCCTCGGAATACAGGCGCAGCGTGACGGCGCGAATTTCCTCGGCCAGATCTTTGCCCACCTGGTTGACCACGAATTCAAAATCCACATTTTCGTCATGCGATCCGAACTCGGCCTTGGCCGCCGGCGTGAAAATGGGTTCCGGCAAGCGGCTGGCCTGCTGAAGGCCTGCCGACAGGCTTATGCCGCATACCTTGCCGCTGGCGCGGTAGTCGTTCCATCCCGAACCGATGAGGTAACCGCGGGCCACCGCCTCGACCATGATGGGTTTCAAGCGCTTGACCACCATGGCGCGGCCGGCAACCTGTTCGCGCTCGTCTGCCGCGACGACGTCTTCGGGTGCAATACCGGTGGAATGATTGGGCAGGACATGGGCCAGCTTCTTCAACCAGAATTCGGTCAGCTCGGTAAGCACCTGCCCTTTGCCGGGAATGGGGTCATCGAGAATGACATCGAAGGCCGATATGCGGTCGGACGCCACGATGAGCAGCTTGTCGTCGCCCACCGCGTACATATCGCGCACTTTGCCGCGCGCCAGCAAAGGAAGCGACTTGATTGTTGATTGGTGTAGAGCCTGTACCACGGGGTATCCTTGAAATAGAACGTCCTGCCGGAATGATCCGGGCAGGACGCGAATCAAAACAAAGCCAGAAGCATTTACTGCACGACTTGGGCCAGTTCTCCGGCCGAGTAGCGCTTGGCCATTTCAGTGAGGGACACAGGCTTGATCTTGCTGGCATTGCCGGCTGTGCCGAACTGTTCGTAGCGCTGCTTGCAGACGTCTTTGGCAGCCTGGCGGGCCGGCTTGAGGTATTCGCGCGGATCGAACTTGGATGGGTTCTCGCCCATGAACCGGCGGATGGCGCCAGTCATGGCCAGCCGGATGTCGGTGTCGATATTGATCTTGCGAACGCCGAATTTGATGGCTTCCTGGATTTCCTCGACCGGAACACCATAGGTTTCTTTCATGTCGCCGCCGAATTCGCGGATCTCGGCCAACAATTCCTGGGGCACGCTGGAGCTGCCGTGCATTACCAGGTGGGTGTTGGGCAGGCGATGATGGATTTCCTTGATGCGCGAGATCGACAGGATGTCGCCGGTGGGCTTGCGGGTGAACTTGTAGGCGCCATGGCTGGTTCCGATAGCGATGGCCAGCGCGTCGAGTTGCGTGTGACGCACGAAGTCGGCGGCCTGCTCGGGGTCGGTCAGCAACTGTTCCATGGTGAGCTTACCGTCGGCGCCATGGCCGTCTTCTTTGTCGCCCTGCATGGTTTCCAGCGAACCCAGGCAGCCGAGCTCGCCTTCGACCGTAACGCCTACCTTGTGGGCCATGTCGACCACGCGGCGGGTAACGTCCAGGTTGTATTCGTAATCGGCGATGGTCTTGCCGTCTTCTTTGAGCGAGCCGTCCATCATCACGCTGGAGAAGCCCAGGTCGATGGCGCCCTGGCAAATGACCGGCGACTGGCCGTGATCTTGGTGCATGACGACCGGAATATTGGGGTAGCTTTCTACCGCTGCCTGGATCAGATACTTGAGAAAGCCTTCGCCGGCGTATTTGCGCGCACCTGCCGATGCCTGCATGATGACCGGACTGTCGGTTTCGGAAGCCGCTTCCATGATGGCCTGGACTTGTTCCAGGTTATTGACGTTGAAAGCCGGAATACCGTAGCCGTTTTCGGCCGCATGATCGAGCAACTGACGCATGGAAACTAGGGCCATGGCAAGACCTCCTGAAAGCAGATTGAATAGGAATAGACTCGATTTTACGAGGGATTGAGATTAATTGCTGATGATCATGGCCTTATCGCCGACTTAGGACGAAAGGAGGCAACGCGCTCCTGGCGGGTTTCGACATAGGGTCCGCCTATAAGATCGATGCAATACGGGACGGCCGCGAAGATGCCCGCGACCATCGCCTTGCCGTCGGCGTCCTTCAGGCCTTCCAGCGTTTCCTGGATGGCCTTGGGCTGGCCCGGCAGATTGATGATCAGCGCCGCATGGTCGGTCGTTTCACGGATGACGGCGACCTGCCGGGACAAAATTGCGGTCGGCACGAACTTCAGGCTGATCTGGCGCATCTGTTCGCCAAAGCCCGGCATTTCACGCGTGGCAACGGCCAGCGTCGCCTCCGGCGTTACATCGCGCCGCGCCGGACCGGTGCCTCCCGTTGTAAGCACCAGGTCGCAGCCCAATATGTCGACCAGTTCGATGAGCGTGGCCGATATCTGTTCCCGTTCGTCGGGAATCAGGCGGGCGGCGAACTGCGGCGGCCGGGTCAAGGTATCGGCCAGCCAGGTTTGCAGCGCAGGGATGCCCTTGTCTTCGTAGGCGCCGCTGGAAGCCCGGTCGGAAATTGAGACCAGGCCCACCAGCAGCTGGTCGGGATGATTGCGGACTAGCCGCGAAGATGCATTCATGAACGCTCCTGTCTGGCCGGCGAAGAATCAGTTCCGGGCCCGCTTTTCCAGCACGGCCACCGCCGGCAGCGTCTTGCCTTCGAGGAATTCGAGGAAAGCACCGCCGCCTGTCGAGATGTAGTCGATCTTGTCGCCAATATGATATTTGGCTATCGCCGCCAGCGTATCGCCGCCGCCGGCAATCGAAAACCCTTCCGAATCGGCAATGGCCTGCGACACCACCTTGGTGCCGTTGGCAAACGCATCGAACTCGAACACCCCTACGGGACCGTTCCAGACTATGGTTCCGGCCTGCGCGAGGATGCCGGCCAGCTGTTCGGCGGTTTTGGGGCCGATATCGAGAATTTGGTCATCGCCGGCAACCTCGTCTGCCGCTTTTACCGTTGCCTGCGCATCGGCGCTGAATGTCTTGGCGCATACGACGTCGACCGGGATGGGCACGGCCGCACCGCGCTTTTTCATCAGGTCGATCACCGCGCGGGCCTGGTCCACCTGATCGGGTTCGGCCAGCGACTTTCCGATGGCGTGTCCCGCCGCGAGCATGAAGGTATTGGCAATGCCGCCGCCCACGACCAGTTGATCGACCTTGTCGGCCAATGCCTTCAGGATGGAAAGCTTGGTCGACACCTTTGAGCCGCCCACGATGGCCACCAGCGGACGCTTGGGCTCTTTCAATGCCCGGCCCAGGGCCAGCAGCTCGGCTTCCAGCAAAGGACCTGCGCAGGCGACAGGCGCATATTCGGCAATGCCGTGCGTCGTGGCCTCGGCGCGATGGGCTGTGCCGAACGCGTCGTTCACGTACACGTCGCACAAGGCGGCCATCTTGCGGGCAAGCTCAGGATCGTCTTTTTTCTCGCCTACGTTGCAGCGGCAATTTTCCAGCATGACAACCTGGCCGGGACTGACCGTAACGCCATCGACCCAGTCGGCAACAAGCGTAACGGGCGCGCCCAGCATGACGGAAAGCCGGGCTGCCACCGGCGCGAGCGTATCGGCGTCGGTAACCCTGCCTTCTGTGGGCCGCCCCAGATGAGACGTAACCATGACAGCGGCGCCGGCATCCAGGGCCAGCCGTATGGCAGGCACTGAAGCCTTGATCCGGGTGTCTTCGGCAATTTCGCCGTTGGAAAACGGAACGTTCAGATCCGAGCGGATAAACACCCGCTTGCCGGCAAGCGCGCCGGCTTTCGCCAAAGCAGTAAGAGTATTGATGTTGGTCATGTTGATATTCCGGGCCGAGAGGCAGACGTGTCAAGGGCGGGTTGCCCCGCCCTTGTGCTAATGAAGAGTCGATTACTTGGCCGACATCAGGGCGACCGTGGTATCGAGCATGCGATTGGAAAAACCCCACTCGTTGTCGTACCAGGAAGATACCTTGACCAGGGAACCCGACACTTTCGTCAAGCCCGCGTCCACCGTGCTGGAGGCCGGATTATGGTTGTAATCGACCGAGACGAGCGGCTCGTCGTTGTACTCGAGTATGCCTTTCAACGGACCCGCATCGGCAGCCGCCTTGAGGATGGCATTGACTTCTTCGACCGTGGTTTCGCGAGCCGACACAAAGGACAGATCGACGATCGATACGTTGATGGTCGGCACGCGTATCGCGTAGCCGTCAAGCTTGCCATTGAGTTCGGGCAGGACCAGGCCAACGGCGGACGCTGCGCCCGTCTTGGTCGGAATCATGCTTTGCGTGGCCGAACGCGCGCGGCGCAGGTCTTCGTGGTAGACGTCAGTAAGAACCTGGTCGTTGGTGTAGGAGTGGATAGTCGTCATCAAGCCATTGACCAGGCCCAGCTTCTCGTGCAAAGGCTGCACCAGCGGCGCCAGGCAGTTGGTGGTGCAGGATGCATTCGAAATAACGGTATCGCTGGACTTCAGGACCCCATGATTGACGCCATATACGATGGTCGCGTCGACGTCCTTGCCGCCCGGAGCCGAAATAATGACTTTCTTGGCCCCGCCCTTGATGTGGGCGCTGGCCTTTTCCTTGCTGGTGAAAAAGCCGGTGCATTCAAGCACGACATCCACGTTGAGATCGCCCCAGGGAAGGGCTGAAGGATCACGGTTGGCCAGCACGCGGATCTTGTCGCCATTGACCACCATGTAGTCGCCGTCGACAGCCACTGTGCCGGGGAATTTCCCATGGGCGGTATCGAAGCGCGTCAGGTGTACGTTGGTCTTGGGGTCGCCCAGGTCGTTGATGGCCACGATTTCTATATCGTGCTTCTTGCCGCCTTCGTAGTGTGCACGCAGGATATTGCGTCCAATACGGCCATATCCGTTAATCGCAACACGAATAGTCATTATTACTCTCCTGTTTTATAAAACCTGTTCGACGGCCGCAGCAACGCGCTCGACGGTCAATCCAAAGAATTTGAACAATACACCGGCAGGAGCCGATTCGCCGTAGGTGTCGATACCCACGACCGCTCCGTCCAGGCCGACGTACTTGTACCAGCCGGATGTGACGCCGGCCTCGACCGCGACGCGCGGCAGGCCGGCCGGCAATACCGATTCGCGCCATTGCGCGTCCTGGGCGTCGAAGACATTGGTACACGGCATGGATACCACGCGCACGGCAACGCCTTTGGCGGCAAGCTGCTCTTGCGCGCCCAGCGCGAGTGCAACTTCGGATCCGGTGGCAATAATGACGGCCTGCGCGTTATCGGCGTCGCGCAAGACATAGCCGCCGCGGCGGATGCCCGCAATGGCTTCGGCGTCGCGCGCCACGAAAGGCAGGTTCTGGCGCGACAGCAGCAAAGCGCTGGGGCCGCCTTCACGGACTGTCATGCCCACGCTGGCCGGGCGTTCAATTGCTTGCGCCCAGGCGACGGCGGTTTCTGTCGTATCGCAGGGACGCCACACGTGCAGATTGGGAATCAGCCGCAGGCTGGCGGCATGTTCGACCGACTGATGAGTGGGCCCGTCTTCGCCCAGGCCGATGGAGTCGTGTGTAAAGACGTGCACCACGCGCTGCTTCATCAAGGCGGCCATGCGCAAAGCATTGCGGGAATAATCCGAGAAGGTAAGAAAGGTGCCACCGAACGGCAGGTATCCGCCGTGCAAGGCGATGCCATTCATGACTGCCGCCATGCCGAATTCGCGCACGCCGTAGTTGATATGGCGGCCGAAACGCAGGTGCAGCTGGCCTGCGCGCACGGGCGAGACGCCCTTCCAGTCGGTGAAGTTGGATCCGGTCAGGTCGGCGGAACCGCCCAGGAATTCCGGCAGAAGCTCGGCAAATGCGGCAATCGCAAATTGGGAAGCCTTGCGGCTGGCCACCGTTTCAGCCTTTTGATTGGTGGCTTCGATGAATTTTTGCGACCGCTCGGCAAAGTCGGCCGGCAGGTCGCTGGCCAGACGGCGCTGGAGTTCGGCGGCTTCGGCCGGAAACGCCTGCGCATAGGCGTCGAACCGGGTTTGCCATTCGGACTGCAGTGCTTGCCCTCTTTCCTTGCCGTCCCACAGGGCGTAGATTTCAGCAGGCACATGGAATGGCTCGTAGGGCCAGTTCAGCGCCTCGCGAGTGGCCTGGATTTCTTCTGCACCCAGCGGCGCGCCATGGACTTTTTCCGTACCGGCCGCATGGGGGGCGCCCTTGCCGATTACGGTACGGCAGCAAATAAGCGTGGGGCCGCTGCCTTGCGCTGCAAACTGCTTGGCCTGGACAATGGCCGCATCGACAGCGCTGATGCTATGGCCGTCGACGCCGCGCACGACATTCCAGCCATAACTTTCGAAGCGCTTGGCCGTATCGTCGCCAAACCAGTTCTCTACTGGACCGTCGATGGAAATGCCGTTGTCGTCGTAGAACACAATAAGCTTGGACAGCTTCAGCGTGCCCGCCAGAGAGCACGCTTCGTGCGAGATGCCTTCCATGAGGCAGCCGTCGCCCACGAAGGCATAGGTGTAGTGATCGACAATCGCATGATGCTCACGGTTGAACTCCTGGGCGAGCAGCGCCTCGGCCAGCGCCATGCCCACCGAGTTGGCCAGGCCCTGTCCCAGCGGGCCGGTCGTGGTCTCTATACCCGCGGTAATGCCGACTTCCGGATGCCCAGGCGTCTTTGAATGCAGCTGCCTGAAATTCCTGAGTTCTTCGATAGGCAAGTCGTAGCCGCTGAGGTGCAACAGCGAATAGAGAAGCATGGAACCATGCCCGTTGGACAACACGAATCGGTCGCGATCGGCCCAGGTGGGGTCAGCGGGATTGTGCCGCAAGTGGCGGGTCCACAAGGTTTCGGCAATATCGGCCATCCCCATGGGGGCTCCGGGATGACCCGAATTGGCTTGTTGGACCGCATCCATCGACAATGCACGAATAGCATTTGCCATGGACGAATCTTGGACTGGCGTGTGGCTCATTCAAAACTCGCTAG
>JAKFDW010000101.1:0-10016 GCA_036675955.1 Orrella sp. | reverse complement strand
GAACAGCAGAATGCCCATGAGCGATAGCCAGAACAGGGGCGTGGCATACAGTACGAGCGCTCCCGTCATGACGGTACTGTCGAGCCAGCGGCGCTGGTTGCTGTAACGCGCCTTGGCGGCCACCACGCCAAGGGCCACGCCGAGCACGATCGAGAATACGAAGGCGCAGGACATAAGCAAAAATGTGGCCGGCAGGCGTTCGAGAATAAGGTCGAGAACGGGAACGTGATTACGGTACGAATAGCCGAAATCGAGTTGAACCACGCCTTTCAAATACAAGAGCAATTGCGTGAGGACAGGCTTGTCGAGCCCGAACGATTCGCGCAACAGGGCCAGGTAAGCCGGGTCGCCCGCACCCGCCTGACCGGCCAGCACAGCGGCCGGATCGCCTGGCGCGAGCCGGATGAGGAAAAAATTGATGATGACGACGCCCAATACCACGAAGAGGGCTTTAGTTATGCGCGAGGCCAGGAATAGCAGGAATTTCATGCAGTAATCCTGTTGATGGAAGTAGGCTGACCTGTCCCCGGCATGGTTGGCCGGGAACAGCTTCTTGCTTATACGGTGGACTACTTTTCGATATAGACGTCATCGAACGATTCGTTCAGGCCGATGGCAGTCTTCACCAGATTCTTGACGTTCTTCTTGTAGAGGGTTGGAAATTCCATATCGGCGATAAAGCCGTTGGCCACGTCGTTGACAAGCTGCTTCTGAATCCGGGTATAGAGTTCCTGGCGCTTGGCGGGATCGACTTCGGATGCGGCGGCCGCCCAGACTTTGTCGAGCTCGGGATTGCTGTAGCCCTGGACATTGGCGAAAGGCGAGCCTTTGACGATGTTCGGTGTAATGTACAAGCGCTCCACACCCAATGCCGGGTCACCGTACTGATAGACGAAAGTAGTGGTCAGGTCGAAATCCCAGTTGCCGGTGCGGCTGGCCCAGCCGCCCGCGTCCGTGGACTCCAGGTTTACCTTGAAGCCCAGTTGTTCGAGGCTTTGCTTGGTGTACTCGTCCAGGCGCTCCCACGTCGAACCGTAGGGAAAACTGAGCATGCGCACCGTGTGGTCTTCGGGATTGACGCCCGATTCTTCGATGAGCGCCTTGGCTTTCTTCATGTCGAAATCCACCGACGGCATGTCGGGGTCGTAGAACATTTCGGTCGCCACGAAGGGCCCGGTAGCCACCTTGCCCAATCCGAAGAAAATGTTGCTGACGATGAGCTTGCGGTTCATTGCGGCCATGACGGCCTGACGGACTTTTACATTGTCGAAGGGCGGCTTGCGCATGTTGAAAATGAGGTAGGCCTGCGGCGAGAACATTTCCCAGCCTTTGGTCGTGTATTCGACATCGGGCAGGGCGCGAAGTCGCTTGACATCGACGTTGTCGATATCGCCGCCGCGCAGAACGCTGACCGTGCCTTGCTCGAAGGCCACCGCACGGGAGGCGGCGTCGGGAATGACATTGAAAATGAGCTCGTCGAGATAAGGCTTGCCTTCTTTCCAGTAGTTCGGGTTGCGCACGAGCTTTATGTATTCGCCGCGTTTCCATTCATTGAACATGAATGGCCCGGTGCCTATCGGTTTCTGGTTGGCCGGGTTGGTCAGGTAGTCGGTGTCTGCGTAGATATGCTTGGGCATCATGGGCGCGAAGCCCGGTTCGAACATGAGCATAAAGGCCGGAAACGGCGTCTTCAGTGTGATCTTGACGCTCAGGTTGCCGGTTTTTTCGACCGATTTGACATATTTGTTCAGGATGACGCGGGCCCGGGCGTGCGTCTTGGGCAGCATGTTGGCCAGCGAAAACACGACGTCGTCGGCCGTGAACGGCTTTCCGTCGTGCCAGGTCACGCCATCAATGAGATGAAAGGTATAGCTCAGGCCGTCGGATGACATATCCCAGCTTTTTGCCAGGCCGGGCATGGGTTTGAGGTCGTGGGAGTAGGTGAGCAGGCTTTCGTAGATTTTCCCGGCCACATATTGCGTGGGGCCTTGCTGGTTGATCGCGGTCACAAGCACAGGCGGCTCGGGCTGGATGATCATGCTCAAGGTGCCGCCCTTGGTTTGAGCGGACGCGCCGTGCATTACCGTGGCCAGCGCAAGGGCTCCTAAACCGAGTTTGAACCATTTTTGAATTTTCATATGTGCATCTCCTTGGGTGGAAACCAGGTGGATAAACGGAAAATCAACGACTTCTTTACTGGGCCATCTACTTGCGGACATGCCAAGGTAACGCATATTGGGCGGAGTCGATAGATCCGCAGATCGATTTTTCGTAGAGACTATCCCTAGGACGCGGACGCTTCCATCCCCCGGCCGGGCACGTGCTTTGCTGTGTTCGGCACGCCCGCATGCAGTAACCGCGCCATATGTTTCTTGTACGGGCCATGAAACCAGCCAAGTCTGAAGTATCGAGGAGTCAACTATGCAACGTGAACAAACTGAACCTTTGCCATATCAGGTGGCAGGCCGTGCCCCCGTAGCCGGCAACCCTTCCGCCACGTCGTGGGCGGCGATCTTCGCCGGTGCAGCTGCGGCGGCGGCACTGTCCTTGATTTTGGTCCTGCTTGGCATGGGCCTGGGCTTGTCTTCCGTGTCACCCTGGTCGTCCGAAGGCGCCAGTGCGACCGCCATAGGCATTTCGACGGCCATATGGCTGGCCCTGACCCAGATCATTGCGTCAGGCATGGGCGGATATCTGTCGGGACGCCTGCGTGTCCGATGGACTGATGCAGATCGCGACGAAGTGTACTTTCGTGATACTGCGCACGGCATGCTGAGTTGGGCCGTAGCCACCTTGGTGACAGCCGCCTTCCTCGGTTCGGCGATCGGCGGGATGGTCAGCGGCAGCGTTAAAGCAGTAGGGTCGGTCGCCTCCAGCGCCGCGACAGCAGCAGTTGCCGGCGGCTCCGCGGCGATGGCCGGCGATCAGGAAGGTGGGTCGGCCGGAAGCGGTCAACTGGACTATTTCGTGGACAGCCTTTTTCGTTCCGACGCACCACCGGCCGATGCAACTGGTAACCAGGGCCGCAGCGAGGCGCTGACTATTCTTGTTAAAAGCGTAGGGAGTGGCAGCCTTGCTCCCGAAGATAAAACCTACCTCGCACGCTTGGTGGCACAGCGCACGAATCTGAGCCAGCAAGAGGCCGAGGCCCGCGTGGACGAAGTATATGCACAAGCCGTCCAGGCGCTGGAGAGCGCCCAGACCACGGCTCGGGAAGCCGCCGACACGGCGCGCAAGGCTGCGGCGGGTACGGCGTTGTGGACTTTCGTCGCTTTATTGTGTGGTGCATTCTTCGCCAGCCTGGCAGCCATTTGGGGCGGTCGGCGGCGGGACGCGTTAGACGGCTGACAGATTACTTTCCATAACTAAGGAGTTCGATATGCGCTCATTACTTTTATTCTTCCTTGGCATACCCATACCCATCATTATCTTGATTGCGTTGTTGACGTAAGGTCGCTGTAAAGGAGCTGGCACCCCACTCTAAGGAGAGCGAAATGCATAAAAGAGAGTTTCTGGCCCGAGGGGCAGTATTACTCGGCGGGGCTGCATTATTGATGTCGGGTTGCACCACAACTCCGATGTCGAGCAAACCGAAGAGTGGGGCCGCTCGAAGACAAGAGATTGACGACGGAGTCAATGCAACGCTCGACCGGCTCTACAGTACCGTGCAAGGCTCGCACGAACTGATCAACAAGGCGAATGGCGTTCTGGTGTTTCCGTCCGTATTGGCCGCCGGCTTTGTGGTCGGCGGCGAGTATGGGGAAGGAGCGCTGCGGGTCAACGGTAAATCCGTGGGCTATTACAGTACCGTTACGGGATCGTTTGGCCTGCAGATCGGAGCGCAGTCAAAAGCTATCATCTTTCTATTCATGACGCAGGAAGCGCTTGATAAATTCGTTCAAAGCAAGGGTTGGACAGCCGGTGTCGACGCTTCCGTCGCCATTATCACGGTCGGCGCCAACGGCATCCTCGATACAAGGACTGCCACTAAACCGGTAAGCGCCATCATATTGACCAACAGCGGCTTGATGGCAAACTTGAATGTGGAAGGCACGAAGATTACCAAGCTCGAGGAATAGTCCTTATTTCGTGTGTTATTGACCTGTGTCATGTTTTGGTGAGCCAGTGGCGCCTTGCTTAGGGCGCAATAGGCTTATAGTAGTCTTGGTGCAAACGACCGAAGCCGAAGTCGTTGCCAACAAGCCGAGGTAGCCTTACGTGAAAGAAGCAATCACACAGTGCCCGGTCGCCGATTGGGATCCCAGGGCGGATGCCGTGCTGGATGACCAAATTGCTGTTTATGATCATATGCGGCGCGCATGTCCGGTGGCGCACAGCGAATTTCTTCAGTGGTCTGTGTTCCGGCACGCCGATGTGGTCGAAATTCTGAACGATCCCGATACGTTCAGCAGCGAAGTGTCCGCTCATATGTCCGTACCCAATGGCATGGATCCGCCTACGCATACCGAATATCGCCGCATTGTCGAGTCCTATTTCACGCCGGCATATATCGACGCCTATGAACCTGTTTGCCGGGATATCGCAGTCAGGCTGGCCCGCGCCCTGCCGCAAGGAGAAGTGGAGCTCATGGGCGATTTTGCCCAAACCTTCGCTCTTCAGATGCAAAGCGCCTATTTGGGATGGCCGCCAGACTTGCATGAGCCATTGCGGCTCTGGATCAACAAGAACCGGCAGGCCACATTGAAGGGCGACAGGCCGGCAATGGCTGCCATTGCCTTCGAATTTGACGGCTATATCAAAGGCATGCTGGCCGTTCGCCGCCAGGCTGGTGCCGATGCGCCGGCAGATATCACGAGCAGCCTGCTCAACGAGAAAGTAAACGGAAGACCTCTTTCCGATGATGAAATCGTCAGCATCTTGCGCAACTGGACAGTCGGCGAGCTCAGCACCATGGCGTCCTGTGTGGGCATCATCGCACATTACCTGGCCCTGAAGCCCTCGGTACAGGCGCAGTTGCGCGCGCAGCCGTCGCTTCTGCCCCCGGCCATCGACGAAATACTTCGCATGCGGGCGCCGCTTATCGCCAACCGAAGGGTGGCCACCAGGCCAGTGAGCCTGGGAGGGCGTCAACTGCAGAAGGGCGACAGGCTTTCCCTGATCTGGGCATCTGCGAACCGGGACGAAGCGGTCTTCGGCGACCCCGACGAATTCAGGCTAGACCGGGATGCTGACCACAACCTGCTGTACGGCAAGGGGATACACATTTGTCCCGGCGCGCCACTGGCGCGGCTGGAGCTGCGCCATATCACCGAGCAGTTGCTGGCGCATACGCGCCATATCGGCCTGGTTCCGGGAAAGTCGCCCAAACTGGCGGTCTACCCGGCCGGAGGCTTTTCAGTGCTGCCTTTATCCATAGCTTGAGGCTTGCAATACCGGACATTTTCGGCGTTGGCCCATAAGAAGAACCGGACCGTTTGGCTCAGAAGCCTGCGTCATCGCGCATCCAGGCGTGCCAGCCATCATGTCCCAGCCTGCGCAGCGTTTCCTGATTACGCTCATAGATAGTGGCGGCATCGGGAAACGCGCGCACACCATGCGCGATGCTGGACTCCCGCAGCAAATGCAATATGGGGTAGGGCGCTCGATTTGTATAGTTTTCGATGTCTTCCGGCGCGCTGTCGGCAAATTGATAGTCGGGGTGGAAGCTGGCTATTTGAAGCACGCCGGTCAGACGCATCCGTTTCAGGCAACGTTCGGCACGCGCCAGGAAGCCGTTATAGTCGTCAAAGTCTTGCAATGCATCGGGGATGACCAGCAAGGTGGTGTCGAGCTGTTCCGGAGCTGTCTCGGTAAGAAGCTGCAGCTCGGCCTCGAGCGCTTCAAGTATGTCCTGGTCTTCGCGCGCACGGGTCACCGTAAAGCGAATTTGATCTTTCACATGGACGCTTTTCGCGAATGGGCAAAGATTCAGGCCGATAACGGCACGCGTCAGCCAGTGTCTGGTTGCATCCAGGATAGTCTTGTCGTCCGCTGAGGAGTGCATGGTTTCTGTCAGTGAAAATCGTCGACTTTTGCGCGCATGCGCTTGACTTCGCCGTGCAAAGTCTTGCGCTGGACGCGTCGGCGTTGGGAGGCCCGGGTGGGGCGGGTTGGTTTGCGCGTTGCCTGTTGCTGCAATGCGCCGCGTATCAACGCCAACAAGCGCTCGATTGCATCTGTGCGATTCTTTTCCTGGCTGCGAAACGATTGCGCCTTGATGACGATGACCCCATCCTTCGACAGACGTCTGTCGGACAGGGTATGCAGCATGGCCTTGCTTTCGTCTGGCAGGGAAGAGCGGTCGATATCAAAGCGCAGGTGCACCGCGCTGGATACCTTGTTCACGTTCTGTCCACCCGCGCCCTGGGCCCGGATCATGGTGAATTCGATATCGCGTTCGTCCAGGAAGATATTGTCGTGCACATGCAGCATAAGTGCCTTGTCAGCAGTATTCCGGGCTAACGCCGGATCAGGGTGTCGGTTGAGCTGGAGGCGGTCGGCAGCTTCCGCCCGGCATGTGGATTGCTGAAGATTATGGTCTCGTAAGCCTTCGCATCGGTAATGATGCAACAACGAGGCCGGGAAACTTCAGCATGCATTATAGAAGCGTTGACGACTTGGCAAGCAGCGTACATAAGGCGGCCTTGCCGCTGGATACGCCCGCGCAGCTGGATCCCTTGATTCGTGCCGTCGGTCATGCGCGCTACATACTCCTGGGCGAGGCCTCGCATGGGACTCATGAGTTCTATACTTGGCGAACCGAGATCACCAAGCGCCTGGTGCTGGAGAAACGGTGTTCTTTCATCGCCGTCGAAGGGGACTGGCCCGACTGTTATCGCTTGAACCGTTATGTGAAAGGACTTGCAGATTCGGGGGGTAGTGCCCAACAAGTCCTGCATGCATTCGATAGGTGGCCCACCTGGATGTGGGCCAACCATGAGGTGGTCGAGCTGGCTGAATGGCTGCGCGCGCATAATGAGGCGTTGCCCGCGGATGAGCGCGTAGGATTCTACGGTCTTGACGTGTATTCCTTGTGGGACTCGATGGCGGCGGTGGTTGAGTACCTTGAAACTGTTGATCCGGCTCTTGCCCTTGCGGCAAAGAGCGCCTATCTTTGTTTTGAGCCCTATGGCGAGGATGCGCAGGCCTATGCCCGTGCCACCGTGCTCGTTCCCACTTCTTGTGAAGACGAAGCTGTGGCGGTATTGCGCGCCTTGCAAGCCAAAGAGCCCAAGTATGGCCGGGATGGTCGGGAGGCATATTACAACGCCGAGCAGAATGCGCTCATCGCGCGGGGTGCCGAAGAATACTACCGGGCAATGGTCCGCGGCGGTGCAATGTCGTGGAATGTGAGAGACCGGCACATGGTTGAAACCCTGGAGCGATTGATGAACCATCATGGCGATAAGGCCACAGCTATTGTATGGGAACACAATACCCATATAGGCGATGCTCGATACACCGACATGGCGGCCGCCGGCATGGTCAACGTTGGCCAATTGCTACGGGAAAATCTTGGGCGGGGCGCGGGCGTATTTCTGGTCGGGTTTGGCACATATGGCGGCACGGTCCTCGCCGCTTCGGAGTGGGGCGCGCCCATGCAGAGAATGTCCATGCCCGACGCCCGGCCGGGCAGCCTGGAGGACGTGTTGCATCGCGCGGGCGGGTCCTGCAGCGAACCCGCGGCTTTGACGGGCGAAAACCTGATGCTGTTATTCGATGGCGGTCCGGATGGCGGCATTGCCGGGCTGGATGAAGAGATCCACCATCGAGCGATAGGGGTGGTCTATAACCCGCAGGCCGAGCGCCGGGGAAACTATGTTCCCTCCCGAATTCCTCGACGCTATGATGCCTTTATCTTTGTGGACCATACCAGGGCGCTCGACGCACTGCATATGCCGGTCTCGGACGTGCCGGTTTCGGACGTGCCGGTTTCGGACGTGCCGGTTTCGGATGTGCCGGATTTGCCCGAAACGTTTCCCAGCGGCAAGTAGCGGTCTATTTGTCTTTTTCCTGTTTGCCCGAGCGGTTGTCGACGGGCGCCTTGCCGGGGATTGCATTGCCCGGGTCGATCGCCTCTTCGGGTTTGACGCCAGGGGGGAAATTAAATTTATTCGGCCATGCATTAGGGTCTGCAGGATGGTTGCCCAATGTTCTCCGTGTGCCTCCTTTGGTGTCGTCGTCTTTCTGCGATTCTTCCCTAGTGGGCGCAGTACCGGGCTTGGGGGCGGAACGGTTATCGGCGGTCTTTGAAACCTCTTCTTTTTGTTGATCCCTGGACGGCGTCGATGGGTTTTCAGGTGTGTCAGGTAGTTCGGACATTTGAGATCCTCGTTGTGGCATTCATGGTGGTTTGGTACATGCATCACTCCAGCAAAATAAATGCCTGCCTTGACGCCGCGGCGATACGGCACAGTGTTTGCTGCCCGTTCTCACAGGTTTCGTACCTTTCATAAAACACTAGAGGAGTCAAAGAATGCAATTCAATCACAGCCAAGATATCAAAGCCCATGTGCCGGCTGAACCGCCCGACATGCCGCCTTCCATACCGCCGGACCGCCCCCCGGAAACCGATCCGCCGAGGCCCGACGATGTGCCTCCACCCCGGGACCCGAACGATATTCCGCCTATCGAGCCGGACCGGGGAATCGAATTGCCGCCGCGCGAAATCCCTCCGGACGAGCGGGTCGACTAGCGGTCCGCATTCCAGGAATTGCTTTCATTTATCTATCGTATTGCTTTCATTTGTCTATCACATTGCTTTCAGTTAGCTTTCATTTAATTGTCGCCTACGTTCGCGTTGGCGGCGATTTTGTAAAAAAAAGCATTGATTTCCCGGGAAAACCCTTGGAAACCAAGGGGAAACCAGGGTTTTTTGCTGTGGCCGAGGCCATTACCATTCTCCACTCGTGATGTTCCAGCTTTCATAAATAGGTCCGAGCATTGTCGTTTGCTGTGCCCGTTGCACTCTCGCGGGCGCCCGTTACCACTGATCAAGGAGGAGATTACATCCCTATGCGGCTTCAAAACAAACAGGACTTCTGGTCCGGAATCATGTTCATTGCGCTAGGCGTGGGATTCGCAATAGGAGCAACGAGCTACTCAATGGGTACAGCCGCCCGCATGGGCCCCGGTTATTTCCCCTTTTGGCTGGGCGTATGCCTGGCTGTGCTGGGCACGGCAGTCATGCTCGGTTCCATGTCCAAAAAGGCAGACGAAACCGAAGTCGAAAAATTCGACTGGAAGATTACCTTCGTGGTGATCGGATCGGTCGCGCTGTGCGGCAGTATTCTGGATTTCCTGGGTGTTTACATTTCGGTTTTCCTGCTGGTGTTTCTCAGCAGCTATGCAAGCCATGTATTCAATTGGAAGGTTGCCGCCATCAACGGGATTTGTATTGTCCTGTTTGTGTGGGGCGCATTCATCAAGGGTCTAGGTTTGATCTTCCCCTTGTGGCCCAGCTTTCTCGGCAATTAAGGAAATCTGAATAATGGAAATCATCGAACACCTATCTTTGGGTTTCTCCGTCGCGCTTTCGTTTGAGAATCTCGCATATTGCCTGCTGGGCTGCCTGCTGGGCACATTGATCGGCGTGTTGCCGGGCATCGGCCCCGTACCGACCATCGCCATGCTGCTGCCCATTACCTACGTACTGCCGCCCGTGGCAGGCCTGATCATGCTTGCCGGCATCTACTACGGCGCCGCCTACGGCGGTTCCACCACGGCGATATTGGTGGCGCTGCCCGGAGAAACGGCCGCGGTGGTCACCGTGCTAGACGGCCACCAGATGGCGCGCAATGGGCGCGCCGGGGCCGCCTTGGCCATCGCCGCGCTGGGCTCCTTCTTTGCAGGTTGCGTGGCAACGCTGGTCATTGCCGGTTTTGCACCGCCTCTGGCCGAGGTCGCATTCAAGTTCGGTCCTGCGGAATATTTCTCCTTGATGGTATTGGGCCTGATCGGCGCCGTCGTATTGGCATCCGGCTCGCTGCCCAAGGCCATCTGCATGATCTTGCTGG
>JAKFDW010000100.1:0-1868 GCA_036675955.1 Orrella sp. | reverse complement strand
CGCTGTCGCCCCCGGGATTACCGGATAGCGGACACCCTAAGCCGAGGATAGAAAAATGAGCAATGTCGAGAAGCTGCAACGCAGCCGTGCCTACTCCACCATCCGCGCGGAGTCCTCACCCAACGGCGAAAGCCACTGGCTGTATATGCACGACAACGTGGGCAATGGCCTGCGACCCTGCTTTCGCAACGACCTGCTGGACGACATGTGGAGTTTCACTTCCTCGATCATCAAGCGCGAAAGCGAACGGCGTCCTGGCCAGCTGCGCCACTTCGTGCTTGCGTCCGCCGCTCCCGCTTTCAACCTGGGTGGCGACCTTGAACTGTTCTCGCAACTGATCCGCAACAACAACCGTGAACAGTTACTCGCCTATGCACGCCGTTGCATCGACGGGGTTTACGGCTTGCACACCGGTCTCGGCGGCGACGTACGCACGATCGCCCTGGTGCAGGGCGATGCGCTTGGCGGTGGCATGGAAATGGCACTCGCTTGCCACACCATCGTCGCCGAGGAAGGCGTCGGCATGGGCCTGCCGGAAGTGTTGTTCGGCTTGTTCCCGGGCATGGGCGCCTATTCCTTCCTATGCAAGCGCGTATCGCCGCAACTGGCCGAGAAAATCATCCTCGATGGCACCATCTATACCAGCGACGAAATGTACCGGATGGGTATCGTGGATGTGCTGGTTCCCAAGGGACAGGGCGAACTCGCTGTGCAGGAACTGATTCGCCAGCAGCAGCGTTCCCCCCACGCACACCTGGCCATGAACTCGGTGCGCAACATTGCCCAGCGGGTCGGCTACGACGAACTGATGGGTATCACCGAAGTCTGGGTTGACACGGCCCTGGCACTGGGCGAGAAGTCGTTGCGCATGATGGAGCGGATCGTGCGTGCGCAGGAAAAACGTCTGGGAGCATCGCACGCGGCTTGAGCAGCATCGGTTTCAAACAGTACTGATTGGGGAAGCAAGCAGTACCGATTGGGGAAACGATCAGATGTGTCAGCTACGCTCGCCCTTGTCGAGCGTGTCGTGGCGTGCGCGCTCGCGGGCTTCCAGCGCGGCGCGACCATGGCTCAGGTTGGCGTTGAGTATCGCCAGGCGCTGGCGCCATTCCTGCATGATTTGCGAGTCGGCCAGCCGCATCAGTTCACCGCTCGCCGCTGCAAGCTTGACCAGTCCCAAGTTGCTGGCGACGCCCTTCAGCGCGTGCGCATGTTCGCGCATGTGTTCACCATCGCCCCGCTCCATCGCATGCGCCATGGCGCCGATGCATCCATCGGCGTCGTTGAGGCATTGGGTGATGAATTCCCGTTCGAACACTTCTCCCATGCCCAGAGCGCTCAGCTCATTCAATACGCCCAGATCCAGGACTTCATCGGAAACCGGAAGTTCGGGCCTGGAGACGGGCGCTGGCGTGGTGACACGGCCATTGGTGGCGATTTCCGCCAGCACGTCCAGCAGCCGCGTGGCGACGATGGGCTTGGCCAGGAAGGCGCGCGCGCCTGCCTGCTCGCAACGAGTGATGGCATCCGGTGTGACGTCTGCGCTCAACACCAGCACGGGCGTGCGTGGACCACCGCCGGCTTCCATGATGCGCAGTTGCTTGAGCAGATCCAGGCCACTGATGCCCGGCATATGCAGGTCGACGATAACGGTGTCGTAGTCGGCGATCGCAAGCGCGTCCAGCACTTCTTCGCCACCATTCACGCAGACCACCCGGTGCCCGGCCTTCTGCAGCAGGCGCTGTACCACCATCCGGTTGGCTTCATGGTCGTCCGCGATCAGGATCTGCAGGCTGCGCACGCGCGCGCGATGACGCAGGAACGGGTCGGAGAACGCGATGATGTTCTCGGCACCCTGCGGAACCTGC
>JAKFDW010000099.1:0-2097 GCA_036675955.1 Orrella sp. | reverse complement strand
CCGCTGGCTATGGCCGCCGCATTTCCTTCCTTTTCGCAAAACCCGGATACGCCGCAATTGAAAGAGACCGTGGTGACGGCGACGCGCTTTGCCGAACCTGGCAGCGGACTGACCTTTGGCGTCAGCGTGATCACGGCAGATGAGATTCAAAAGTCGGGGGCCACCACGGTGAACGAGGCCATCAGCAAACTGCTGGGCGTGCCCGCACGGCTCGACTTTTTTGGGGGCGGCAACTCCACGCTGGATTTGCGGGGCTTTGGAACGACGGCTAACAGCAATCAGGTGGTGGTGGTGGACGGCCTGCGCCTCAATGAGGCCGATCTTTCCAGCCCCAGTCTGGCGGGCATTCCGGTGGATTCCGTGGAGCGCATCGAGGTCTTGCGGGGCAATGGAGCTGTGCTGTATGGTGAGGGTGCTACAGGCGGTGTCATCGTGATCACGACCAAGGCTGGCAAAGGGGTCAAACGGGGTAATGCCGCGCAGCTCTATGGCGCGGTGGGTAGTTATGGCCTGCGTGACGCACGTGCCAGCGCTACGCTGGCAGCCGGAGATTTTTCTCTTGACGTAGCGGCCAATCGCCGCGAAACAGACAATCACCGGGATAATTTTCGCTCCGTCATTGATGGTGCTTCACTCACGGGCCAGTGGAGCAATGACTGGCTTCGATTGGGTGCGCGGTATGCCCGGGACTCCCTGGAAAGCGGGCTTCCCGGCGGACTGACTGCTGCGCAATACGCGTCGAATCCGAAGCAGACGAGCAGACCCTTTGACAATGGATCCGTTGACAATGAGCGCCAGGGTGTTTTCGCCGAGGCCCTGGTAGGCGACTGGCAGCTCGGGGCTGATCTCGGCTGGCGCACCAAGAAATTCATCAGCCGCAGGCCCACCAGTGTGTACGAGTATGACGTGGATGCGTCGACCATGGGCTTGCGCGCACGGCATGAGGCCAAAGGGTCCAGCCTGTCCAACGTGCTGATCTTTGGCACGGATAACAGCGATTGGAAACGCGTGGTAAGGACTTTCGGCACCGAGAGCAATGCGCAGTCGCGCGCTTACTACGTCAAGGATGACGTCACCCTGCTTTCGACGGGCACACGCCTGAGCGTCGGCTTGCGCACGGAGCAACTCAAGAAAGACCTGACCCCCCCGACGACCAGGCTGGAAGATCGCCTGCATGCCTGGGATCTTGGACTCAGCCAGCCTTTGAGCCAGAACGTGACGATCTATGGGCGCGTTGGACGCAGCTTCAGGCTGGCGAATGCGGATGAATTCTCCTTTACAACACCCTTGATTCCCATCAAGCCGCAGACCTCAAAAGACCTGGAGCTGGGAACGCGCTGGAATTACGGTGAAGGCAAGGCGGAAGTTCGCGCTTACCGCAGTGATTTGACCAACGAGATTGGCTTTGATCCAAACTTTCCCAAGCCAACGGGCCTTGGTGCAAACATTAACTTTGACCCCACGCGACGCCAGGGGCTGGAGCTGGAGGCCTCGCATGCATTGACAAAAACCATTGACATGCGGGTTAATGCGGCGCTGCGCAAGGCCAGCTTCAGGAGCGGTTCCTACGCCGGAAAAGACGTTCCCCTGACGCCGCGCCAAACGTTGGCAATTCAGGCGGACTGGCAAGTGGCCGCAGCGCACCGGCTCAGCGGCGGTGTCAACTGGGTGGCGAAACAGCACCCTGATTTTTCGAACGCCTGCACCATACCGGCATACGCCACGGCGGATGCCCGCTATGCCTACAAGTTTAAAAATGCAGAGTTCTCGCTGGGGGTCAGCAATTTGACCGATCGCAAGTATTACTCCCAGGCTTTTTCCTGTACCGCCGGGGTCACCTCGTCAATTTATCCGGAAGCCGGCAGGGTCTTCACGGCTGCGGTGCGCGTGAATTTCTAAGGATGACGACACAGGCCCGCCTGAACGATGTGAACGCGTAAAAGGAAAGGTATCCCCTTGTCTGATGCTCGTTGTCCCGCCATTCTTGTCGCCGCCCCGGCCTCCGGCCAGGGCAAGACAACGGTGGCCTGCGCCTTGGCGCGGTTGCACGCGCGCCAGGGCAGGCGGGTGCGTGTCTTCAAGTGCGGGCCCGATTTT
>JAKFDW010000098.1:0-12319 GCA_036675955.1 Orrella sp. | reverse complement strand
CCGAACAGGAACGTGAAACGCCTTTGCGCCGATGATAGTGGACGTACGTCTGTGAAAGTAGGTCATCGTCAAGCTCTTATAGTGAAGAAAACCCCCGCACGTCCATACGTGCGGGGGTTTTTGTTTTGGGCCCGCCACGGGAATAAATCAAGTCAGGTAAAATACGGCTTGATAATACTTAACCAATCCCACTACATTGTTCCCCGGAGGTTCGTATGACCCAGGTGTACCCGCCAGACGAAGGAAAAGGCATGTCGATGCGTAACCTGACACATCTCATCTATGGTCTTTTTGCTCTGGGTTTGCTTAGCGCGGGCTTCTTTGGCATTGCGACCATCGCAGCAATCGTCCTTGCCTACCTCAAGCGGGCCGATGCCGCCGGCACCCTGTATGCACAGCATTTTGATTGGGTCATAAAGACTTTCTGGTGGGGGCTGCTGTGGATGGTGTTGAGCGCGCTGGCGACTTTCATCTTCATCGGCTGGCTCACCGGAGTGATCGCACTGGTCTGGATCGTATACCGGGTAATCAAGGGCTGGCTGGCGCTGCTGGCGGGTAGTGCGCCCGTAGCTGGCTACTGACCCTCACCGTAAAAAAAACGCTGCCTGGTTTTCCTGGCAGCGTTTTTTTTTGGATTCGGGCACCTTACTTCAGGTGGCCGCTTACCAACTTTGTGAGTTCGAACATCGAAACCTGGTCTTTGCCGAACAAGGGACGCAATTTGTCGTCAGCATTGATGTTGCGGCGGTTGGCAGGGTCTTGCAAGTCGTGCTTCTTGATGTAGTCCCAGATTTTCTTGGTGACTTCAGTGCGCGGGACTGCCTCGGGTCCGATAATGGCAGCTAAGGTAGCACTAGGTGTGAGTGGCTTCATGAACGCCGCATTAGGTTTACGGGCGGGCTTCTCGGTTGTTGCCATGGATTAGGGCTCCTAACTGATAGTTGAAAAAACGCTTCTACCGCAGCATAACGTGAGACTTGCATAAAGACCAAGTAATTTGTGTACGAGAGTTTGTCATAAATAGTGTTTGCGCTACGCTATGCGATAGCTTCGCGGGTATGGTAATGTTTCGCGCAAGCTCAATCTGTTTCATTCGTGCCGGTATGCCAGGAGTCTTCATTCGATGTACGCGACTAGTGTTATTGAAGCAATCAATCTCTTCCATGGCGATCTGACGGCGCTGCGGCAAGACATTCATGCCCACCCAGAGCTGGGTTTCCAGGAGCAGCGCACTTCGGCGCTGGTCGCCAATGCGCTTGCTGCGCTTGGCTATACGGTGCATCGAGGCATAGGGAAAACAGGTGTGGTGGGCATACTCGATGGGAAACGCAACGACAGCGCACGCAGCATAGGCTTGCGGGCCGATATGGACGCCTTGCCCATACTCGAACAAGGCGGGCAGCCATACGCATCAACCAAGACAGGCGTCATGCACGCTTGTGGCCACGACGGCCATACTGCGGTGCTGCTCGGAGCGGCGCGCTATCTGGCCGAGACCCGAAATTTCAACGGCCGTGCAGTGCTCATTTTTCAGCCCGCGGAAGAAGGCCTGGGTGGTGCCAAGGCCATGCTCGACGATGGCTTGTTCGAGCGCTTCCCCTGCGATGCGGTATACGGTCTGCATAACTGGCCGGGGCTGCCGGCCGGCGTTATCGGGGTCAATCCGGGCCCCATGATGGCAGCGGCAGATCACTTCGAGATCCATATCGAAGGGCGCGGCGGGCACGGCGCCCATGCCTATCAAACCAACGATCCGGTCGTTATCGCCGCTCAATTGATAAGCGCGCTGCAGACCATAGTCTCGCGTAACGTTCCGGCACCGGATTCGGCCGTGGTCACGGTGGCCGCGGTCACGGCTGGAAACTTGCAGGCCATGAATGTAATACCGAAAGATGCCCACATGGTGGGAACGGTGCGCACCTTCAGTCCGGTCGTGCAGGAACAGATCATTCAGCGCATGCAGGAAGTGGTCGACGGCATTGCCGCGGCGTTCAAGGCCACGATCACCATGAAGTACCACAGATTGTTTCCGGCAACAGTGAATACACCGGAGCACGCGGCGTTCGTCGCCGACGTCGCCACCGAGTTGTTTGGCGCCGACATGGTCGTGCCCAACCTCATCCCATCAATGGGGTCTGAAGATTTTTCCTTCATGCTGCAGCGCCGGCCCGGCGCCTACTTCCGTTTGGGCCAGGGTGGCGCGGAGTCCGGATGCGTGCTGCATAGTTCAGTGTTCGACTTCAATGATGCGGTGATTCCCGCTGGAAGCGCGATGTTCAGTCGCCTGGTCGAGCGCAGCATGCCACTGGTATCCGGGTGATAATGTCGGATTGCCTTCTATTCAAGTTTCCTACGCATGAAAAGCCCTATTGATACCCTGACAATTACCCGGCCAGACGATTGGCATCTTCATCTGCGCGATGGCGCTGTGCTGGACTCGGTGGTGGCGGACACGGCCAGGCAATTTGCCCGCGCCATCATCATGCCCAACCTGCGGCCGCCGGTCACCACGACCGATCTTGCGCTGGGCTACCGCGACCGCATTCATGTGGCGTTGGAACGTGCCGGGATCCCGGCAGCATCGTTCACGCCCCTGATGACCTTATACCTGACCGACAATACCAGTGCCGATGAAGTGCTCAGGGCCAGCGAGTCGGGCGCCGTGCATGGAATCAAGCTGTACCCGGCGGGAGCCACAACGAATTCCGACGCGGGCGTCACCGACCTGTTGGGTAAATGCGTTCCGGCCCTCGAGGCGATGCAGGCTGCCGGCATGC
This sequence comes from Orrella sp., assembly GCA_036675955.1. Classification (GTDB taxonomy): domain Bacteria; phylum Pseudomonadota; class Gammaproteobacteria; order Burkholderiales; family Burkholderiaceae_B; genus Pollutimonas. The sequence continues at coordinate 9,542 of JAKFDW010000098.1, read as the reverse complement.
CCCTGCTGGTGCATGGCGAGGTGACCGATCCGGCGATCGACCTGTTCGACCGCGAGGCGGTGTTCATCGAGCGCATCATGATTCCCTTGCGCCGCGCCTTCCCGGAGTTGAAAGTGGTGTTCGAACACCTGACCACCAGCGATGGCGTGGACTACGTGCGCGAAGCCGACGGCCCGGTGGCTGCAACCATTACCGCCCATCATCTGCTGTATAACCGCAATGCGTTGTTCCTCGGGGGCATGCGGCCTCACTGGTACTGCCTGCCGGTGCTCAAGCGCGAGCGCCATCGTCTGGCCTTGTTGAAAGCGGCCACGAGTGGAGCGGGCCGCTTTTTTCTGGGTACCGATAGCGCCCCGCATGCAAAAGGATTGAAAGAGAATGCCTGCGGCTGCGCCGGCTGCTATACCGCCTTGCATGCCATGGAGCTCTACGCTACGGCCTTTGATGCCGTGGACAGTCTCGATAAGCTCGAGGCTTTCGCCAGCTTGAATGGCCCCGCGTTTTACGGCTTGCCGGTGAATCAGGGCACGCTGACCTTGCGTCGCGAGGTGTACCCGATACCGCTTGAGCTTCCTATGGCCGACTCCACGGTGGTGCCTCTAGCCGGTGGGGAATCGCTGGAATGGAAGGTTGCCGGCTAGGGCGCTGCGCCCTGTCAGGATCCTCCGTTCTTTTTCTCTTCCAAGGCTTCCCATCGGGCGAACAGGGTGGTCAACTGTTGCTCGATGGCACCCAGCTGTTCATTAATGCTTGTGACTTCGGCCGGCGCGTCGCGGTAAAGGCTGCCGTCCGCCAGCTTGGCGGTAAGCTGCGTCTGTTTCGCTTCAAGCTGAGCTATGGTGTCGGGCAGCTCTTCGAGCTCGCGAAGCTCCCATGATGTGACTCGCACGGTCTTGGCCGGTTTTGCCCGCTCGGCGGCGGCAGCCTCTTTCTTGCGCGCTTTCTCGCTTGCCGCATCGGGCGGCGCGGGGCGCTGTGCCAGCCATTCGTCATAGCCTCCCACATATTCCTGCCAATGGCCGTTCTCTTCGGCCGCGAATGTCTGAGTAACCACGTTGTCCAGGAATGCGCGGTCATGACTGACCAGCAGTACCGTGCCCGCATAGTCTTGCAGCAAATCTTCCAGCAGTTCCAGTGTTTCGATATCCAGGTCGTTGGTGGGCTCGTCCAGCACCAGGATATTGGTGGGCCGTGCGAACATGCGAGCCAATACCAGACGTGCTCGCTCGCCGCCGGACAAGCTTTGCACCGGCGAGTGCGCGCGGGCTGGCGGGAACAGGAAATCTTCCAGATAGCTCATCACATGCTTGCGCTGGTCGCCGATTTCGACCCATTCGCTGCCGGGATTGATGGTATCGGCAAGTGTTGCCGTTTCGTCCAGTTGAGCGCGCATCTGGTCGAAGTACCCGACGGTGAGGTTGGTTCCGAGGCGCACGGTGCCGCTGGTGGGTTGCAGTTGGCCCAGAATGATCTTCAGCAGCGTGGTCTTTCCCGCGCCATTCGGACCAATAAGACCTATGCGGTCCTTGCGCATGATGGTGGCCGAGAAATCGCGTATCAGCACGCGGTCGCCATAACTGTGGCTGACATTTTCCAGCTCGACGACCAGCTTGCCCGAGCGCTGGCCTTCGGCGACCGCGAGGCTGACGTTTCCGACGCGCTCACGCCGTGATGCGCGGTCGCGCCTGAGTTGCTCGAGCCTGCGTACCCGGCCTTCGTTGCGCGTGCGCCGCGCTTCGACACCCTTGCGTATCCAGGCCTCTTCCTGGGCAAGCACTTTGTCGAATTTCGCGTTCTGCTGCTTTTCTGCCTCCAGCCATTCGGCCTTGCGCTGCTGCCATGTTGAAAAGTTGCCCGGAAAGCTGAACAGCTTGCCGCGGTCGAGTTCCACGATGCGTGTGGCGACGGCGTCCAGAAAGCGACGATCATGGGTAATGATGATGGTGCTGCAACGCGCATTCAGCAAGAGGTTTTCAAGCCAGCCTATGCCGATGAAATCGAGGTGGTTTGTCGGTTCGTCCAGCAAGAGGAGGTCGGGCTCATCGGCAAGGGCGCGCGCCAGCGCGACCCGCTTGCGCGTACCCCCCGAAAGGCCGCCAATGAGCGCTTCGGCCGACAGGCCCAGTTGTTCGATAAGCGCATTGACGCGGGAGGGGCGTTGCCAGTCTTCGCTTTCGGTTATATCGCCGCAGAGCGTATCGAATACGGTAAGGGATTCGTCGAGGTCGGGCTCTTGCTCCACCGTGGCGATTTTTAGTCCGCCCAGACGCATGATCTCGCCATCGTCGGGCACTGTCCGGCCATCCAGCAGCTTGAGCAAAGAGGATTTTCCGGCGCCATTACGTCCGATAAGGCCAATGCGCTCGCCGGGTTGTACGGCAAAGTCGGCGTGGTCGAGCAAAGGGTGGTGTCCGTAAGCAAGCTGGACGTTGCTTAGGGTTATGAGGGTGTTGGCGGCCATAAAAGCGAAAATATACCAATAGTCAGTGCGAAGTCCCTATTGTCGCAGGTTACACTGATGTTTGTGAGGCAGGTCGGGCAATCGCGGTGCTTATGGCATCGAGGAAGGTCCGGACTCCACAGAGCAGGGTAGCGGCTAACGGCCGTCCACCCGTGTAGCGCGCTTTATGCGCGTTGCACGGGTGAGGAATAGGGCCACAGAGACGAGTCTGCGGCGCGGGCACACATGTGTGCACTGACACGGCCATCTCCGTGTTGTGTATTGGGGCAACCCGGTACGGCGCAGCAGGGTGAAACGCGGCAACCTCTACCCGGAGCAACATCAAATAGGCATACGCCTGGCTTCGTGCCAAAAGAGCGGCTCGCTCGAGTATGCGGGTAGATGGCTAGAGCGCGGCAGCAATGCCGGGCCCAGAGGAATGATTGCCTGCCAGGTTCGCCTGGTATACAGAATCCGGCCTATAGACTTGCCTCACATTTTGTGCTTCATCTCCATGCGATATGTCAGCAATTGCAAAGTTCTAGACACAGTTCCATGCGACTCGTGACACTAGACATTCACATATCCTGCCAATTTCTTGATTTCAATACACATTTTTTTGGCGCCGCCTTCTAAAGCGGCGCTAAGTGCTTGTTGTCATTGAAATAATTGCAACCGGGCGCTTGACCTAAGTCATTCGATACCGTAGAGTGGGGAAAAGTAGGTTTTTGTGCAATAAAGTGGGGAAGAAATTTTGTTCCAGGGTAGCAGTGCTCTCACGTTGGATGCTAAAGGTCGGGTCTCGATTCCGACCAGGCATCGTGACGCGCTGGTCACCCAGGTCGAAGGTCGCCTTACCCTTACGCGCCATCCGGATGGCTGTCTGCTCGTGTATCCACGCACTGTGTGGGAAGAAAAGCGCGAACAGGTATCCCGATTTCCCATGTCCGCCCGGCCCTTGCAGCGTTTGCTGCTGGGCAACGCCCAGGATGTGGAAATGGACGGCTCTGGCCGGATCCTCATCGCACCCGAATTGCGGAGCGCGGTCGGTCTGACTCGTGAGGCCATGCTGTTGGGAATGGGTAGCCATTTCGAATTGTGGGATGCCGCCGAATGGGCGCGCCGCGAGGCCGAAGATCTTGCCAAGGGTATGCCCGAGGTCCTGGAACATTTTTCATTCTGAATCCGCTTATGGAGTTTTTGCACCGATCCGTGCTGTTGGAGCCTACGGTCAACGCCCTCGTTGATCCTGAATTTGGCGTCAAGAGGAAACGCGAATCCGTCGTCGATGATGCCTCCCGGCCACTGGCCGAAGGCATCTTTGTAGACGGTACATTTGGCCGAGGCGGCCACAGCCGTTATTTATTGTCCCGCTTGTCTGCGCAGGCGAAGCTGGTGGTATTCGACAAGGATCCGCAAGCAATCGAGGCGGCTCATGTGTTGCAGCGTGAAGATGCCCGTGTGCTTGTGGTGCATGGCGGTTTTGCTTCGATGCCCGAACAGCTCGAGAAGCTGGGCATCGAGAAGGTCAATGGTGTCATGCTCGATCTGGGATTTTCATCCCCTCAGATCGACGATGCCAGCAGGGGGTTTTCGTTCATGCGCGAAGGCCCGCTGGATATGCGGATGGATACAAGCAGCGGTCAGACCGCTGCGCAATGGCTGGCGCAAGTCAGTGTTGAAGAGTTAAGGGAGGTCATAGCAAAATATGGCGAAGAACGGTTTGCTTTCCAGATTGCAAAGGCGGTTGTTGCTTGCCGCGAATCCAGGCCGCTGCGTACAACGCTCGACCTCGCCGAGCTCGTCGCCAGCGTCGTCCGTACGCGGGAAAAGGGCCAGCATCCGGCCACCCGCACCTTTCAGGCTATACGGATTCACATCAATCAAGAACTCGAGGAGCTCGCTCTCGCCCTCGCGGCAGTTCTGAAGGTACTGGCTCCTGGAGGTCGCTTGGCGGTGATCAGCTTTCATTCTCTTGAAGACCGCATGGTCAAGCAATGCATTTCGGCGGCGGCGCGTCCGGCCGAGGCGCATGCTCGCATGCCCATCTTCGAGAAGGATATGCCGCAGCCCATCCTGCGCTCGCTCGGCCGTCTCTTGCCGACGCCCGAGCAGGCAAGGGAAAACGTGCGCGCCCGCTCGGCCGTGCTGCGCGTTGCCGAGCGCACCGGCACCCCCTTGCCCAAGGACCAGGGTGCTTCGTTCATTACCGCAATGAGCCTCGCCTCGGCCAAGCCGCATGAAAAAAGAGGGCGACGGTAATGGGACGCCTCAGCATCCTGTTCGCCATATTGCTTATGGTCTCTGCCATATCCTTGGTGACCGCGCGCTTTCAGTCGCGCGAGCTGTTTGTCCAGACCGATAGGCTGCAGGACAAGGCGCGCGAACTCGACACCGATTGGCGCCGACTGCAGCTTGAGCGGGCCGAACTCGCACGCAACGCACGTATCGACGGCGCGGCACGCGCCGAACTGGAAATGGATGCGGCGACACCGGGCCGCACCATTTATATCAAGGGCAAGGCCGCGCAGACGCCTTCGGCTGTCGACACGCGAGGTGCCCGATGAAACGAGTCAGGTTCTACGAAAGCCCCGTGCTGAATGTCCAGATGCCCCTATGGCGGTCGCGTCTGGTCTTGATTCTGCTGATGCTGGGATTTGTGGCGCTGGCCGTCAAAGCCATGTATTTGCAAGGCTTGTCCACTGAATTTCTGCAGCAGCAAGGCGAACGTCGCTACGAACGTACCCTGGTGCTGCCTGCCACCCGCGGCAAAATATTTGATCGTACTGGTTCGGTGGTGCTGGCTTCCAGCGTGCCGGTACGAGCTATCTGGGCCATTCCGGAAGACACGCGTGCCGCCAGCAATGCGCAATTGGCCGAGTTGGGCAAGCTGCTGGAACTCTCGGTAAAAGACATCAAAAGCCGGCTGGTCGATGAGACGAAGAACTTCGTATACATAAAGCGCCAGGTGTCCGTGGACGTCGCCGACAAGATCCGCGGCCTGAAGATACCCGGCTTTCATCAGCAAGTGGAAATGCGCCGCTTCTATCCGGAAGGCAATGTAGCGGCGCACGTGGTCGGGTTCACCAATATTGAAGATGTCGGTATCGAGGGCGTGGAGCTGGCCTTCAATTCAGAACTTTCCGGCAAGCCGGGCTCGCGTCGTGTGATCAAGGACCGTCTGGGCCGCGTCGTGGAAGACGTGCAGGCCATCGTGCCGCCCGTCAATGGGCGGGACTTGAATCTTTCAATCGATGCCGGCCTGCAGTTCGACGCTTACACCGCGCTTAAAAAAGCGATGATCGACAACAATGCCAAGGCGGCCGCCGGCATTGTTATCGACGTTCAAACCGGCGAAGTCCTGGCTTTGGTCAATCTGCCCAGCTACGATCCCAATGATCGCGACGACCGCACGGGCCCTGTATTGCGCAATCGGGCCTTGACCGACACATTCGAGCCTGGCTCCATCATGAAGCCGTTCACGGTTGCGCTCGCGCTCGACATACAGCGCATTACGACTTCTACGCTTTTTGACACGGGCAACGGAAAGTATCGCTATAAAGGAAGCACGATTTCGGACGTGAGCCGTAATGGCACGCTGAACGTGGCCGGAATTCTGCGACGCTCCAGCAACATCGGCATGACCATGATATCGGAGCAACTCACGTCACAGGAAATGTGGACGAAATTCACCGAGTTGGGCTTCGGTCGCGCGCCCCAGACCAATTTCCCGGGTATGGCATCAGGCCGACTGCGTCCATGGGAGCGCTGGCGTCCCATTGAACGGGCGACCATGGCCTATGGCTACGGCCTGTCCGCATCCTTGATGCAAATTGCGCACGCCTATACGGCCTTTGCCCGCAAAGGCGACATGGTGTCGCTTACCTTGCTCAAGCGGGAAGGCAAACCTACCAGCGTCCAGGTCTACACGCCCAAAGTGGCGGGCCAGGTTCGCGCCATGCTCGAGGCTGCGGCGGGGCCGGACGGTGCCAAGCTGGCGCAGGTGCAGGGATATCGAGTGGCCGGTAAAAGCGGCACGGCCCGCAAGATCGTGGATGGCAAGTACAGCATGTCGCAGTATCGCAGTTCATTCGTGGGCTTCGCACCGGTTTCGAACCCGCGCATAGTGGTAGCCGTGACACTCGATGAGCCCAAGGCGGGCGCCTACTATGGCGGCCGGGTCGCTGCCCCGATTTTCTCGAATGTGGTCGCCAGCAGCTTGCGCCGTTTGGGAGTCCAGCCCGATGCTCCGATTGAATCCGTGGTGGCGGTTGCACCCAAGGAGGCGCGACCATGACGGCGCAAGACATCGTCTCGTGGCTGAACCGGCATGTGCCGCGTACCGCGCATCTGGGTCTGGATTCGCGCCAGCTTCATGCTGGCGATGTGTTTTTTGCTTGCCCAGGCCTGACTGGCGACGGCCGCGCGTACGTGCAGCAAGCTGTCGAACAGGGCGCCTCGGCAATTGTCTTGCAGGCCGGTTCGCCGTTGCCCGCGATATCCGTCCCATGCCTTGAAGTTCCCGGTCTGTCCGAAGAGCTCGGGCTGATTGCGCACCTGTGGTACGGCGAGCCGTCGCTGGCCTTGTCCGTGGTTGCCGTGACGGGTACCAACGGCAAGACGACATGCGTACAGTGGATTGCGGCGGCATTGAACGCCGAAAATGTTCCTTGCGGTACGGTGGGCACCTTGGGCGTGACCTTGCCGGATGGTTCCAATCTTGGCGGCGCATTGACGACGCCCGATGTGCTGACGATGCATCGCAGCCTGGCGGCAATGCGCGATGCCGGCGCGGCAGTTGTCGCGGTAGAGGCTTCATCGATAGGCATACACCAGGGTCGCCTCAATCATGTGCATATCGAGATTGCCGCCTTCACAAACCTGACGCACGACCATCTCGATTATCACGGAACGCTGCAGGACTACAAAGCTGCGAAGTTCGCGTTGTTTGACAGCCCTGGCTTGCGTGCAGCGGTAATCAATGCCGACGATCCCGCCGGCCAGGAATTGCTGCAGCTGGCGCCCTTGGTCGACGCAACGTCTTTCTCGCTTGGTCGCGTGCAAGCTGCCGACCTGCAGGCCCATGATATACAAACAGGCGCCTATGGCGTGGTCTTCAATCTGCTTACTGCCGAGGGCAAGGCGCAATTATTGACCCGGCTGGTGGGCGAACATAATGTATCCAACTTGTTGCTCGTAGCAGGCGTATTGCAGAAGCTGGGCTGGGGGCTGCCGCGGATCGCGCGCGTGCTGGCCACGTTGCGTTGTGTCGAGGGACGCTTGCAGGTCGTCGAAGCTGTCCAGGGTGACGCGGCGCCAGCCACCGCCATGGTCGTGGTCGATTATGCGCATACACCCGATGCGCTGGAACGCGCCCTGGTGGCATTGCGGGACCTGGCAACCGCGCGAGGCGGCCGCCTGGTATGCGTCTTCGGATGTGGCGGCGGCCGCGACAGCAGCAAGCGTCCCATCATGGGCAAGATCGCGGCAGCGCACGCCGACAGCGTCATTCTTGCCAACGACAACCCGCGCATGGAAGATCCGCAGGCGATCGCTCAGCAGATTGTCGCCGGCATGGCGCAGGCTCCGCGCATCGAACTCGACCGCGCGCTTGCCATCATGTCAGCCATCTGGACCGCCGATGCGGCCGATGTCGTGCTGTTGGCCGGAAAAGGCCACGAGACTTATCAGGAAGCCAAGGGTGCGCGCATGCCCTTTGACGACCGTGAGTGGGCTCGTTTTGCCCTCGCGTGGAGGCGCGGGCTCACGCTTTCAACCGATTCGCGCCGTATCGAGGCGGGACAGCTGTTCGTGGCGCTCAAGGGCGACGCATTCGACGGTCACGCCTATCTCGCCCAGGTAATGCAGGCCGGCGCGTTTGCCGCCATTGTGGAACAACGGAATGACTCCATCGCCTTGCCGCAATTCGTACTGGGCGACACACGGGCGGCGTTGATACGTATCAGCACGGCCTGGCGCCGTCTTTTCACCTTGCCGCTTGTTGGTGTGACGGGCAGCAACGGAAAGACGACGACCAAGGAAATGATCGCATCGATCTTCGGGGCATGGTTGACGCCCGACGCCAGCCTGGCGACCCAGGGTAACCTGAACAATGATATTGGTGTGCCGCTGACCCTTTTGCGCTTGAGCGATCAGCATCGCGCAGCCGTGGTTGAACTCGGCATGAATCATCCTGGCGAGATCGCGCTGTTGTCCGAGATAGCGCAGCCTACGGTCGCTTTGGTCAATAATGCCCAGCGCGAGCATCAGGAATTCATGCATACGGTCGAGGCGGTCGCCAAGGAAAACGGCGCTGTCCTTCAGGCGCTGCCGCGCGACGGCGTGGCCGTATTTCCGGGCGATGATGAGTACACGGGTTTATGGACTTCGCTGGCCGCCGGGCGCAAGATCGTGGATTTCGGTTTCGATTCCAGGTTTGCCGTCCATGCCGACGAGATTCATGCGGAGCCCACGCGTACGCTGTGTCGATTGCACACGCCGTCCGGCATTGCCGACCTGGTTCTTTCCGCCCCGGGTTTGCACAACCTTCGCAACGCGCTGGCAGCCACGGCGTGCGCTTGTGCCGCCGGCGCTCCGGTGGCGGCTGTCGTCCAGGGCCTGGAGGCTTTCAATCCCGTATCCGGCCGCATGCAGCCGCGTCAGTTGCCAGGCGGCTTTCAGTTGATCGACGACACTTATAATGCTAACCCGGACTCAGTACGAGCGGCCATAGACGTATTGGCGCAATTGTCCGGCAAAACGATATTGGTCCTGGGCGATATGGCCGAAGTCGGCGCCAACGGCCCTGCCATGCATGCCGAAGTGGGCGCCTACGCGCGGGAGAAGGGCATAGCCGGTCTTCTTGCCTTTGGTCCCGCCTGCGTCCACGCTGCCCGTGCCTATGGCCCGGCCGGCCGCGCATTCGACGATATCGACGAACTGAACAACTACCTTATAACGCTGCTTCCGGCCCATATTTTGGTAAAGGGGTCGCGCAGCACACGCATGGAACGAGTAGTGCGAGCACTTGAAACACAACTGATGAATCAACACGAAGAGACTCGCCATGCTACTTGAACTCGCACGTTGGCTGTCGGAATCG
>JAKFDW010000097.1:0-5756 GCA_036675955.1 Orrella sp. | reverse complement strand
CCCTGACTCGTCGCCAGACCTCCGAGATCCGGCAGGCTGATGGTTCCGGCCGCTCGCGCACCATCCAGGTGGAAGTGCGCAAGAAGCGCGTGTTCGTCAAGCGCGACCCGTCTGAAGCCGGCGTGGAAGCTGTCAAGGGCGAAGACCTTCCTCTCTCTCCCGAGTCGTCGGAAGCCGATGTGCCCGACCAATTGCACACTGACGCGCCCGTTGAGGCGCCAGATACTCATGCGGCCCCGGCAGACAGCGCGCCGCTTCAGGCCGAAGCGCAGGATCCGTCCGCCAGCCAGGATGGAGCCGCCGAGTCCGTGCAAGCTTCCAGTGCAGACGCCAGTGCCGAGTCGGCTGCAACCGTCGCGCCTGTCGAGGCTGCCGATACGAAAGCGGCTGATGCCGATACGGCAGCAGGACAGCAAGCATCCGGGAAATCCCAGCAAGTAGCGGTGGAAGCCCCGGCTCCCGAGGCCGTTCAAACCGAAGCGCCTGCACACGATGTAGCGTCTGCGGATGCGTCCGCCAAGGCCGCGGAATCTGTCGCGCCTGCCGTCGAGCAAGCCAAGACGCAAGGTTCCGGGCAACAGCCTGCTCAATCCAAAACAGTCGATTCCAAGGCGGCGGAAGCTACACCTGCCCAGGCAGCGGCGCCTGAAGCGGCTGCAGAAGCGGCCGCTACCGAAACGTCGCCTTCCGAAGCGCCGGCTTCCAAAGCGCCAGTGTCCGAAGCAGCGGCTTCCGAAGCCACGCCTGCCAAGGCTGCCGCGCCAGCCGGCGCCAGGCCTGGCAAGACAGCATTCAAGCGGGTTCCCCCTGCGGCTCCGGTCGTCGACGAGGGCCGCGAGCGCGCCCGTCGCGCTTCAGAGGCCGAGGCGGCCGCCCTGCGGGAAATGCTCAGCCGTCCACGCAAGGTTCTCAAGGCGCCCGAGCCCGAGCCCGGCGCGATAACCGGTACGCTGCATAAGCCGGCCGGTGTAAAGGGTGCCAAAAAAGACGGCAAGGCTGGCGACACCAAGAAAGTGGTCAAGGCCACCGAGGTCTCCACTTCCTGGACCGACGACAGTGGCCGCAAGAAGCCGGCTGCCAAGGCCGATGCGCCTCCAGCAAGTCCCAGCCGCGATGGTTGGCGCGCAGGCGGCAAGGCAGGCAAGGGCGGAAATGCCCGCGGCGGCCGCAACAGGCATGCTCAACCGGAGCGCAAAGAACCTCAGGCCATCGAGTTCATCGCTCGGGAAGTCCATGTGCCCGAAACCATATCTGTGGCCGATCTGGCGCACAAGATGTCTGTCAAGGCTGCTGAAGTCATCAAGCACCTGATGAAACTTGGCCAGATGGTTACCATTAACCAAGTCCTCGATCAGGAAACCGCCATGATCGTGGTCGAAGAGCTCGGTCACGTTGCCATTGCGGCGAAGCTCGACGATCCGGAAGCCTTCCTCGAACTGACTGAAGCGGCCGAAGAGGCCGACGCCCTGCCGCGCGCGCCTGTGGTCACCGTCATGGGTCACGTCGACCACGGGAAGACCTCGCTGCTCGACTATATTCGTCGCGCCAAGGTCGCCTCGGGCGAAGCCGGCGGCATTACGCAGCATATCGGCGCCTACAACGTCAAGACCGAGCGTGGCATGGTCACCTTCCTCGACACCCCGGGCCACGAGGCGTTTACCGCCATGCGTGCCCGCGGAGCGAAGGCTACCGATATCGTCATTCTTGTCGTGGCCGCCGACGACGGCGTCATGCCGCAGACCAAAGAGGCTATCCATCACGCCAAGGCCGCGGGTGTTCCCCTGGTCGTGGCGATTACCAAGATCGACAAGCCCGATGGCAATCCCGAACGGGTCAAGCAGGAACTCGTTGCCGAGCAGGTCGTTCCCGAAGAATACGGCGGCGACGTCCCCTTTATCGGTGTTTCGGCCAAAACAGGCCAAGGCATTGACGACTTGTTGGAAAACGTACTGCTTCAAGCCGAAATCCTCGAGCTCAAGGCGCCTGTCGATGCACCTGCCAAGGGTATCGTGATCGAAGCGCGCCTGGACAAGGGCCGCGGTCCTGTCGCAACCATCCTGGTGCTGAGCGGCACTTTGAATCGCGGCGACGCCGTCCTGGCCGGTGCAAGTTTCGGCCGGGTCCGTGCCATGCTCAACGAAAACGGCAAGCCGGTCAACAGCGCGGGTCCTTCGATTCCTGTCGAAATCCAGGGCCTCACTGAAGTGCCTGCCGCCGGCGACGAAGTCATCGCCATGGCCGACGAGCGCAAGGCGCGTGAAATCGCGCTGTTCCGCCAAGGCAAGTTCCGCGACGTCAAGCTGGCCCGCCAACAGGCAGCCAAGCTCGAATCGATGTTCGAGAATATCGGCGAAGGTACGCAAACTCTGGCCCTTATCGTCAAGACCGACGTCCAGGGCTCGCAAGAGGCGCTGGTGTCCTCGCTGGTCAAGCTGTCTACCGACGAAGTCCGCGTGCAGGTTGTGCACGCAGCGGTGGGGGGTATCTCGGAAAGCGACGTCAACCTGGCAATTGCCTCGCGCGCTGTGGTGATCGGCTTTAACGTGCGCGCAGAACAAAGCGCCAAGAAGCTGGCCGAACATAACGGTATCGACTTGCGCTACTACAACATCATTTACGATGCGATCGACGATGTACGCAATGCCATGTCCGGCATGCTGGCGCCCGAGAAGCGCGAAGAAGTCATCGGCATGGTCGAGATCCGCGAGGTCTACAGCATTTCCCGCGTGGGCAATATCGCAGGTTGCATGGTCACCGATGGCGTGGTGCGTCGCGATTCGCAAGTGCGCCTGTTGCGCAACCATGTGGTGCACTGGACGGGCTGGCTCGAATCGTTGCGGCGCTTCAAAGACGATGTCAAGGAAGTCAAGTCCGGTTTCGATTGCGGTATTACCCTGAAGGGCAACAACGATATCGAAGTCGGCGATCAGCTCGAGATCTTTGAAATCAAAGAAATTGCGCGGACACTATAACCATGGGTCGTCATAAGTCCAAACCGAATCCGGGGCGAAATACCCGGCTGGCGGACCAGATCCAGAAGGATCTGGCCGGCCTGATACAACGCGAACTCGACATGTCGCGGGTGGGGCTTATTACGCTCACCGGTGTAGAGCTCTCAGCCGATTACGCGCATGCCAAAGTGTATTTCAGCGTTCTCGGCGCCGAGCCGGAAGTTGCCAGCGCGGCGCTCAACGAGAAGGCCGGCTGGCTGCACTCGCTGCTGTTCAAGCTGCTGCATATTCATACTGTACCCACCTTGCGCTTTTTCCACGATGACCAGTTGGCACGTGGACTGGAGCTCTCGCTACTTATCGACCAGGCCAACCAGCCTCGCGTCGAGACTTCCACACCCTCGGAACCCGAGGACCCCGACGAACAGCCCTAGGGGGCTGTCGTTTTTGCATGGAACTTTAAACGATGGCTTCCCGACGCGGGCAGATGCTCGATGGTGTCCTGTTGCTTGACAAACCGGTAGGTCTGTCCAGCAATCATGCCCTGCAGCGCGCCAAGCGCGCGCTGGATGCCCGCAAGGCGGGGCATACCGGTACGCTGGATCCGTTTGCGACCGGCTTGCTGGTTTGCTGCCTGGGCCGGGCGACCAAGATAGCGGGCAGCATGCTGGATGCCGACAAAGGCTATGTGGCCACTCTGCAGTTTGGTCAGGAAACCGATTCCGGCGACCTGACCGGAAATATTGTATTTAGCGCAGCGCCGGAGTTTAATGGCGTTGTCCAGGACGAGCTCGAAACGGTCCTGAAAGATTTTCGCGGCGAACTCCAGCAGGTGCCGCCAATGTATTCCGCGCTCAAGCGCGACGGCAGACCGCTATATGAATATGCCCGGCAGGGCATTGAACTCGACAGGCCTGCCCGGGCCGTCACGATTTACAAACTGGAACTCTTGAGCTTTACCGGGCTTGAGGCGCAAATTATGGTTCAGTGCAGCAAAGGCACCTATATCCGTACTCTTGCGCAAGACATCGGTCGCCAGTTGGGCTGCGGCGCTCACCTGAAGGCATTGCGCCGTATCAGCGTGGGGCCATTTCACCTTGACGACGCTGTCGAGCTGGAGGCCTTGCAGGCGATGCCTGCACCTCAAACTACTTTAATTGCACTAGACGCCTTGCCCGCAGGCTTATTGCCAGCAACCACCAAACAGAAGGAAGAATTATGAATCGCGCCTTGCGCAATGTGGCGATCATCGCCCACGTCGATCACGGAAAAACGACACTCGTAGACCAGTTGCTCCGTCAATCCGGAACGTTCCGCGAGAACGAGCACGTCACGGAACGCGTCATGGACTCCGGCGACATCGAAAAAGAACGCGGAATTACGATTCTGGCAAAGAACTGTTCAGCCGAATACGAAGGCACGCACATCAATATTGTCGACACCCCCGGACACGCCGACTTCGGTGGCGAAGTCGAGCGCGTGCTGTCCATGGTGGATGGTGTTCTGCTATTGGTGGATGCGGTCGAAGGACCGATGCCGCAAACGCGTTTCGTGACGCGCAAGGCACTGGCCCTGGGCCTGAAGCCTATCGTCGTGGTCAATAAGATCGACCGCCCCGGCGCCCGCCCCGATCATGTCATCAATGCAACATTCGACTTGTTCGACAAACTGGGCGCGACCGAAGCTCAACTCGATTTCCCTATCGTCTACGCATCCGGCTTGTCCGGCTACGCAGGGCTGACAGAGGACGTGCGCGAAGGCGATATGCGTCCGCTTTTCGAAGCGATACTGAAGTATGTGCCCCAGCGTGAGGATGACGCTGACGGCTCCTTGCAGATGCAGGTCATCTCCCTGGACTACAACACCTATGTCGGCAAGATCGGCGTGGGTCGCATCAATCGTGGCCGGATTCGTGCCGCGCAAGATGTCGTGGTCAAGTTCGGTCCCGATGGTGCGCCGATCAAGGGCCGCATCAACCAGGTGTTGAAGTTCAAGGGCCTGGAGCGCGTACTGGTCGACGAAGGTGAAGCAGGCGATATCGTAATGATCAACGGTATCGACGAAATCGGCATCGGTTGCACCATCACCGATCCGGCGAATCCCGAAGCCTTGCCCATGCTGCGTATCGACGAGCCCACCTTGACGATGAACTTCATGGTGAATACCTCGCCCCTTGCGGGCCGCGAAGGCAAGTTCGTCACCAGCCGCCAGCTGCGTGAACGCCTGGACCGCGAGCTGAAGTCCAATGTGGCCCTGCGTGTGAACGATACCGATGACGATACTGTTTTCGAAGTTTGCGGCCGGGGCGAACTGCACCTGACCATCCTGCTGGAGAACATGCGCCGTGAAGGCTACGAGCTGGCCGTATCGCGGCCCCGTGTCGTGTTCAAGGACATCGACGGCGTCCGCAGCGAGCCCTATGAGCTGCTGACTGTCGATGTGGAAGATCCGCATCAGGGCGGCGTCATGGAAGAGCTGGGCCGCCGAAAGGGCGATTTGCTCGACATGGTTGCCGACGGCCGTGGCCGTACGCGTCTCGAATACCGTATTCCTGCGCGGGGTCTCATTGGCCTTCAGGGCGAATTCCTTACGCTGACGCGCGGAACTGGCCTGATGAGCCACATTTTCGACGATTATGGTCCGGTTCGCGACGGTGGTGTCGGCGAGCGTCGTAACGGCGTGTTGATCAGCCAGGACAACGGCAATGCGGTGGCCTACGCCTTGTGGAAGCTGCAGGAGCGCGGCCGCATGTTCGTGTCGCCGCAGGAACCCTTGTATGAAGGCATGGTCATCGGCATACACAGC
>JAKFDW010000096.1:0-5756 GCA_036675955.1 Orrella sp. | reverse complement strand
GGCCGAGCGGGGTCCCGTGGCCATCGATTCCATACGGCGACACGGGTCGGCCTATCTGATGGCGGTCGGCGGCTCGGCCTATCTGGTATCCAAGGCGATCCGGGGCGCCAGGATCGTAGGCTTCGAAGATCTTGGCATGGAAGCCATTTACGAGTTCGACGTCAAAGACATGCCGGTTACGGTAGCCGTCGATTCCACGGGTACATCGGTACACGAAACAGGACCGAAGGAATGGAAGGCGCGCATAGCCGAAATTCCACTGATGGCCGTGAAATAAGTTTTTCGGCCTTGAAAGCAAAAAAACCCACTGCCGGCGCAGTGGGTTTTTTTGCTTTCAGCCCGGGTTATCGGCCTTGCGCTTGCCGCCATGCGGCAAAATCGCTGCGCGCCTGTTCGTCGGTGGCGGGATAGAGGCCGATAATGGATCTTCCCTTGAGCACTTCTTCCGTCACGAAGTCTTCGTAGGCCGTCATTTCCACTGCCTCGGTGGCGACTTCGTCGGCCAGGTGGGCTGGAATCACGACCACGCCCTCGGCGTCTCCGACGATGACGTCTCCAGGGAAGACGGCGACGTCGCCGCAGCCGATGGGAACGTTGATGTCGAGGGCCTGATGCAATGTCAGGTTGGTCGGGGCGGACGGACGGTTATGGTAGGCGGGGAAGGGCAAGCCGGCGATTTCAGGAGAATCGCGAAAGCCACCATCTGTGACTACGCCGGCGGCGCCGCGCTTCATCAGCCGTGACACCAATATGGATCCGGCCGAAGCGGCACGCGCGTCCTTGCGGCTGTCTATCATGAGGACCGCGCCTTCGGGGCACTGGTCCACGGCAACCCGCTGTGGATGGTCGCGATTCTGGAATACGGTGAGCGGATTCAGGTCCTCGCGCGCCGGAATGTAGCGCAAGGTATACGCAAGACCGACCATATTCGGCAAACCTGGATTGAGCGGGCGGACATCCTGGATGAATTGATTGCGCAGGCCGCGCTTGAACAGCGCGGTGCACAGGGTTGCAGTGCTGATATTGGCCAGTTTCTGACGTATGGCGGGACTCAGGGACACGTGTTGCTCCTTAGAAAATATTGGGTTCAGTGTTCGGAGCGCCAAATTCGGTCTCCAGAAAGTCGAGGTCGCAGCCGGAGTCGGCCTGCAATATATGCTTGGAGAACATCCATCCGTAACCTCGCTCGAAAATCTTGGATGGTGGCGTCCAGGCGGCGCGGCGCTGCGCCAGCTCTTCGTCGCTGACTTCCAGGTGGATGCGGCGCGCGGGGACGTCGACCGTGATTAGATCGCCGGTCTTCACCAGTGCCAGGTTTCCGCCTATATAAGCTTCGGGGGCGACATGCAAAATGCAGGCGCCGTAGCTGGTCCCGCTCATGCGGGCGTCGGAGATGCGCAGCATGTCGCGCACACCTTGCTTGAGCAGCTTGGTGGGAATCGGCAGCATGCCCCATTCCGGCATGCCGGGTCCGCCCTGAGGCCCGGCGTTGCGCAGCACCATGATATGTTGCGGCGTGACGTCCAGGTTTTCGTCTTCGACAGCCGCCTTCATGCTGGGGTAGTCATCAAAGACCAGCGCCGGCCCCGTGTGCTGCAGGAACTGGGGTGCGCAAGCGCTGGGCTTGATAACACAGCCGGACGGCGCCAGATTGCCCCGCAGGACGGCCAGGGCGCCTTCGTGGTACAGCGGATTGTCCAGGGGGCGGATAACGTCGTCGTTATGGACTTCGGCGCCGGCGATGTTTTCGCCCAGCGTGCGGCCCGTCACGGTAAGCTGGTCGCGGTCCAGCCGGTCGCCCAGGCGTTCCATCAGCGCGGGCAGGCCTCCGGCGTAGTAGAAGTCTTCCATGAGATAAGTTTCGCCGCTGGGCCGGACATTGGCGATGACCGGAATGTTGCGGCTGGCGGCGTCGAAGTCGTCCAGGCTTACTGGGCAGCCGGCCCGGCGCGACATGGCAACCAGATGAATGATCGCATTGGTGGAGCATCCCATGGCCATGGCGACGATGATGGCGTTCATGAAGCTGGCGCGCGTGAAGATGCGCTTGGGAGTCAAGTCTTCCCATACCATTTCCACGATACGCCGCCCGCATTCTGCCGACATGCGGATGTGGTTTGAATCGGGAGCGGGGATCGAGGAGGCGCCGGGAAGCGACATGCCTATGGATTCGGCGATTGCCATCATGGTGCTTGCCGTTCCCATGGTCATGCAGGTACCGGCACTGCGCGCGATGCCGCCTTCGACTCCTATCCATTCCGTCTTGGTGATTTTCCCGGCGCGGCGCTCGTCCCAGTACTTCCAGGCATCCGACCCGGATCCCAGCACTTTGCCTTTCCAGTTGCCGCGCAACATAGGGCCCGCCGGAAGAAAGATGCAGGGCAGGCCGGCGCTGATGGCGCCCATGAGCAGGCCGGGGGTCGTCTTGTCGCATCCGCCCATCAGCACGGCGCCGTCCACTGGGTGACTGCGCAGCAATTCCTCGGCTTCCATGGCCAGCATGTTGCGATAAAGCATGGTGGTCGGCTTGACGAAATTCTCGGACAGCGAGATGGCGGGCAGTTCGATGGGGAATCCGCCGCTTTGGAATATGCCTCTTTTCACATCGTCGACGCGCTGCTTGAAGTGGGAGTGACAAGGATTGATGTCGGACCAAGTGTTCAGGATGGCGATAATGGGACGGCCGGCCCAGTCTTCAGGCGCATAGCCCATTTGCATGATGCGTGAACGGTGGCCAAAAGAGCGCAAGTCGTCGGGGGCGAACCAGCGAGCGCTACGCAGTGAGTCATAAGAGCGTTTTGACATGGATTATCAAGCCTGTGTGAGTTGAGCGGGCATAGACGGCAATTAAAACACTAATATATTAGAGTGTAAAGAATGGCTCGCGAGGCGGATTCGAGGCCCTGCAATGCATGCCGATTCAGTGGTTCAGGCGCTTCGAAGGCCCTGTTATTCAAAATCGAATTCACAACTCAGGTATAACCCTTCAAGCTACAGTTTTAGTTGATGCACAAACGAAAGAGATAGACATGACTACCGTGAACCCGTCGTCCTGGCTAGGCCGCAGTGAAGAAGTCGAAGATTCGATCGATTACGGCCACATTCAGAAAGTCGCCCTCAGTCTGGACGCCGCTGCACCCGCGCGTGGCGGCGAACTGCCCCTGTTGTGGCATTGGGCCTTGTTCGTCAAAGGAGTCAGCTACGACGAGATAGGCGACGATGGCCACCCCCGGCGCGGCGGCTTCTTGCCTGCCGCCGAGAATCGCAACCGCATGTGGGCCGGCGGACGGCTGGACTTTCTGCAGCCCTTGCGTGTGGGCAGCCCCGCCACGCGGCAATCCACGGTCTTTGCCGTCAAGGAAAAGGACGGCCGCACCGGCAAGCTGCTGTTCGTGACCGTAAAGCACGAATATCGGCAGGACGGCGAACTGTGCATTTCCGAGGAGCAGGATATCGTCTACCGCGAGCCCAGCGCGCCCAAGCTGGAAGGCAGCGTGCAGGCGCCCGAGGCGCAATGGTCCGAGACTATCGTGCCGTCCAGCGTGAAGCTGTTTCGCTACTCCGCCGTTACCTTCAACGGCCACAGGATTCACTACGACGAACCTTATGCGACCGGCGTCGAAGGTTATCCAGGCCTGGTCGTGCACGGGCCCATGATAGCCACGCTGATGTGCGCCGCCTTCGTCCACGCCAATCCAGGCAAGCAGGTCACTTCCCTGGCCTATCGAGGCCTGCGGCCATTGATCGCGCCGCGTCCTTTCCAGGTTGCCGGGTCTCTCGCCGGCGACAGCGCCCAGCTTTGGGCTGCCCAGGACAACACCCTTGCACACCAGGCAGAATTGAGGTTCAAACCATGAGCGAACGTATGCAGTCAGGCAACTCCTCCGGCGGCGTTACCGCGCCTCGCCCGCTGGACGGCATCACGGTGGTAAGCCTCGAACATGCCATTGCCGCGCCGTTCTGCACGCGCCAGCTTGCCGATATGGGCGCACGTGTCATCAAGGTCGAACGGCCGGGCGTGGGCGATTTCGCGCGCAGCTACGATGAGCGGGTGAAAGGGCTGGCCTCGCACTTTGTGTGGACCAATCGATCCAAAGAAAGCCTTGCCCTGGATCTGAAGCGTCCGGAAGCGGCGAGTATTCTGCAAGAACTGCTCGGACAGGCAGATGTCCTTGTGCAAAACCTGGCTCCCGGCGCTGCCGCCAGGCTGGGCTTGTCGTACGAGGAATTGCGTGTAGGCAATCCGCGGCTCATTGTGTGCGATATCTCCGGTTACGGCGAGGGCGGTTCGTATCAGGATAAAAAGGCCTATGACCTGCTCATTCAGAGCGAGAGCGGTTTCCTTTCCGTCACCGGGACGCCCGACAGCCCCGCCAAGGCGGGCTGTTCGATTTCGGATATCGCCGCCGGGATGTACGCCTACAGCAGTATTTTATCGGCGCTGTTGTTGCGCGAGCGTACCGGGCAGGGCAGCCGCATCGACGTCTCCATGCTCGAGAGCATGGTCGAATGGATGGGGTTCCCCATGTATTACGCCTTTGATGGCGCCTCGCCCCCGGCGCGCGCCGGTGCGTCGCATGCCACCATCTATCCCTACGGTCCATTCCCGGTCGGGGACGGCAGCGAAATCATGCTCGGCTTGCAGAATGAGCGCGAGTGGGCGGCTTTCTGCACTACCGTATTGAAGCAGCCCGAAGTCGCCGCCGATCACCGGTTCAACAGCAACTCGCAGCGCGTGGCCAACAAAGAAGCGTTGCGCGTCCTCATCGTGACGGCTTTTGCGTCGCTGTCGCGTGCCCAGGCCATCGAGCGCCTTGAGGCCGCCAACATTGCCAATGCCAGCGTAAGCACAATGCAAGATGTCTGGAATCATCCGCAACTCGCCCAGCGCCAGCGCTGGCGCCAGGTGGACAGCGCAGTGGGGCCCTTGCCGGCGCTCGTGCCGCCGGCCACCAGTTCCGCCTTCCAGGCGCGGATGGACAAGATTCCGGCATTGGGCGAGAATTCCGCCACGATTCTTGCCAGTCTGGGATACTCGGAAGAGCAAATCAGCGATCTGGCGCAACAAGGAGTAATTTGATGCAGCAGCAGATCCGGTCGGCCCTGTTCGTGCCGGCCACCCGTCCCGAGCGCTTTTCCAAGGCGCTTGCGGCCGGTGCCGATACCGTAATCATCGACCTCGAAGATGCCGTCGAGCACGCATTCAAAGACCAGGCGCGCGAGCATCTGCGCGAATTTGCGGCTGCCAATCGGCAGGCCGATTTCTGGGTGCGCATCAATGGCGCGGCCACGCAGTGGTTCAATGCCGACCTTGCCGTGTGCGCCGATAATCCCAACATACGGGCCGTCTTGCTGCCCAAGGCCGAATCGGCCCTGCAGGTCCAGCAGGTGGCTCAGGCAGTGGGTACGGTGCTGCCTATCATCGAGAGCGCCCGCGGAGTGCTGGCGCTGGGTGAAATGGCGGCGCAACACGGGGTCGATCGCCTTTCCTTCGGCAGCCTGGACCTCATGCTGGAGCTCGGCACGGCGCCCGATACCGCCGGCGCCGCGCTTCTGCTGAACCACATTCGCTGCCAGATCCTGCTGCATGGCGCCGCCCACGGGCTGGCCGCGCCGCTGGATGGCGTTTATCCCGACTTCTCCGATCACGACGGCTTGACCCATATCGCCCGGCAGGTGCGCGACATGGGTTTCGGCGGAATGTTGTGCATACATCCCAAGCAAATCGCTACGATTCATGCCGCATTCGCGCCTAC
>JAKFDW010000095.1:0-20152 GCA_036675955.1 Orrella sp. | reverse complement strand
CCAGACGTTTTTCATGGACGACGAAATCGCCGACTACTACCGGCTCGATGCCGTCATTACCGTGGTCGACGCCAAGCACGGCATGGAAACGCTGGACAAACAGGAAGAAGCGCAAAAGCAGGTTGGCTTTGCCGACCGCATTCTCATTTCCAAGAAAGACCTCGTCAACGACGTCGACTATCAGGCTTTGCGGGCGCGGCTGGTGCGCATCAATCCGCGCGCATCCATCACGCCGGTCAATTTTGGCGAGACCGATTTGAAGGTGCTGCTGGACATCAGCGGATTCAACCTGAACACCATACTCGACATCGACCCGGACTTTCTTTCCGACGAGCATCCCGATGCGGCGCATGACCATGACCACGATCACGGCCACGGCCACGATCATGGCGCGGAGCACAAGCACGAGCATGACCACGAGGGCGAATGCCACGAC
This sequence comes from Orrella sp., assembly GCA_036675955.1. Taxonomy (GTDB): domain Bacteria; phylum Pseudomonadota; class Gammaproteobacteria; order Burkholderiales; family Burkholderiaceae_B; genus Pollutimonas. The sequence continues at coordinate 19,716 of JAKFDW010000095.1, read as the reverse complement.
CATTGCGGCCATCACGATCACCATCATGCCCATCACGACGATGAAATCGGCGCCTTCGTGTTTCGCTCCAAGAAAGCGTTCGACCCCGAGCGGCTCGAAGAGTTTCTGGGAGGTATCGTGCAGGTATACGGGCCGGACTTGCTACGCTACAAAGGCATTCTGTACCTGAAAGGTATCAACCGTCGCATGCTATTCCAGGGCGTGCACATGATGATGGGCGCGGAACCGGGAAAACCCTGGCTATCCGGTGAAAAGCCTAATACCAAAATGGTATTCATTGGACGTAAACTTCCCCAGGAAATTTTCACCCGGGGCTTGGAACAATGCTTGGTCTGATAACGAGCCCTGCCGCCCAACAACACGGCTACGGTTCGTGATCAGTACGAAAATAAAAGGACATACCATCATGGCAAGCAAATCAGCAGCAGCAAAGAGTCAGACGCACTTGCCGACAGAGAAAGAGCTGTTAGCGATGCCCGAGTCCGACTACATGAATGACACGCAGTTGGCGTTCTTCAGAAATCGCCTGAAAGAACTGGAACAGGAAATTCTTACCAACGCCGACACGACGACCGAGAACTTGCGGGAAACCCAGTTCGTACCCGATCCGGCAGACCGTGCCACAATCGAGGAAGAACATGCCCTGGAGCTTCGCACCCGCGACCGCGAGCGCAAGCTACTGAAGAAAGTGCAACAGTCCATCACCCGCATCGATGCGGGCGACTACGGCTGGTGCGAAGAAACAGGCGAACCCATCGGCATTCCCCGCCTTCTGGCGCGCCCCACGGCAACCTTGTCGCTCGAAGCGCAAGAGCGCCGCGAAATGCGCCAGAAGTTGTACGGCGACTGACCACAGCACAGGTTCCGAAGACGATCTCATCATCATCGTCTTCGCTGTCGCGGCATCACGCCACCCGCACAATTGGCCCCGGTATCGTGATGCCGCCCTTCCGCTTTGGAGCGGAACCTTGGCGCAAGCTTCGCGCCATCGGGCACACCACGGCCGCTGAAATCCCCTTGAACTTTCTGACATTGCCCCCAGCTATTGTCTTCAAAGGAAGAATCCATGGAACAATTTCACGCCACCACCATCATTTGTGTTCGCCGCGGCGATCAGGTCGCTCTGGGCGGCGATGGCCAGGTAACCCTGGGCAACATTGTCATCAAGGGCACTGCACGTAAAATTCGCCGCCTGTACAACGACAAGATCCTTGCCGGTTTTGCCGGCGCCACCGCCGACGCCTTCACGCTGCAAGAGCGCTTCGAGGCAAAGCTCGAAAAGTATCAAGGCAATCTCATGCGCTCCGCGGTGGAACTCACCAAAGACTGGCGCACCGATCGCGTACTGCGGCGCCTTGAAGCGATGCTTATTGTGGCCGACCGCGAGCACACCCTGGTTCTGACTGGCAACGGCGACGTACTCGAACCCGAAAACGGCCTTGCGGCCATCGGCTCGGGCGGCGCCTATGCCCAGTCGGCTGCACTGGCCTTGCTGCAAAATACCGAAATGGCGCCTGCCGACATCGTGAAGAAGTCGCTGGAAATCGCTGGCGACCTGTGCATATACACCAACCAGAATCACATCGTCGAAACGCTATAGCTTGCGAATCGCGCCGAACGCGCGATCTCCTTTAGCAGTGTCAACAGGCCCTAACTCACAGATCAATATGTCAGCTCTCAATATGACCCCCGGAGAAATCGTCTCCGAACTCGACAAGAATATTGTCGGCCAGAATCGCGCCAAGCGTTCAGTGGCTGTCGCATTGCGCAACCGCTGGCGCCGCCAGCAAGTGCCCGAACCCTTGCGCAACGAAATCGTGCCCAAGAACATTCTGATGATAGGGCCCACCGGTGTAGGCAAGACCGAAATCGCCCGCCGACTGGCCAAACTGGCCAATGCTCCCTTCATCAAGATCGAGGCGACCAAATTCACCGAGGTCGGCTATGTAGGCCGCGATGTCGACACCATCGTCCGCGACCTGGTCGAAATCTCGGTCAAGCAGACCCGCGATGTGGAAATGCGGCGTGTGCGCACGCAGGCCGAAGACGCCGCCGAAGACCGCATACTGGATGTCCTGGTGTCGCCGCCGCGCAATGCCCAGGGCGAACCGCAGCGCGAAGAAAACAATGCCCGCCAGACCTTTCGCAAACGCCTGCGCGAAGGCACCATCGACGACCTGCAAATTGAAATCGAGATAGCCCAGGCCGCACCGCAAATGGAAATCATGGCGCCTCCTGGCATGGAGGAAATGACCGAGCAGCTCAAGGGCATGTTTGCCGGCCTGGGCCAGGACAAGAAAAAAGTGCGCAAGATGTCAGTGAAAGAAGCCTTCAAGCTGCTCACTGAAGAAGAAGCCGGACGCCGTATCAACGAAGAAGACCTGCGCACGGCTGCCGTATTCAATGCCGAGCAGAACGGCATCGTCTTCCTCGATGAAATCGACAAGATTGCAACCCGCCAGGAACATCAGGGCGGCGACGTATCGCGCCAGGGAGTGCAGCGCGACTTGCTGCCTTTGGTGGAAGGCACCACGGTGAACACCAAGTATGGCGTGGTACGCACCGACCACATCCTGTTCATCGCTTCGGGCGCTTTCCATCTGTCGCGGCCTTCAGACCTCATTCCCGAATTGCAGGGCCGCTTTCCCATACGTGTGGAGCTCGATTCGCTGACGGCGGAAGACTTCGTACGCATTTTGTGCGACACCGATTCGTCCCTGACGAAACAGTATTGCGCCCTGCTTTCCACCGAGGAAGTCACGCTGGACTTTACCGACGAAGGTATAGAGCGCATGGCCCAGTTGGCATTCGAAGTCAATGAGCGCACCGAAAACATCGGGGCGCGCCGGCTTTATACCGTGATGGAAAAACTGCTGGAAGACCTTTCATTCGATGCCTCGGCCAGCAGCGGACAGACCATTACCATCGACGCGGCCTATGTCAATTCTAAGCTGGAAGAAGCAGCCGGCAATCAAGATCTCTCACGCTATGTGCTTTGATCCTGCACGTTCCGATGCCCATCCATTATTTTGATATCTGAATGACGACGTAATGTCCGTCCTCGCGCCTGGCGGTGAATCTGACTTCATCGCCAGGCGCTATGCCTTTCAGCAGCGCCGGATCCACCCGATACACCAAAGTCATGGCCGGTAATTCAAGATCGGAAATGGCGCCGTGCTTGATCGTTATCTTGCCGGCGGCCGCATCGACACGGCGCACTTCTCCGGAGGCATTCGCTTCCTGCGCGACAGCGTTGACTGAATAGAATGAGGTCAAGGCGAGCATCCCCGCGAGGGCCTGCCGATGACGTTGATTGGCCAAAGCCATAAGTTACACTCCTGCTAGATTCAAATCGGGAATCGTAAACATCCGCCGATTCCCCAGCATAACGCCAAACGAAGGAAGAAGTGTGACCGACCCCAGCATACGTTACCAGTTGCGCTCCGCCACGCGGCAGGACATTCCGTACATACACGGCCTGATGCTTGAAATGGCGCAGTTCGAAAAACTGACCGACATCTTCAAGGCCACGGAAGCCAGCCTTGTGGAAAGCTTTTTCGGCGAACGCCCTGCTGCGAATTGCCTGGTGGCTCATACCGCACAAGAACCCGCCATCCCGGTGGCCTACATCATGTGGTTTCACAACTACTCCAGCTTTCTGGACAAGCGCGGGCTGTACCTCGAGGATGTCTACGTCCAGCCGGCACATCGCGGACAGGGCGTAGGAAAGATGGTGCTCAAGCATCTGGCAAAACTGGCGCTGGAACTGGACTGCGGCCGCTTCGAATGGACCGTGCTGGACTGGAACCAGAACGCAATTGACTTCTACAAGCACCACGGAGCCGACATTCTGCCCGAATGGCGTATCGTGCGTGTCACCGGCGACGCCCTGCGGCAGCTCGCTCAATAAAAAGGAACGCCATCATGGCCACACGCCTCTCAGTCATCACCACCCGTACCGGCGATACCGGCACAACGGGTCTGGGTGATGGCAGCCGTACTGACAAAGACGCCCCCCGCATCGCCGCGCTGGGCGACGTCGACGAATTGAACAGCACCATCGGCGTCCTGCGCGCCGAAACGCTGCCCCACGCCATTGATATGCTGCTGGGCCGGGTGCAGAACGATTTGTTCGACATGGGCGCCGAGCTTTGCATCCCGGGCCACAAGGCAGTCAACAGCGATCATGTCCTGTATCTGGAGGAAGCACTGGCGGAACATAACGCCAAGCTGGGCAAGCTCGAAGAATTCATCCTGCCCGGCGGTACGCGCCCGGCCGCACTGGCGCACGTTGCACGCACGGTCTGCCGGCGCGCGGAACGCGCCGTCATTACACTGAATCGAAGCGAGGCGGTAAACGCCCCCGTCATCCAGTACCTGAACCGCTTGTCGGATCTGTGCTTTGTACTGGCCCGCGTACTGAATGGCGCGGCGGACAGGCCGGACGTATTGTGGGGACGTTGACTTAACTAACTAAGGGCGTCAGGTTTTCCGCGCGTCGCCCGAATGGATTTGCAGGGCCTCGAGAAAGCGCGAAACCATGTTGTAGGTGGCCACCGTTGCGGTGAGCTCGACCAGTTGGCGGGGCTCGAAGTACGACTGCACCTTGGCGAAAATGTCGTCGGCCACCTGCACATTGCGCGTCATGGCATCGGTATAGGCCAGCACGGCTTTTTCCTTGTCGCTGAACAGGCCGGACGATTCCCAGTTTTCCAGCTCATCCAGCTGCGCCTGCGTCATGCCTTCTTTCAAGGCAATCGGTGCATGCTGCTCTGCTTCGTAAGGCGCGCCATTGATGATTGCAACGCGCATGATGACCATTTCACGCAGATCGCCGGCCAGCGAACTGTTGTGGCGTATGCCCGTGAGGTGATTGAGCCAGCCGCGGGCGACAGGCGGGCTTTGCAGCAGCATCTGGTACAAATGCAGCACGCTGCCACGCTCGGCGACGATTTGCTCGACAAGAGGACTGACCTCGGGGTGAGTCAGATCGGCATAGGGTAAACGGGCCATCGATAGATTTCCTTGGTGTTAAACAGGCAGGACCTGGTTGACCGTGCGGGTAAAGCGCGCCACGATTTCACTGATATTTGCGTCGGTGCAAATGAATGGCGGCGCCAGCAAGACGTGATCGCCGTGCACGCCATCGATAGTACCGCCCATGGGGTACATCAGCAGGCCATTCTGCATCGCCTGTTTCTTGAGTACGGCATAGGTTTTACGGGCTGGATCCAGCGTGGCTTTCGTTGTTTTATCCTGTACGAACTCCACGCCCACGAACAGGCCCCGGCCCCGGACATCGCCCACATAGGGGTGTTCCGCCAGCGCGGCACGCAGTTCGGCGCGCAATTGTTCACCGCGCGCCAGGACGTTATCGAGCAATTGCTCTTGTTCGATGACTTTCTGTACGGCCAGGGCGGCGGCACATGCCGTTGCATGGCCCATATAGGTATGCCCATGCTGGAAAAAGCCGCTGCCGGCCAGGATGGCGTCATAGATTTTGCTGCTGGCCACCATTGCGCCTATAGGCTGGTATCCGGCGCCCAGGCCCTTCGCAATAGTGATGATATCGGGAACCACCCGGTCTTCGGCGCAGGCAAACAAGTGCCCTGTGCGGCCCATTCCGGACATGACCTCGTCCAGGATCAACAGCACGCCATGGCGATCGCAGACCTCGCGGATGCGCTTCAGGTAGGTTTTTACGGGCGCCAATGCGCCGGCAGTCGCGCCGACTACTGTTTCGGCGACGAATGCGGCCACGTTTTCGGCGCCCAGCTCTTGTATCTTCTGGTCGAGTTCCTGTGCCAGGCGTTCAGCATATTGTTCCTGACTTTCGCCGGGCAATTGATCGCGGTATGCATAGCAAGGCGCCACATGGTACGCCGGCACAAGCAATGGAAGAAACGGTTCGCGCCGCCATGCGTTGCCGCCTATGGCCAGGGCACCCAGCGTGTTGCCATGGTAGCTTTGGCGGCGGGCAATGAAATGCCGGCGCGTGGGCTGGCCGGTTTCCACGAAATACTGGCGGGCCAGCTTCAGCGCCGCCTCCACGGCTTCAGACCCGCCGGAAAGAAAGTAAACATGATCCAGGTCGCCCGGGGAACGCTGTGCGAGGAAATCGGCAAGGTCTTCGGCCGCTTGCGTGGTGAAAAAAGAGGAATGGGCATAGGCGATTTTATCGAGCTGCTCTTTGATGGCCTGAATGACCACAGGATGGCCATGCCCCAGGCACGACACCGCGGCGCCCCCCGACGCGTCGATATAGCCTTTATTGTGCTGGTCGAATAGTTCGATGCCCTGGCCGCGTACGGCAAAATCAAGTTGCTGCTTGGGATTGCGATGAAAGACGTGTGACATGGCGCTTGTGCCTTGCTAGATTTCAACAAATGATTCTTGTATGATATACCACGCAACAAATAAATCAATATGGAAGGCGCTCCGTGGCGCTCCTCATTCGCTATCGTTGCATTTTCCGCACATCACATGAAAGACAAACGCCACAGCATCAGCGCTCCGCAGAATCTGGAAAGTCTGATCGACCGCATTCAAGGCGACTTTCCCGGAATGAGCGCGCAATTCCAGGTGGGCGCACGTTATCTCATGGATTTTCCCGGAGAGGTGCCCATCGCGTCCATGCGGCAAATTGCCGCTCAGGCCGGCGTACAACCGGCCACGCTGGTCCGGCTTGCGCAGTCGCTGGGCTACGATGGCTGGAATACCTTGAAAGGCGTATTCACCCAATCCTTGCGGCGCACGCCCAAGCGCTATGCAGAGCAGGCACGCCAGGTCATACGCAGCAAGAATCCGCTTGAAGTGTTGAGCACGGCCGTCTCTACACAGGCGGGCAATATGCGCCTGCTTGAAGAACTCAATCGCGACAGGCTTGCCGCGGCCGTCAATTTGCTTTCAAAAGCGCGGCATGTACATGTTGCCGGCTTTCGCGCGTCGTTCGGACCGGCATTTACCTTGCACTACTTGTATCGGCTGTTCCGCTCATCAGTCAGCATGCTGCGGGGCGATGCCGGCTCACTGGAAATGGAACTCAGGTCCATCCGAAAAGACGAAATAGTCGCCATCATCGGCTTTGCGCCATATTCCAATGAATCGCTGAGGGTGGCTCAGGCGGCGCGCCTGGCGGGCGCACGCGTACTCGCACTATGCGATAGCATCGTGGCTCCCATCGCACTCGATGCCGACTGCATCTTGGTGTTTCCGACTGAATCGCCCTCCTTCTTCCCTTCAAGCGCGGCCGCTGTGGCGCTCATCGAAATCTTGATGGAGCAATTGCTGGCGAAAGCCGGCAAGCAGGCCGTAAAGGGCATAGCGATTGCCGAAGACCAATTGCACCAGACCGGTGCCTACTTGAACACAAAATAGGGTTGTAATGCTGTCACTGATCGAACTGTCGGGCTCCCCATTTGAAACAGGCCGAACACTGGGCCGCTTCGGCGCACAAGCCGCACATTCTTACCTGGTGTCCTCGCATTCATGGGACACGGTCATGGCATGGCGTGGAAGCGATACGTCCCAGGCCATGCAGGCCTTGGTGCAAGAGCATTTTCCCCGCATATACGAGGAACTGCAGGGACTGGCAGCTGGGCTGGAGCTTGCGCCCGAAGATGTCTTCCTGTGGAACTGCCGCGGCGACCTGTGGTCCATGGCGCCCGACGGCTGCACGACTGTGCAATTGCCGCAGCCCGGCGGTCCGCGGATCACACACAACGAAGACGGCGACCCCGGCTTTGCAGGCTATTGCGGCATCGGCAGGTTTGCTCCTGACGAAGGCGTCGATTTCGCATCGTTTGTTTATCCCGCCTCGATTCCCGGACATACTTTTGCCGTCAATGGGCACGGGCTGGCCATGACCGTCAACAACCTGCGAACGCGCCAGGGCGTGGTGGGCATTCCCCGCATGGTTCTGACACGTGCGCTGCTGGACTGTTCATCGCTGGCCCAGGCCGTGGACCTTTTGTGCAATACGCCAAGATCAGGCGGATTCCATCTTAGCCTCGCACAACGTGGCCGGCAAAACCTGCTCAGTATCGAGTTCAATGCCTTGCACGTTTCTTCCCAGGCGGTCCACACACCCAGTCTGCATGCGAATCATGCCCTGCACGATTCCATGCGTGACTACCCTCAAATCATTACCGACTCTTCCCGGCATCGCCAGCAACGGGGCGACGACTTGCTGGGCCATGGAATGGCAGCGCGCCGCGGAAGCAACGGCGAAATCGATCCGCTGTCCATCCTGGCCGACCAGGAAAACCGCCGCTTCCCGATATACCGTGATCAAGCCGATGACAGCGATGCGGAAAACACCATGGCGACGGCAGACATTCAGATAGGCGCCGAACAGGTGACATGGGCGGTCCATGAACGTCCCGGTCAATCGGCCCGGTTCAATCTTGTCGATGCGAACCTGGTCTGACTGCCCGAATTCACTGGAACTGTCATCAGATCAGCGACTTCACGAACTCCGCCACCTTGCGGCTCAACTGCGCCATGTCGGCCTGCAATGCGGTGAAATTGGCCGATTTCTCATAGGTTGACTCATTCATGTATAGCGCCCGGTTGACCTCGATCTGCAAACTATGACGATTTTCTCCCGGACGTCCGATGCGGGAGATCAGCGCCACGCCCTTGAAGGGATCATTGCGCGCCACGGTATAACCACGCTCAAGCAGAAAGTCTTCAATGATTCCCGTCAGCGTCGGGTCGCATGTCGTCCCGTCGCGGTCGCCCAGTACGAAATCGGCCAGGACCTTGTCCGTTTCAATTTTCAGTACCGCATATGAATCAGCCGGCATGGAATGCAGATTCAAATGCCACACACAGCCAAACCGTTCATGAGCCGCCTCGATCTGGCGATTGAGTGCCTCATGATACGGCTGATGGTACGTGCCGATGCGATTCTCAACCTCGGCCACCCACAGCTTGCGGTCATAGACCGGCTGATCGCGCGCCATGCTCCAGATGAGACCGTGGCCCAAACGGGACTTTTCGGTCGGATGCAATTCGCTTGTCCATGGCTCTGCCAGGATATTGGGGTCGATATCATCGACGTCGCGATTCGGATCTATGTATGTGCGCGGAAAATTCGCGGCCAGCAAGGTGGCCCCCACCGAAGGCAGCGCCGCCCAAAGCTCGTCGACATAGGAGTCCTCGCCCATGCGCAATACGGACAAGGGCAGGCAGCTTTGAAAGTCCGCCGGATAGATGGCCCCGCTATGAGGCGAGTCGCAAATCAGGGGAATGGCATCGGTAACCGGCAAGGACAGTACATAGGGCTCAAAAGGATCGTCGGCGAATTTCATGTCGTCTCCATAGGACCAGGATCATTCAGATGGCAGGCGCTTTGATGCGGATTCCGCCGCTCCTGCAGCAAGTCATATTCCCTTGATGCCCCGCCGACCGGCTTGAGCAGGGGACGTTCGACCCTGCAGCGGTCCATGGCGTAAGGGCAGCGCGGATGGAATGGGCAGCCCGACGGCGGATCAATAGGCGAAGGCAATTCACCCCTGATGGGATCGAACTGGCGCCGATCGGTGCGCAATACCGGCAATTCTTTGATAAGCGCCTGGGTGTAAGGATGTTGGGCGCGGCCGAAGATCGTATCGGTATCGGCGATTTCAACAATGCGCCCCAGGTACATGATGGCCACGCGATCGGCGATATGGCTTACCACACCCAGATTGTGGCTGATGAAAAAGTACGTCAGCCCGAGCTCGCGCCGCAAGCGGATAAACAAATTGAGCACTTGCGCCTGAATGGACACATCGAGCGCAGCCACGGCTTCGTCGCAGACGATCAGCGCCGGCTTTAGCGCCAGGGCGCGTGCCACGCCTATGCGCTGGCGCTGTCCTCCCGAGAACTGATGGGGATAGCGGAATCGATACGAGGGATCCAGCCCCACTTTCTGCATGAGTCCGGCTACGTACTCTTCCATTTTTGCCCGCCTGACGATGCCGTGCACGACCGGCGCTTCGCCTATGATGTCCACGACGCGCATGCGCGGATTGAGCGATGAAAATGGATCCTGGAATATCATTTGCACGCCCAGCTGGTATTCGCGCCTTGCGGCGGCATCCAGTTGGGCGATGGACCGGCCCTTGTAAGCGATGTCACCCGAGGTGGGCGGCAGGATGCCGGCAATCATGCGGCCCAACGTGGATTTTCCGCAGCCCGATTCACCGACGATGCCTATGACTTCGCCAGCGTGCACCTCAATATCGATCCCGGCCACGGCTTGTAAAGTTCGAGGCTTGTGCCGCCCCTTGATGAAGTTGCCCGCGCGCTGGACGAGGTCGACCGGCTGGATGAAATGACGCCGCAAGTCGCGCAAGCTCAGCAAAGGCGCCACGCGCTGTCCGCCCGCTGCATTGCTGACCGGTTCCACAGCAATGCTTTTGTTGTCGGCCATCATGCCTGCACCCCCTTGTGCCAGCAGCTCACCCTATGCCCGGGCGCGACCTCCTCGAGCACGGGATCGATCTCGCACTGTCCAGTGGCTCGATAGCAGCGCGTCCGGAACGGACAGCCCTTGGGCAGGTTCAGCAGAGAAGGCGTGGATCCCGGGATCTGGAAAAGATCGCGGCCACGCGTGCGGACAGAGGGAATGGACGATATCAGGCCGTGCGTATACGGATGCTGGGCGGCGCCCACGATCTGGCGAGCCGATCCCGTCTCGACAATGCGTCCCGCATACATTACCGCCAGTCTGTCGGCCAGGCCCGAGACTATCGCAAGGTCGTGCGTAATCCAGATCAGGGCCGTTCCGGTTTCGCGGCACAGCTTTTGCACTTCATAGAGAATCTGGCCTTGTATGGTGACATCCAGCGCCGTGGTGGGTTCGTCGGCAATGATCAGCCTAGGCGAATTGAGCAGGGCGATCGCGATGGCGATGCGCTGGCGCATGCCGCCCGACAGATGATGCGGATACACGTTCAGGCGCTCTTCCGGGGATGGTATTCCCACCTTCTTCAATACATCCAGGGAACGGGCGCGCGCGGCCTTCCGCGACACCCGGTTATGGGCAAGCACCGCCTCGATCATCTGCGTGTCGATGCGCAGAACCGGATTGAGCGTGGTGGACGGGTCCTGGAAAATCATTGCGATATCCCGGCCGCGCAATTGCCGGTATTCCTCTGCCGGTAGCTTCTGCAGATCCAGGCCATTGAAAAAAAGACGGTCTGCCTGCGTGCGGCCCGGTTCGTCCACCAGCTTCATGAGCGAGAACCCCGTAATGCTTTTTCCTGAGCCGGATTCGCCCACCAGCCCCAGGATCTCCCCCTGCCTGATTTGCAGCGAGATGCCGTCAACCGCCTTGACCACGCCCTCGCGGGTGTGGAACCACGTTTTCAAGCCCTGCACATCCAGCAGGAGATCAGCGGGCGCCGTTGCACAGGCCGCGATCATAACGAGACCCCCTGAATCTCGTTGCGCGGATTGAGAATATCGCGCAAGTGGTCGCCCACCAGATTGATGGCGACCACGATTCCTGCCAGCGCTATGCCGGGAAAAAACGAAATCCAGTAATTGCCCGACAGCAGGAATTCGAAACCATTGGATATGAGCATGCCCAGCGATGGTTCCGTAACCGGGACGCCAACGCCCAGGAATGAAAGCGTGGCCTCGAGTGCGATAGCATGGGCCAGATCGATGGTGGCAATGACCATGAGAGGCGGAATGCAATTGGGAAAGATGTGCCGCCACAGGATTCTGTGCCACGACAGGGACACGCAGCGCGCGGCCTCGACATATTCCTTGTTGCGTTCCACGATCGCGGCGGCGCGGGCGGCGCGGGCAAAATAGGCCCATTGCACAGCGATCAAGGCATAGATTACCTTGTCGACCCCTTTGCCCAACACAGCCAGCAGAATCAATGCAACCAGTATGGCGGGAAACGACAGTTGTATATCGACGGTGCGCATCAACACGGCATCGATACGCCCCCCGAAATAGGCTGACACCAGGCCTGCCGCGGTACCGATGAGAAACGCCGCGGACACGGAAACCACACCGACGAACAAGCTGGTGCGCATGCCGTACAGAATGGCCGAAAACACGTCGCGCGCCTGGCCGTCCGTACCGAGCCAATACGTCATGCTCCCGTCGAAAGTTGTGCTGCCGGGCGGCATCTTGGAGTCCATGATGTCCAGCGTGGCGATATTGAACGGGTTCTGCGGCGCAATCCATGGCGCGAAGACGGCCAGCAACACGAACGCAACAAGCAGCACAAGGCCAAGGACCGCAAGCTTGCTGGCCAGGAATTGAGCAATGAATACGCGCCAGAGGCTTTCGTGTACCGCCAAGGGAACTGCGGCTTTCGGCTGGGCGATCATGTTGTTGCTCCAAGGCGCACACGCGGATCGAGCACGGTATAGGCGATATCGACCAGCAAATTCAACAGCGCAAGAAACACCACTGTCAGCATCAGGTAGGCGACCACGACCGGCCTGTCCAGCGTAATGATGGAATCGATCAAAAGCTTGCCCATGCCAGGCCATGAAAAAACGGTTTCCGTTACCACGGCAAAGGCAATGACCTGACCGTATTCGAGACCGCCTATGGTGACAATGGGTATGAGTATGTTCTTGAGCAAATGCACCGAAAGCACACGCCGGTTGCTCAGGCCCTTGGCTCGTGCGTACTTTATATAGTCCTGGGGAAGCGACTCGCGCGTGGCCGCACGCGTCACACGGATGATCAGGGCGCACTTGGCCACGGCAATGGTCGCGGCCGGCAGGATGAGATTCTGCAGCCCCTGCCAGTTGAAGACACTCAGCTCAATCGGACCAAACGACTGGACCGGCCCGCGCCCTCCTGCCGGCAGCCAACCGAGAATCACCGCAAAGAGCATGATCAACATCAGCCCCACCCAGAAATTGGGCAGCGAAAACCCCAGCACCGATCCGGTCATGATGGATCGTGCGCTGACACTTCGGGGTTTGAGGCCGGCATAGACCCCCAACGGTACCCCGATCACCATGGAGACCAATATCGCTAGCGTAGCAAGCTCCAGGGTGGCCGGCATGCGCTCGATAATGAGTTGCATGGCCGGCTCGCCAGTCAGGAAACTGTTGCCGAAATCGAGATGTGCCGCCTTGCTGAGAAAGATGAAGTATTGGTGCCACAGCGGCAAGTCGAGGCCCAGGCTATGCCTCAGGGCCTCGCGCTGTGCGTCGGTGGCTTCCGGACTGGCGAGCATGGCGACCGGGTCGCCGACCAAGTATAAACCTGCGAAGACCAGGGCCGACATGATCAACACGACCAGCACCGTCTGCAACAGACGGCGGATGATAGTCAACAGCACCGGCTTGCTGCCGCTTATTTAACAAGCGTGATGTCTTGCGCCAAGGTCATCTGGTCGGTGCGCCCGCCATAACGGATATCCTTCTTCATGGCCCAAACCGACATTTCGAACTGCAGGGGCAGGATGCCGTAGTCTTCCATTACCATGCCGCCTGCTTTCTGCAGCATTTCGGAACGCTTGGCATCGTCGAGTGTGCGGGATGCCTCGATGACCAGTTTGTCGAGTTCGGGATTGGAATACTTGCTCCAGTTTGTGGTTCCCAGTCCCAGATCAGGCTTCTTGGTATGGACCAGAGCCGTCAGCGGATTGAGCATCTCACCCGAACTGGCGGCCCAACCCGCTAGATAGGTGCTGAACGCAAAGCTGTCCCGTTTCTTGAAGAATACCGGGGGCGCCATGGTTTCGACATTCGCCTTAACGCCGATTCGCGCCCACATGGATGCCACTGCCTGCGCAATGCGCTGGTCGTTGGTATAACGTCCGGCTGGCGACCCCAGGGAAATGGAAAACCCGTCGGGATAACCGGCGGCCGCCAGCAATTCTTTTGCCTTGGCAGGGTCGGCGGATGCAACGTTAGACAGTTCCTTGGACGTTCCGAAGCCCGGATAGGCCAGCAGGTTGCCTGCCGGCTGGGCGGATCCGCCCATGATCCGTTCGACAATTGCCTTGCGGTCGATGGCCAGCGACAGCGCCTGACGCACGCGCTTGTCGGCCAGTGGATTCTTGTCTCCGGTACCGGACATGCCTGGAGGCAATTCCTTGCCTTGATTCAGTGCGATATAGATGACACGCACCGAGGGCGTCTCTTGCACGTGCAGGTTCTGGTCGCTCTTGAGCTTGGGCAGGTCGTCGGTCGGTGGGTCTTCAATGATATCGACATCGCCGGCCAGAAGCGCGGCTACGCGCGCCGCCGAATTGGAAATAGGCCTGTAGACGACCCGGTCCCATTGCGGTTTTTCACCCCAATAATTGTCATTGCGTTCGAATATGATTTCCGCCCCTCGCTTCCATGAAACGAACTTGTACGGGCCTGTACCCACGAGCCCGTCGCCGCGGTTGAGTTCGACCGTCGTCTTGCCCTCGGGCGCCGAGCCGGATGCGGCTTTCTTGGACATGATGGGAACCATGGACAAATTGGCCAGCAATACCGGTGAAGGCCCTTTGGTGGTGATTTTGACTGTAAGGGGATCGGGAGCCTCGACCTTTTCGACGGCGCTCAAATATAGCGAATAGGAAGATGGGCTATTGGGCACCAGCGGCACTCTGGCGTAGGTGAAGAGTACATCTTCAGATGTAAATGGCGAGCCATCCGCAAACTTCACGTTGGATCGCAGCTTGAACGTCCACACGTTGCCATCGACCGTCCATGATTCTGCCAGGCTGGGAACCGGCTGGGCCTTGGCGTCGGTGCGCACCAGCGGGTCGAACAAAGTTTCCGACATTTGCGTATTGGGCGTGAGCGAATGGAACTGGGGGTCCATGGAGCTGGGCTCGGAACGCAAGGCGATGGTGAGATCGCGTGCCTGGGCAACGCCTGCCAGAGTGAAAAAGCTGGCCGCCATGGCCGAAAGGAGTAGTGTTTTACGGATCGACTTCATGTTTATGCTGCCCTTTTTTGAATTTATCAGATGGGTAAGCCAATAAAACAACGCAATACGAAAAAGCTCCATGCCTGTAGGCATGGAGCCAGTGTATATAGCTGATCCGGTTTAAATATCGGTATTTTCCCGATGAATCGTGACAACTTTATCGGGAAAAGAATGACAGAACATATGTCTTGCCTGGCTTAGCGCGATGCCTGCACCATGTATTCGACGGCGGCGCGCAGCGTAGCGTCGTCGGCCGACGAGGCCCCCCGCGGCGGCATTGCGCCCTTGCCTTTTATGGCAACTGCCATCATGGAATCCATGCCGCTGGCAATGAGCGGCGCCCAGGCAGCTTTGTTGCCTACCTTGGGAGCGTTGGCCACGCCGGTGCTGTGGCAGGCTATGCATGCTGTCTTGTACAGCTTCTCGCCGGCAGGATTCACCGTCTCTGCGGCAGCCACAGTGGCTACGGACGCCAGACCGACACCAAGTGTAAGGGCCACGGCAACATGAGCAA
The DNA here is from genome assembly GCA_036675955.1 of Orrella sp. Taxonomy (GTDB): domain Bacteria; phylum Pseudomonadota; class Gammaproteobacteria; order Burkholderiales; family Burkholderiaceae_B; genus Pollutimonas. The sequence continues at coordinate 4,301 of JAKFDW010000095.1, read as the reverse complement.
GCTTCAACATATTTATCTCCAAATTCGGGACTAGCCAACCTGCACGATGCGGATCGCTGTTACAGGGTTACGTTGCAGGCTGCCCGCCCGGGCAGGCAGCCTTACAATACAAAGGTGTTGGAATGATCAGGCAACGATGGGACCAGGCGCCTTGATCTGTTTCATCAAATCGTCGTTCCATTTGCCTTCGACCACGATGTGGCCCGCGGCGCCGAGTTCGAACGCTTCGATCAGATTGTGGTTGAGGTAGGCATAGACGCCGGGTTGCTTGAAGGTATAGAGCGCCGCGCCCGCCGAACCGCCACGAATGAACCATGTTTCCAGGTCTTTTTCGGGCGGATTGGCAAATTTGCCGGTTTCCCATACCCAATCGCCATGTCCGCCAATCAGGTGAGGGCGTGTATCGCGGTTTGCCTGGGAATGGATGATCAGGACAGTTTCGCCAACCTTGGCCTTCAAGGCGCCTTCACCCGTCAGTGCGCCTACCTTGCCGTTGAACACGATATGGGAAGGAACGAGCTTGCGCATGACTTCCGCGGTATCGCCATAGCTCTCGGCCAGGGTGTTGTAGTTTTTGTACTTTCCATTCTCGTCTTTCGGGATGTACAGGTCGAATTCGCCTATGGTGTAGGCCGTGTCGTAGCGCAGGAGATTGCCGGCAGGGTCTTTCAAGCCGTCGCGCGGCAATACCATGAGGGTTCCGCTCATGCCGGATACCACGTGCCAGGGCACCATGCCTTCGGGTGCGCAGTGATAAACAAATGTGCCAGGACGATCGGCCTTGAAGCGCAGCGTGACTTGTTCGCCAGGATTGACGTTGGTCAGTTTGGCGCCGCCCAGTGCCCCGGTTGCAGCGTGAAAATCCACGTTGTGCGGCATGGCATTGCTGGCCTTGTTCACCAGGGTGAGCTCGACATAGTCGCCCGCACTGACCACCATGGTGGGCCCGGGCATGGAACCGTTGAAGGTCATTGCCTGCAAAGTCGTGCCATTGTCGTCGATAACGATCTTCTTTTCTTCGATCTCCATGCGGAATTCGACAATACGGGGTGCGCCGCTGGCCACTTGTTCATGCTTGTGCACCATGGGCGGAGCGACAAGCTCTACCTTCACGCGTTTGAGCTTTGCAATTTCGGACTCGGACAGGGCCTTTTCAGTAGCCGGGGCGGCCTTGCCTTTTGCCAGTGCGGGAGCGGCTACAACGGCTGAACCTGCCATCGCGCTGAGGCCGGCTGTTTTGAGAAATGAACGACGTTCCATGATGAAGCTCCGTTTACAATAAAAGTTCGACTGCTTACGAACGGCTACACGGCCGGTGTCACGTCGAAAAGCAGACTTTTCGGATTTGATGCTTTTCGACTCCGGTACTATTTATCCATGTATCCATTTGAAACCTTTGCGCGCAGTGCTTCTTTGCGGCAGCGCAAACTCAGAAGCACATTTACCCGGGTTTTTACTAATAAGCGCCGTTGTGTGGCTTATTTGCCCGCATAGCGGGCCCAAGGCGCAGAGCAGCGCCATACATTGTCCAAATAGGCCGATGGTAGAATCGAATCTCCTGTCACCCCGCATGGACCCTCAATGCCGTCAAATCTGAATAGGTCTCTTATAAAGAACCTTGATCTGTTCAAGTCTTTGCCTGATGCCGATCTGGATTCCATACTCGAAACAGCCCTGGTATGCCGTCTCCTGACAGGCGATGCCGCTTTCCGCCAGGGCGAGGTGGCCGACCGTTTTTTCGTGCTTCTGCACGGCCATCTGAAGGTGGTTCAAATCACGCCGGATGGCGAACAAGTCGTGGTCCGGTATGTGAATCCAGGAGACGTTTTCGGAATCGCGCGGGCCATGCGGCGGCCAAACTATCCGGCCTCGACTGTCGCCGTGCAGGAAAGCCTGGCGCTCAGCTGGCCTTCCAGCGAATGGGATCACTTCACCGCCAGCAATCCGCACTTCGCTTCGAATGCCTTGCAAACAGTCGGTCAACGCTTGCAGGATGCACACACCCGCATACAGGAGCTTTCTACCGAAGAAGTCGAGCAGAGGGTGGCACGCGCGATTTTGCGCCTGGTGGATCAATCGGGGCGGCAAACGCCTGAAGGCATCGTTATCGACTTCCCTATCACCCGTCAGGACATCGCCGAAATGACGGGCACGACACTGCATACGGTAAGCCGTCTGCTCAGTGCGTGGAAGGACCGCGGCCTTGTCACCAGCGGGCGCAAGCGAATTGTGGTGTGTGCGGTAGACGACCTGATACGGCTGGCCGAAGGCCCGCATGCGCCGGCAAGCCGCCCTGCCGACGCCAGGGTCGAATCCTAGTATGCTATTTGCATACTAAGAAGCGGCCGGCTCGCGCACGAGGCGAAATCCCAGGTTGCTGGGGGGCACACCGACCGAGCATGCTCCGCCCTTGGGGTCGCGGATGAAGTCCGATATGTAGCTGCGATGCCTTCCCGCCACTGCCCGTATTCCGCAGTTCTCGGCAGGAGGCAGCATTGCCGCTCCGTCTTGATCGACATGCTGGCGGGTGTGGCATGTATCGGTCCAGTCCCATACATTGCCCACCATGTCGGCGACGCCCGCCGCATTGCTGCCGAAACTTCCGAACGGCCTGGGGGTACCATCGATCGTGGATTTTCGCTGGGTTTCGAGCCTGTACTCCATGAGCCAACGCTGGGCGGGATCACTGGGGTCGGACGCATCGACGATAACGTCTTCTTTGTACATGGAGCCTGCGGCATACACCCATTCCGCGTAGGTGGGCAGACGGTAGCGGCGGCCCGTACGCGCCGATAACCAGGCAGCATAGTCAGTGGCATCGCGCCAACTGATGCCGACGACGGGCAGATCGGTCGCAACGGCATCGCGCTGTGCCTTGTCCAGCTTCTTGCAGGCGCCTGCAATCACGCATTGTTGATATTCAGCCTGGCTCACCTGGCGTTTCATGATCTCGAAATCGCGATCGAACCGCAAGGTGCGCCGCGCCGGGCTGACGGGATTGCCGTTGCGCACATAGTCGCCTGCCGGGTAATAGCTTGTCTTGCCGGCCTTGATGACTGCCAGCTCGCTGTGGCCGGCGTTTCCTGTTCCTGGTTCTTCAGCCACCATGCCGCAGCCTCCCACCAGTGCTGTCAAGGTGATGGCGGCAATTCGATTACGCAGAGTCATGTTCAATACCTTGTATGCGTGCCGGCACACCGGCACTACATAGGTATTGAACGACTATTGAAAGATAAGATCGTTGTTCCAGCGCAAGGAAGGACAACGAAGTGGCCGCTATGCCTTGGGAGCGCGGGCCCTAGGCTACGCCGGCGGCGTGCGCCTGTTCATCGGCATGGTAGGAAGACCTGACCATGGCGCCCACCGCCGCGTGGCTGAACCCCATGGCGTAGGCTTCGCGTTCCAGCATGGCGAAAATGTCGGGATGCGCATAGCGCAATACCGGCAGGTGATGCTCGGAAGGCTGAAGATACTGGCCTATGGTAAGCATATCGACATTGTGTGCGCGCAAATCGCGCATGACGTCGAGAATTTCTTCGTCTGTTTCGCCCAGGCCCAGCATCAGGCCGGACTTGGTCGATACGCCCGGATGCAATGCCTTGAAGTCGGACAGCAGCTTGAGCGAGTGCTGGTAGTCGGAGCCCGGGCGCGCCTGCTTGTACAAACGTGGAACGGTTTCCAGATTGTGATTCATTACGTCGGGCGGGCCTTCGTTGAGGATGCCCAGCGCGCGATCCAGCCGACCGCGAAAGTCGGGCACCAGCACTTCGATTCGGGTGCTTGGCGACAGCTCGCGCACCTTGCGTATGCATTCCACGAAATGGGCCGCACCGCCATCGCGCAAATCGTCGCGGTCGACCGAAGTGATGACCACATACGACAGCTTCATGGCGGCAATGCTGCGCGCCAGATTGACCGGCTCGTCGGTGTCGAGGGGATCGGGGCGGCCATGACCGACGTCACAGAAGGGACAGCGGCGCGTACACTTGTCGCCCATGATCATGAAGGTGGCAGTGCCCTTGCCGAAACATTCGCCGATATTGGGGCACGACGCTTCTTCGCAGACGGTATGCAGATTATGTTCGCGCAGGATGCGCTTGATATCGTGAAAGCGCGAGCCGGGCGCTGCCGCCTTGACACGTATCCATTCGGGCTTTTTCAGGCGTTCGGCCTGCACGACCTTGATGGGAATGCGCGACGTTTTCTCGCCCGACTTCTGCTTTTGCGTTGGGTCGTAGGGGGCGGGACGCACAGTGGGCTTGCGTTCTGCTGACTGATCTAGCGGAGTAGTCATACGGTTT
>JAKFDW010000094.1:0-13160 GCA_036675955.1 Orrella sp. | reverse complement strand
TTGTAAGCACGGTCGCCATGGCCAAATTCCTGTTGCGTGGGGAGGTCATTGAACCATGATGGATACACTGCCGATCTGGATCGCCGTCCCGGCGTCCCTATTTCTCGTCATCAGCGGCCTGCTCACGCTGACAGGCTCAATAGGCCTGTTGCGCCTGAATCAGTTTTACCGCCGCATTCACGCGCCTGCGCTGGGCAATACACTGGGCGTCTTCGGTATGGTGATGGCTTCGATCCTGGTAAGCTCCACGCTCGAAGAACGCGTTGTCGTTCATCAGGTACTGCTCACGGTTTTCCTGATCATTACCGCGCCGGTATCCACCATGCTGTTGATGCGCGCCGCGATCCGGCGCAAGCTTCGCGTGGCGCAGAAGGAGCAGGAAGGCGAGTAGCGCGCAAGCGCCTTCGGTCTACCTTCCAGGAACGCCGCTTGCTGAGTCAAACAATAATTCAATAAGGAGTACATCCACGATGCATACTCGATCGAGAATATTGTCTTCCCGAACATTGGCGGCATGTGCCCTGGGCGCCTGCCTGGCTGTCCCGCTGGCGATGGCAGCGGGTTCCGGCGCGTCCATGAGTGCCGCTGACATCGAAGCGAGATACAAGGCAGACCTTGCCCGTTGCAACGCGGGTCAAACCAATCAGGACAAGCCTACCTGCATACGCGAAGCGGGCGCCGCCCGCGAAGAAGCCAGCCGCAACCGCTTGAACAATGGCAATCCGCAAGCCTACGGCGAAAACGAAAAAGCAAGATGCAATGCCCTGCCCATAGACCAACGGGACGAATGCATGTTGCAGATGTCGGGTGTAGGCACTACGACCGAAGGCAGCGTTGGCGGCGGCGGTGTGTTGCGTGAAACGACCATCACCACCACGGGAACGCCCACGCCCGCTCCCGGAACGGTTCCGGCGCCAGGACTCACGCCGAATCCACCTGCCGTTGTGCCAGCCCCCTCCCTCACGCCAGTCCCACCGGAAACAATCCCGGGCACGGGCCCCAATTAAGGGCTGACTATAGCTCCATCTGCATGCCCATTTCTACAACCCTGTTGGGAGGGATTTTGTAGAAGCGGGTGGTACGGCTGGCGTTGCGGGACATAAAGGCAAACAGATGGCGACGCCACGTCGTATACCACGGCAGCTTGCGCCGGACAATAACCGTTTGGCGCGACAGGAAGTATGAGGTTTGCATGGGGTCCAGATTCAATTCGCGATGTTCTTCGGCGATCTGTTCCAATACTTGCGGCACGTTGGGCTCCTGCTTGAAACCCCAACGCGCCACCGCCTGCCAGCCGCTGCGGCTTAGTCGCTCGAGTTGGTAGCGCTCGCTGAACGGCACATACGGAACATCGGCGCTTTCCACAGTCAGGAACAACGCCTGCTCATGCAATATTTTGTTGTGCTTGAGATTGTGCAACAGGGCTGGCGGCACCGTATTGACGATCATGCTCATAAAGACCGCGGTCCCCGGCACGCGAGCCGGCGGATACTCTTCCAATGCTTCCATGAATGTCTTGAGCGGCTGCTGGTCCCCGGCCAGGGTGTCGTGCATGGTCTGGCGGCCCTGCTTCCAGGTGATCATCAACGTCAGCAGGCAGGCACCCACCAGCAGGGGGACCCAGCCGCCATCGTGAATTTTCAGCGCATTGGACGAGAACAGCAAAACGTCCATGGTCAAGAAAACGCTTATCAGGACCAGCCACAGCAAGCGCCTGTATCCTTTTGCATGACGCGGCAGAACGGCAAATGCCAGCAACGATGTCATGAGCATAGTGCCTGTGACCGCGAAGCCATACGCGTGAGCCAGTCCTTCCGAAGATTGAAAGGCAAGAACCAGCACCAGCACTGCAATAAACAGCAATATATTCACGCGCGGCAAGTATATCTGCCCTTCCTCGCGAGCCGAGGTATGCAGAATGACCATGCGCGGCCAGAATCCAAGCTGGACAGCCTGGCGAGTAACCGAAAATGCACCGGAGATCACCGATTGCGAAGCAATAATCGTGGCCATCGTGGCCAGACAGACCAAAGGCACAAGGGCCCAGGCCGGTGCCAGGTGGAAGAAGGGATTCTTGGCGGTTGAAGGGTCGGCCAGAATGACAGCGCCCTGTCCAAAGTAGCAAAGAACCAGTGCGGGAAGCACTGCTCCGAACCATACGCGCCGTATGGCGGAGCGGCCGAAATGGCCCATATCGGCGTAGATGGTTTCCGCGCCTGTGAGCGCCAGCACGATAGCCCCCAGCAGCAGGAAAATCTCCCAGGGCGCGTTCGCAATAAAAGCATAGGCCCACATTGGATTCAGGGCCCGCAGCACACCCGGTTCGAGCGCAATACGCCAGGCGCCCAGCACCCCCAGCGTTAGGAACCAGACGAGCATGACGGGACCAAAAAGCTTGCCCACCGCGCCGGTTCCCCGCGACTGGATCATGAACAGCCCGGCCAGGACGACAACGGCCGCAGGCACAACCCATCGCTCCAGCGTGGGCGATACGAGCACAATGCCCTCCATCGCCGACAGCACGGAAATAGCCGGCGTCACCATGCTGTCCCCGTAAAACAGACAGGCGCCGATAAGTCCCAACACCATGAGCCGCCATCTCCGGGGGCCCGTTACCCCCCGAAGCGCAAGCTCCATCAATGCCAGCGTACCGCCCTCGCCTCGATTGTCCGCGCGCAGCATGATGGTTATGTACTTGAGCGAAACAACCATCATCAGCATCCAGAACAGCAATGACAGCAGTCCCAGCACCTCTGCCTCGCCGGGATTCTCCAACCGCGCCAATGCCGCCTTGATGGTATACAGCGGGCTGGTTCCGATGTCGCCGTACACGACGCCCAAAGCGCCCAGCATAATAGCCGCTGTAGGCGTTGCGCCCGGTTTCACTTGCCCTGGGGCCACTGTTGCACTATTCATTGCTTATCTTGTCTTCTGAGCTTCGCACCGATGCGCGGGCCAGGAAATACAACGGTTATACGGGTGCCCGGAAACGCCGGGCGGCTTGTCAGATTCCACCAGCCGCCGTGAGCCCGCGCAATCTCGCGAACAATGGCTAGCCCCAGGCCGGAGCCGCCCGCACCGGCCCGCGGCGAACGGTAGAAAGCTTCGAACACGCGGCCGATGTCTTCCGGATCGATACCTGGCCCGTCGTCCTCCACCGTCAACGACGGCGGATTCGGCGCCACGCGCAATGTGATGCTGCTAGCTCCCACGCCATAGCGCAGCGCATTGTCGATCAGGTTACTCAGCAGCTCTTCGAGCAATAATGCATCGACGTCGACCCATACCGGCTCATCGGGCGCCACCAGTTGTATATCGACTCGCCTCGCCCGCGCGGCAGGTATCCATTCGGCCCCGCTGTTTCGGACCCAATCGCATAGATCCCTGCGCACGAAGCTGTCCTGCGGCCGGGTCGATGAATCGGCGCGCGCCAGCACCAGCAACTGCTGGCCCAGCCGTATCATGCGATCGGTGACCGTCTTGATGCGCTCGGCCCGCTCGCGGACATCGTCGGGCAGCTGCCTCGTCAGCATGAGCTCGGACTCGAGCTTCAGCCCGGCCAAGGGCGTGCGCAACTGATGGGCTGCATGACCGATGAAGCGCTTCTGGGCCTGCATGGAATCATCCAGGCGCAGCAACAAATCGTTTACGTGAGCGACCATGGGAGCGACTTCGGAAGGCAGCCCAGTAGTATCCAGGGCTTGCAAGTCGTCGATGGAGCGTTGGCTGATCTCCCGGGAAAGACGATTGACCGAAGCCAGGCCGGAGCGCACGCCAGAGATCAGAACCCATGCGAAGACGGAAACCAGCATGACCTGGCTAAGGACCATAGTCCAGAAAATATCGCGCAGCAGCCATTCTTCCATGGTCATCTTGCGCGTCATGACCCAGGTCGCGCTCAAATCGAGCAGTACCAGCACGATGACGGCCGGCAGCAAGCGAAGAACGAGATGACGTGCCAGCGAACCGCGCGGCATCAATCGGCTTTTTGAGTCAGGTGGCACTTTCAACTTCGAGCAGGTAGCCGAAGCCGCGCACGGTCTGTATGCTTGTCCCGGTGCCCTCCAGCCTTTTACGCAGGCGATAGACATAGACTTCAACGGCGTTCTCGCTGAAGTCGGCGTCCCAGGCCGAAAGTGAATTGACGATCTGTCGCTTGGTGACTACCCGTCCCACACGAGCCATGAGCATTTCCAGCACGGACAACTCACGCACCGATAATGAAATGCGTTCGCCATTGACGCGTACTTCGCGGCCCACCGTATCGAACTGCAAGGGGCCCGCTTCGATGTAGGGCTGCGCCTGACCGGTACGCCGGCGGCCAAAGGCGCGCACGCGCGCCGCGAGTTCGGGCAGTTCGAAAGGTTTGGTGACGTAGTCGTCGGCACCCGCATCCAGGCCGGCGACGCGGTCTTCGATACCATCGCGTGCGGTAAGAATCAGGACAGGAACCTGGTGATTGCCGGCGCGCAGCTTTTGGAGGATATCGAGGCCGCTTTGACCCGGCAAATTCAGATCCAGCAAAAGCAAATCGTAGTTTTGCCCGGTTACCGCGCCCAGCACCTGGTCGCCATCTTCCAGCCAATCGACCGCATACCCTTGTTCGACAAGGAATTCCTGCAAGGCATGGCCCAAGGTCGTGTCGTCTTCGATAACTAGTACTCTCATACCGCAATTCTATATCGAAGCGACTCGGGTTTTATGGTTGCACAGTGATTTAGCCGCTGCAGTTACAACCCTGACAAGCGGCTTAGCGCCGTAACCCGCCGCTAATTGACCGCGGGCGTTGCCGCAGCGTCTGATCCCGCCGGATCGGCCGCCTGGGCATCCGTGGAGCCGGGCCGCGTAATAAAGCCCAGCCGCTTCAAACCTGCCGCCCTGGCACTGCTCATTACCTGCGCAAGCACCTCATAACGCGTATTCAAGTCGGCCCGGATACGCACTTCGGGCTGGGGATCGAGGACCGCTTCGGCAGCGAATCTCTGAGTAAGATCATCGCCGGTAACCGGTTGCTCGTTCCAGAACATCTGCCCCTGGGCGTCCACGGCAAGGTCTATGGTCTTGGGCTCTTGCTCTACCGGCTGCGACGACGCCTGGGGCACATTGATCTTGATGGAGTGACTGAGCAACGGTGCGGTAATGATGAATATCACCAGCAGCACCAGCATCACATCGATAAGCGGGACCATATTGATCTCGGAAACCGTATGGCTTGCCCCTTTGTTGTCAAAGCTGCCGAATGCCATTATTCACCCTTGCTTGCGGCAAGCACGACGCGGCGTGCTTTATTGGACGAGTCCGACACCTGCTGGCCGGTGGTAAGGAACGTGAACAGGTCATGTGCAAAAACATCGAGCCGAGCCAGATAGACGCGATTGCTGCGCACGAAACCGTTGTACGCCAATACGGCTGGAATGGCCACAGCCAGGCCCAGGCCCGTCATGATGAGCGCTTCGCCCACAGGGCCGGCGATGCGATTCACGGTTACACCGTCGGACAATCCGATACCGACCAAGGCGTGGTAGACGCCCCACACCGTACCGAACAGGCCCACAAATGGCGCTGTGGAGCCGATGGAAGCCAATATGGTCAAGCCATTTTCCAGGCGTGCCGTTTCCTCGTCGATGACTTTGCGTATGGTGCGCGTCACGAAGGCGCCGGTCGAGCCCTTCTCTTCCAGCTTCACGGCGCCATATTTGGCATGATGGTTGCGCGCATGGATGGCATGAATAGCCAAGTGGGCGAATGGCTCGTTGGCGCCATGCGTCGCAATTTCATTCTCTACCTGCTCCAGCGAACTGGCCGCCCAGAATTCAGTCAGAAACTTCTTCGAGCGCATACCGATGCGGATATTGATGAAGGTCTTGACGAAGATGAGGTACCAGCTGGTCAGCGACATCACGATAAGAAAGCCGAACAAAGTCTTTCCCACAATATCGCTTTGTGAAATGAAGTGCAGCATGCCGCCAGCCCCCGCCGCTTCCGCCGCCGTGGTGCTCGATGCCGCCGCGGCACCCTGCGTCGCGGCCGGGACATCGCCGAGTTGGGCAATCACCTGCAGGGCGCTATCAAGAAAATCCAACATTCGTTATGTCCTATAAAACAAAATCAAAAGGAATATCGGCCATGGCCTGATAGGCGACACCGTTTTCCGTATAAGGTTTGAAACGAGCACTACTGGCAGCCTTCACCGCAGCCATATCCAGGCGTTCGTGGCCCGAAGACGACCTTACCGATGCCTTCAACACGCTACCTTGCGCAGAGATCAAGACACGCACCACGACGCGGCCCTGCTCACCCCGGCGCTCGGAAACGCGCGGGTAGACAGGGTTGGGCCGTTTCCCGAGGTAGTCCACCTTGCCTATCATGCGCGGGCGATTCGGATCCACCGGCGCGGGAGGAGCCTTGGGCACCGCTGGCGCACTTGCCTTGCCCGCCGGCGCCGCTGCCACAACCGGCGCTACCGGCTTCGCGGGGGCCTTGATTACCGGCTTGGGCTTGGGTTTAGGCTTGGGCTTAGGCTTGGGCTTAGGTTCGGGTTTTGGCTCCGGTTTCGGTTCGGGCTTGGGCTTGGGCTCGGGAGGCGGTTCGGGTGTTATGGCCTCGGGTTCCGGTTCCACGACTGGCTCGGGCTCAGGCTCGACAATCGGTTCCGGTTCCGGTTCCGGCTCTATTACAGGCTCGGGTTCGGGCTCCGGAGGCTCGGGTTCGACGACGGGTTCCGGCTCCGGTTCAGGTTCCGCGACAGCGACTTCCTGGACCGGCTCTGGCTCAGTTTCGACATTGGCCGCGGCATCGACGACCTCCTCCGCGATCTCAACAAAACGCACCTCTACCGTTTCGGGCATCTCCATCTCGGGCTTGACCGGAGGCGAAGACAGGACGGCACCCAACACTGCCAGATGCAATCCCACTGCAACGGCGATCCCGGCCACTTTGATAAGCACGGGGCGGGACTTCGGTTCAGCATGAGCACGCGGCATTGATAGACAATTGAAGTATGGACGGCGCAGCCGCCGAACAGGCGTCACGCTGTTGATTAAAACAAGTGCAAAATATTATCAGAAATGCGAACTATTCGCAATATCACTCTTCGCGAAACAATTCCAGCTTTCGCCTGTCCCGCTTGGTGGGGCGTCCCTTCCGATCGCCGGGCAGCATCGGTGCCAGCTTTTTGAGTTCAGCCTGCCGTGCGCGTTCGATGAGACTTTCAGGAGTCTCGGCATACAACAGCCTGGCTTCGGGGGCCGGTCGGCGCTGATCATTGAGAGCCACAACTTCAATATCAAAGTTTTGGTCGCCGGCGTGTATATGCAAGCGGTCGCCCAGCTTAAGGGCCTTTGCCGGCTTTGCGTTGGCGCCGTTGACCTTGACCTTGCCGCCATCTATTGCAGTACCCGCCAGGCCCCGCGTTTTGAAGAATCGCGCTGCCCACAGCCATTTGTCTAGTCGCATAAGACCTCCTCAAAGGTGCCGGACCGAAACGAAAAAAAAGCACTTAAGTTGCCTTAAGTGCTTTATTTCTGCATATTGCCGCAAATGAGTGGTGGGTGCTACAGGGTTCGAACCTGTGACCTACGCCTTGTAAGGGCGCCGCTCTACCAACTGAGCTAAGCACCCGGTGTTTTCTCGGGTACCACTTATTTGGCGCAAAACGCGAAGACAGAATTATAGCCTAGCGCGTTTGCCAATGCAACTGCCGCCAACTTAGTTGACTGCGTCTTTCAGTGCTTTACCAGGACGGAACTTGGGTACCCGGGCTTTCTTGATCTTGATCTCTTCGCCGGTGCGTGGATTGCGGCCGGTGCGTGCGGCGCGTTCCGAAACGGCAAAGGTGCCAAAGCCAACCAAGGTCACGGAGCCCTTCTTTTTTAGTGTTGTTTTTACGGCTCCGATGAATGCCTCGAGCGCGCGGCCCGCGTCTGCTTTCGACAAATCTGCTTTGGTGGAAATGTGTTCGATGAGCTCAGTTTTGTTCATTAAGGATTACCCCTAAAAATTATTGTAGCCAAGTTAATCCCCGTGGGATTGACTTGGCGCTTGATGGAAAAATACGTGACGCGGTTTTTTGCGAATCGTATTGCCAGCCGACATGAGGTGGCGCAACCAGGTGGCGGTGCTGCTTTTGAAGCACACGCAGCTGACTACCGCGTATTAAGCCTTTGAATGCCGGACCTGTCAAGCGAAAAGCCTTGAAAACCCGCATCATTGCTGACTTTTTCAATTTCGTACGCTAACTTCAACAATTCATAAAAAATTGGTCCGAAAGCTATCGGACCAACTGAAACTATGGTAACGGGCACAGCGCGGACTTTCAAACGCGCCGGTTATTCGAGCGCCTGCACAAAATCGTCCAGAATGTCCTGTGTATCTTCGATTCCGACCGATACGCGCAGGAAGTTATCGGAAATACCCATCAACGCCCTGCGTTCGGCACCCATTTCGTAGTAAATGGTCTGCGCCATCGGCAGCACCAGCGTACGGTTATCCCCCAAATGGGTTGCCAATATCAGAACCCGCAGCCGGTTCAGGAAATCAAACAGGTCCACGTCATCAACAAGCTCGACGCCCATCAAAGCACCAAAACGATTGCCGAAAAGCTGTGCGGCGCGTGCATGTTGTGGATGATCTGGAAGCCCGGGGTAGTGTATCTTGGCCACCTTGGGGTGCTGGCTCAGGAATTGGGCCAGGGCAAGCGCATTTGCGCATGCACGGTCCATGCGCAGGGCCAGCGTTTCAGCGCCAGTTGCAATGCGATGAGCTGCTTCCGAAGCCAGGGTGCCGCCCATATCGCGCAAACCCTTTTTCTTTATCTGCGTCAGCCCCCAGGAACTGGACTTGCCTTTACGATAAGGCTCCGCAATGTTGGCATAGTCGCTCCAATCGTACAGTCCGGTATCGGTGACCGCTCCACCCAGCGCATTGCCGTGCCCGCCTATGTGCTTGGACAGCGAGTTGATCACCAGCGACGCCCCCATTGTGATGCCTTGGCATAGCCAGGGCGTCGCCAGCGTGTTGTCGACGACATAGACCAGGTCTTTGTCCTTGCACCAGTTGCCGATGGCGAGCAAGTCGGCCACCTGGGTACCCGGATTGGCCAGCGACTCCGTAAACACCATTTTCGTCTCGCTCCGCAGTACGGCTGCGACGTTGTTCACGTCGGTTGCGTCCACCACGGTCACGATCACACCGAGGTCGGCCAGCGTGCCAAGCAGGCTGTTGGTGTTGCCAAAAATATGCTGGCTGCTGATCAAATGATCACCCGCCTTGAGCAGTGCGAAAAACGTTGCCGCCAGGGCCGCCATGCCTGTTGCGAAACTGACCGTGGCGGCCCCGCCCTCCATCTGCGTGATCTTTGCTTCCAGGGCCGCAGTGGTAGGCGTACCCTGGCGCGCATAGGTAAACCCCGGCTTCCCCTGAAATACTGCCGCCAACTCGCGCGCGTCGGCAAATGCGTACTGGGACGCCGGATGCATGGGCTTGTGTATGGCGCCGTGCTCCACCGACGCACGCCGGTCAGAATGAAGAATCGTAGTGGTAAAACCGTTTTGTGCCATGATCAAGAATCAACAAATAGGTGGAAGAAAATAGAGACCGTGCCGACGGCAACGATCGTCATGCAACGGCCGGCCCGGCTTGCGGGACACGGCCTTGCTGTTTCAGGCTTGGCGCTGGCGCACAGTTTCGTACAGGCACACGGCGCTGGCGACACTGACGTTCAGGCTTTCGACCGAGCCCAGCATGGGAATGTGGACGAGTTCGTCGCAGGTTTCGCGGGTAAGCCGACGCATGCCTTCGCCCTCGGCTCCCATAACCCATGCCATGGGGCGGCGCGCGTCAACCTGGTGAATGGTGGAGGCGGCCTGATCGTCGGTACCTACTATCCATACATTACGCTCCTTAAGCTGGCGCATCGTACGAGCCAGATTGGTGACCATGATGTACGGCACGGTTTCGGCGGCGCCACTGGCAACACGTTGCACCGTGGTGTTCAAGCCAACCGCTTTGTCGCGCGGTGCGATCACGGCGTGCACGCCCGCCGCATCGGCAGTGCGCAGGCACGCGCCGAGGTTGTGGGGGTCGGTTACGCCATCCAGGAGCAAAAACAATGGAGGTTCCGGCTTGTCTTCCAGCCAGTCCAGCACCTCATCGACATCGACGGCCAGCGTGTGCGGTTCGGCCAGCGCAACGACCCCCTGGTGGCGGGTGCCGCGAGCCAGGCCGTCAAGACGGTCGGCGGCAACGGGATGAACCCGAATATTGGCCGATTGCGCCTGCTCGATGAAGGCCTGCATGCGCTTGTCGCGCCGCGACGCTTCGACGTAGAGTTCCTTGATGGATTCTGGGGCGTGGCGCAAGCGGGCGATCACGGCGTGAAAGCCGGCCAAAACCTGATGAGACGACATGTATATCCTTATGGAGTTGTTTTGCAGCAAGAATCGCACGAGTCCGCTGCAAACGCATTTTACCCCTCCAAACTACTGTCGCCACTTCGGGCTTGTGTTTGACCTTAGTGTCTTCGGGTTGCCTTCTTCGGGGCCGCCGCCTTGGCTCCCCGTTTGGCTGCCGCCCGCCGCTGCCGCGAGGTCGTGCCTTTGAGCGCTTCCGGCTTGGTGGATGCTGCCCGTTTTTTACGCGGCACCGCTTCTTCGGTTTCGATGGATGCTTTCAACGCCTTGAAGGTAGTGCCCTTTACCAAGCGAAATTCGATGCGCCGGGCTTCGAGGTCGACGCGTGCGACCTGCACCTGCACCGCGTCGGTCAGACGGTAGCGTATGCCTGTGCGTTCACCGCGCAGTTCATTCATGGCTTCGTTGTATTGGAAGTAGTCGGAGCCCAGTTCAGATACATGCACCATGCCTTCCACGAAAAGCGTATCGAGCGTGATAAAGATGCCAAATGGCGCGACACCTGTTACCCGGCCGCTGAACTCTTCGCCGACATGCTCCTTGACGAACCAGCACTTGAGCCATGCCTCGACGTCGCGCGAGGCATCATCGGCGCGGCGCTCGCGGGCCGACAGCAGCACGCCCAGCTTTTCCCAGACCGCATGCTCGCGTTCCTCTTTGGGCAGTGCGGCCAGGCTGCCGACATCGTCGACTTGCGGTATGTACTTCTTGTTGTGAAGAATGCCCTTGATGACCCGGTGCGTCAGCAGGTCGGGGTAGCGCCGTATGGGCGAAGTGAAATGCGCATAGTGGTCATAGGACAAGCCGAAATGCCCGACCTGTTCGGGACTATAGATGGCCTGCTGCAAGGAACGCAGACACATGGTCTGGATAATGGCGAAGTCGGGACGGTTACGCGCCGCCTGAACCAGCTTGGCGTAGTCATCGGTGGACGGATCCTCGCCCCCTTCCAGCGTCAAGCCGAGGTTGCGCAGGTAGTCGCGCAAGTTCCTGAGCTTTTCAGGTGTGGGACCCTCGTGCACGCGGTATAGGCCGGAACGCTTGTTGCGCGTCATGAACTCGGCGGCACAGGTATTGGCGGCCAACATGCATTCTTCTATGAGCTTGTGCGCATCGTTGCGCGTATAAGCCTCGATCTTTTCGATGCGCCCCAGCGGGTTGCAGACGATACGGGTTTCGATCGTATCGAAGTCGATGGCACCGCGCTTTTTACGTGCTTGCGCAAACAACTGATAGAGTTCGTACAGGTTCTGGATGTGCGGAAGCACCGCCTCCATGGCTTGCCCTGCCGGCCCCGCAGGTTGCTGCAGCGCTGCCCAGACATCGGTGTAGGTGGTACGCGCGTGGGAATGGATCACGGCGTCGTAGAACTGGTAAGCCGTAATGCGGCCGGCCTTGGCGCCGCTGGCGGCGATGACCATATCGCATACCAGCACCAGGCGATCGGCATCGGGATTCAACGAACATATGCCATTGGACAGCGCCTCCGGCAACATGGGTATGACGCGCCGCGGAAAATAGACGCTGGTGCCGCGCTCGATGGCGTCGGAATCGAGGGCGTCGCCAGGCCGCACGTAATGGCTGACATCGGCAATGGCGACCAGCAGACGCCAGCCTGGCTTCTTGCGTTTTTCGGTACCCAGTTCAACCGGCGTGCAGAATACCGCGTCGTCAAAATCGCGTGCGTCTTCGCCGTCTATTGTGACGAATGGCACTTCCCGCAGGTCGACACGGCCCTTGATGTCGACGGGCCTGACCGTGGCAGGCAGCTTTTCGGCCTGCTGCAGGGTGGCCGGTGAGAATTCATGCGGAACATCGAACTTGCGCACGGCAATTTCGATTTCCATGCCCGGGTCGTCGATTTCGCCCAGCACCTCGACCACCCTGCCCAATGGCTGAGTGTGACGCGTGGGCTGCTGCACGATTTCGACGGTGACCACCTGGCCGGATTCGGCGCCTCCGATATCGGAGGCGGGAATAAGAATGTCGTGTTTTATGCGCTGATCTTCCGGCACCACAATATACGATGCACGTTCTTTAAGGAAGCGGCCCACCAGTTTGTTGGTGCGGCGCTCTATGACTTCAACAATAGTCGCCTCGGCCTTGCCGCGATACTCGCCGTCGGGCTTGGCCAGAACGCGGTCACCATGCAACACTTTAAGCATTTCACGCGGCGAAAGGAATAAATCCGGTCCGCCGTCGTCGCGCAGCAAGAACCCAAAACCGTCTCGATGCCCCTGCACACGACCCGCAATGAATTCCAGTTTGTTGTTCAACAACACTTGGCCCTGCGGGTTGAAGAAAATCTGGCCGTCGCGCTCCATGGCATTCAAACGACGATCGAAACCTACCGACATGGGCGCCGAAGCCCCCAGCGCTTTCGCCAGTTGGTCAGGCGACATGGGGGTTTCCGAGGATCGAAGATACTGCATGATTACTTCCCGGCTAGGCACATCGGGGTCGAAGTCCGGCGGCAAATTTTGCGTGCCAGCGGGACTTCCCTTGCCAGTTGAATCGTGTTTGGAGCGTTTGTTCAAAAGTAATTTCCGTTTGTTTAAAAAATACGTTATACTTTGCGCCTCTTAAAGATGTAATGCAAAACGCAGCAGTAGTTCGTAAAGCGATAGCATACACTTTATGCCCAGGTGGCGGAATTGGTAGACGCGCATGGTTCAGGTCCATGTGCCTTCGGGTGTGGAGGTTCGAGTCCTCTCCTGGGCACCATACAATTCTGGCAAAAGGCCCGTGAAT
>JAKFDW010000093.1:0-3974 GCA_036675955.1 Orrella sp. | reverse complement strand
GGTTTTCTTTGCAATCTGGGCGCTGGTGCGTCCAAATCGGCGTTCCCGGGTTCGATACCACTCGAAGGCGGCATCGAGCTCTTTGGCACCGAAATCAGGCCAATAATCATCCGAAAAATACAGTTCAGTATAGGCGAGTTGCCAAACCAGGAAGTTGGAAATGCGCTGTTCGCCGCCGGTACGGATAAAGAGATCGGGCTCGGGCGCGAACGCCATGGAAAGATAGCCGCTCAAAAGCGTTTCGTCGATGGCGTCTGGAGCGCTGGCAAGGTCGGGCCGCGCCACCAGCAAGCGTTTCATTGCCTGCAGGATGTCCCAGCGTCCGCCATAATTGGCGGCTATGGTGAGATTCAAGGCTGTATTGTGCTGCGTGCGCTGCTCCGCAAGCTTGATGAGATCTTGCAACTGAGGCTCGAACGGCGACAAATCGCCCACGATGCGCAACCGTACTCCTTGATCGTCGAGCTTGTCGACTTCCTTCTGCAGGGTCTTGATGAACAGGCGCATCAACAAAGACACTTCGTCTTGCGGGCGACGCCAGTTCTCGGAACTGAAGGCAAACAATGTCAGGTACTCTACCCCTTCCTTGCCGCAGGCTTCGACCGCGCGCCGCACTGCCTGCACGCCACGAACATGGCCTGCCGTCCGCGGCAAAAAGCGCTTGGTCGCCCAACGGCCGTTGCCGTCCATGATCACGGCAACATGGCGTGGGACGTCCGTACACTCGGGCACCGACAGAGTCGTGCTAGGTAGCATGTAGAATGTTCCGCATCGGTGACGGATCAAACCGTCATGATCTCGGCTTCTTTTTGCGCAACAAGTTTATCGACCTCGACCACGTGCTTGTCGGTGAGCTTCTGGACTTCGTCCTGCATGCGACGCTCGTCGTCTTCAGAGATTTCCTTTTCCTTGACCAGCTTCTTGAGCGTATCGTTGGCATCGCGGCGCAGATTGCGCACCGCAATCTTGGCGTCTTCGCCTTCAGTGCGCACGACCTTGGCGAGGTCGCGCCGCCGCTCTTCGGTCAGGGCGGGCATGGGCACGCGTATGCTGTCGCCCATGGAAATAGGGTTCAAACCCAGATCGGAATCACGAATGGCCTTTTCGACCGGGCCGGCCATGTTCTTTTCCCAGACCTGCACATTGATGGTGCGCGCATCCACCAGGTTGACGTTTGCGACCTGGCTGATAGGCACGGGCGAGCCGTAGTATTCGACCATGACATGGTCGAGTATGCCCGCGTGAGCGCGCCCCGTGCGTATCTTGGACAAGGCGACCTTGAGCGTTTCAAGCGACTTGACCATGCGTGACTCAGTCGATTTTCTGACCTCTGAAAGACTCATTATTGTTCCTTTATCAAACGTGTACCAGTGTACCTTCGTCTTCGCCCGACACTGCGCGCTTGAGCGCGCCGGACTTATTGATGGAAAACACCTTGATGGGCAGTTTCTGGTCGCGGCACAAGGCGAACGCCGTTGCGTCCATGACCTCAAGACGGCGCACGATTACTTCATCGAAGCTGATCCGCGCGTAACGGGTGGCGGTAGGATCCTTGTTGGGATCCGCACTGTATATGCCATCGACTTTGGTCGCCTTCAGTACAATCTCGGCGCCGATTTCAGCGCCGCGCAAAGCGGCTGCGGTGTCGGTGGTGAAAAACGGGTTGCCCGTGCCCGCCGCGAAGATGACGACTTTGCCCTCTTCGAGATAGCGCAAGGCCTTGGGACGAATATAAGGTTCAACGACCTGATCGATATTTAGCGCCGATTGCACCCGGGTATCGATACCGCGGTGTTTCAGCGCATCCTGCAACGCGAGGGCATTCATGACCGTCGCCATCATGCCCATGTAGTCGGCTGTGGCGCGATCCATGCCTTGCGCTCCCGGAGCAATGCCCCGGAAGATATTCCCGCCGCCGATCACGATGGCGAGTTCAATGCCCATGGCGGCCACTTCGGCAATCTCTTCAGTCATGCGCAAAATAGTGGCGCGGTTGATCCCAAAGGCATCTTCTCCCATCAGCGCTTCGCCGGAAAGTTTGAGAAGAACGCGCTTATACGATCTGGTGGTCATGGATAAGATCCTAGGTGGGCAGTCCAACGAAAGTGTAAGCCAGAGTCGCGACCGCGCGGGGAGCGCGACTCTGGCTTTTTACCTGAAAAAGCAATATCAGGCAGTACCGGCAGCCGCTGCGGCAACTTCCGCAGCAAAGTCTTCCGACTTTTTCTCGATGCCTTCACCGACCACATACAAGGCGAAACCAGTAACTTTGGCGCCCTTTTCCTTGAGCATCTGTTCGATGGATTGCTTGTCGTTCTTGACGAAAGGCTGAGAAAGCAGCGTGACTTCTTTCAGGAACTTCTGAACCGCGCCCTCGACCATCTTGGTGACGATTTCGGCCGGCTTGCCCGATTCGGCAGCCTTTTGCTCGGCTACGGAACGCTCTGCCGCGATATCGGCCTGCGATACGCCGCTTGCATCGAGTGCGCGAGGCTTGGTCGCGGCAATATGCATGGCGATGTCCTTGCCGGTTTCTTCAGGACCTGCGAATTCGACCAAGACGCCGATTTTGCCGCCATGAACGTAGCTGGCCAGTTGGTCGCTGGTTTCGAAACGCTGGAAGCGACGAATGGAAATGTTCTCGCCGATTTTGCCGACCAACGCGGAGCGGGTTGTTTCGACGGTGCCTTCACCCATGGGCAGCGCGGCAAGAGCGGCTACATCGGCGGGGTTCTTGTCGGTGATGAGTTCGGCAACTTGATTGATAAAAGCGACAAAATCGTCGTTCTTGGCAACAAAGTCGGTTTCGCAGTTGACTTCGACCACGGTGCCGCGCTTGTTGTCGGGCGTGATGTACAAGCCGATGAGGCCCTCAGCGGTTACGCGAGTGGCTGCCTTGCTGGCCTTATTTCCCAGTTTGACGCGGAGAATTTCTTCAGCACGGGCCAGGTCGCCTTCGGCTTCGGTCAGTGCTTTTTTGCATTCCATCATGGGCGCGTCGGTTTTCTCGCGCAATTCTTTAACCATAGATGCGGTAATTTGAGCCACTATTTTCTCCAGTTCACTAAAACACACCCCGGCATAGCCGGGGCAGGTGCACAACGATACGATCAGGGGTTGTGCCGCCTTATGGCAGCAAACCCCGAGCCCGGCCGGGTACAAGGACCGGGGTGGTCGTCACGCTTATTCGCGCTCTTGTTCGACTTCGATGAACTCTTCATCGCCTTCGGCAATTTCTTCGACCAGGCCATTCAGGTTCTGCTCGCGACCTTCGAGCACAGCGTCTGCCATGCCGCGGGCGTACAACGCAATTGCCTTGGCCGAGTCGTCGTTACCGGGGATGATGTATTCAACGCCGTCGGGCGAGTGATTGGTGTCGACGACCGCAACAACAGGAATACCCAGCGTCTTGGCTTCGGCGATGGCAATCTTGTGGTAGCCCACGTCGATCACGAACAAGGCGTCGGGCAAGGTGTTCATGTCTTTGATGCCGCCAATGGCCTTGTTCAGCTTCTCGAGTTCGCGATCGAACATCAGGGCTTCTTTCTTGCTCATGCGCTCGGTGGCGCCATCGGCAATCTGGGCTTCCATTTCTTTCAGGCGCTTGATCGAGCTTTTGACCGTCTTGAAGTTGGTCATCATGCCGCCCAGCCAACGGCTGTCAACGTAAGGCATGCCGCAACGCGCTGCTTCGGCGGCGACCAGTTCGCGCGCTGCGCGTTTGGTGCCTACGAAAAGGATATTGCCGCCGCGGGCTGCAATTTGCCGCACGAACTTGGCCGCTTCCTGGTACTTGACGACTGTTTGTTCAAGATTGACGATGTGGATCTTGTTACGATGACCAAAGATGTACGGCGCCATCTTGGGGTTCCAGTAACGGGTCTGGTGGCCAAAGTGCACACCAGCTTCTAGCATTTCACGCATTAACGACATAGTATTCTCCGAGGGTTTGGTCTTGTGCCAGGTTTGTATTC
>JAKFDW010000092.1:0-4768 GCA_036675955.1 Orrella sp. | reverse complement strand
CATTGCGGGCGACCAGATAACCAGTGATATTGCGGCCATGTTGCGCACGCCGACACCCGACGCGGAAGAAATCAAACTGCGCTTCGGAATAGCCAAGCAGGTTCTGGCCAATGCCGATGAACATATCGAAGTGCCGGGCCTGGGCGACAGGCCTAACCGGCAGGTGAAGCGCCAGGCCTTGGGCGCCGTCATCGAGCCGCGAATCGAGGAATTGTTTACCTTCGTGCAGCAGATCGTGCGCGAATCCGGCTATGAGGATCTGCTGGCGTCCGGCGTAGTGCTGACGGGCGGCACATCGCTGATGCCGGGCATAGTCGAGCTTGCCGAAGACGTGTTTCTGAAGCCGGTGCGGGTGGGTGTGCCGGCTTACGAAGGCAGCCTGGCGGATGTGATGCACAACCCACGATTTTCTACCGCAATGGGGCTGTTGTCCGAAGCCCGTTTGCAGCGCGCGCGGGGCCGCAAGGTCGCGCAACAGAAGGGAAGCTTCAAGACCCTGCTGGCGCGCATGAAAGAGTGGTTCATGAATTAGAGCTCACGCTCTAAGGACAGGTGGAACAAAACCTGTTCAGGAAGCGTTTCAAATCAATTGCGAGCCGCCATGGCTGGCATTTCGTTTGAAACCATTCCAAAAATAAAAGCAGTACTGGGGAAAACACTTTTTGTAATTATCGCTTTTCTGGATATGTGAGGGAGTCATCATGATGAATTTCGAAATGCTCGATACGAGCGCAAATGGGACGGTGATCAAAGTCGTGGGAGTCGGAGGCGCAGGCGGCAACGCTGTGGCTCATATGATCCGCTCGGGAGTCAGCGGCGTCGACTTCATTTGCGCTAACACCGACGCGCAGGCCTTGGCAACGACCGAGGCACCGGTGCAGATTCGCCTGGGCCGTACCGGTCTGGGCGCGGGGGCCAAGCCCGAGCAGGGCAAAGCCGCTGCAGAGACGGCGCGCGAGGAAATCCGTGCGGCGCTGACTGGCGCGCACATGGTGTTCATCACCGCGGGCATGGGCGGTGGCACGGGCACCGGTGCGGGTCCCGTTGTGGCCGAGGTCGCCAAGGAACTCGGCATACTGACGGTAGGCGTCGTCACCAAGCCCTTCTCGTTCGAAGGGAACAAGCGCCTCAAGATGGCGGAAGACGGTATTTCCGAACTCTCCAAGCACGTGCATTCCCTGATTGTCGTGCTCAACGAGAATCTGTACGAGTTGATGGACGATGACGCGACTCAGGAAGACTGCTTCAAGTCTGCCGACGACGTACTGCACAACGCGTGCGCCGGCATTGCGGAAATCATCAATGTCGAAGGCAATGTGAACGTCGACTTCGAAGACGTCAAGACCATCATGGGCGAACAAGGCCAGGCCATGATGGGCACGTCGATAGCAGCCGGTACAGACCGCGCGCGCGTTGCGGCCGAACGAGCCATCGCCTGCCCATTGCTCGAAGGCGTGGACCTGCACGGCGCACGCGGCATGCTGGTAAACATTACTGCAAGCCGTACGCTCAAAATGCGCGAAACGCGTGAAATCATGGATACCATCCGCAGTTATGCCGCGGATGACGCCACGATTGTGTTCGGTACCGCTTACGACGAGTCCATGGGTGAAAACCTGAGGGTCACTGTTGTTGCCACCGGCCTGGGCCGTGCAGCGGCAGCCCGTCCGCAACTGGTGCAGAACACGGCCGAGGTCTACCGTACGGGAACGGACAATATTCCGATGTCGGGCGGACATGATTTCGGCAATTCGGAAGTTCCCTCCGTCATTCGCAACCCGCGCAGCCAGGCATCGGCCCAGGTGCGTGCTCTTGAAACGGCTGGTATGGATCATTTCGATATTCCGGCATTCCTGCGCAAACAGGCAGACTGACCGGTACCCGAACATCCAGAAGCAGTAATCCAGCTCTCACATGTCTGCGGGACTTCGCCTGTCCCGTCAGGCCCGACTGACGCACTTTCTCCCTTCCCCGAGCGAGTGCGTCGTCGTTTCCGCATCCGGCATATGCCGGTGCGGGCGTTTTGCAGTCATTTGAAACATATATGTTTAGTGGTTTACCCGAGGCACGGTTACAATAGGCGGTCATGTGTTTGTAGCAATCAAACATGAAACCGATAATTTAAAGAATATGTTACGTCAACGCACCATACAGAAGTCCATCAGTACCAAAGGGGTCGGCCTGCACTCAGGCCGGCGGGTCGAGATCACCTTGCGTCCCGCTGCGCCCGATACTGGTATCGTATTTCATCGCGTTGATCTACCCGAAGTCGTCCACTTGCCCGCTTTGGCCGACCAGGTCGGCAATACGCGCATGGCTTCGGTCTTGCAGCAGGGCAATGTACGGGTCTCCACGGTCGAGCACCTGATGTCGGCGCTTGCGGGCCTGGGGGTCGATAACATCCACATCGACCTCACCGGCGAAGAAGTGCCCATTATGGACGGCAGCGCGGGTACATTTGTGTACCTGCTGCGTTCCGCAGGCCTGCAAGAGCAGTTGGCACCCAAGAAGTTTCTTCGAGTCCTTAAAACGGTCGAGGTTCGCGAAGGCGAGGGCGACGACCTGAAATGGGCTCGCCTCGAGCCCTACAACGGTTTCGCACTGTCGTTCGCCATCGATTTTCATCATCCGGCAATCGACTCCACGGCCAACTTCGCCGAGGTCGATTTCGAGAAAGATTCCTATGTCAAAACCATTGCGCGTGCGCGCACCTTTGGTTTTGTCAGTGAAGTAGAAGCCTTGCGGGCGGCAGGTTTGGCCCGCGGGGGCAGTCTGGACAACGCCATTGTCATGGACGAATACCGCGTCCTCAACACCGACGGCTTGCGCTACGACGACGAGTTCGTCAAGCACAAGATTCTCGATGCGATTGGCGATTTATACCTTATCGGCAAACCGCTGGTGGCGCGCTACGTCGCGTGCAAGTCGGGCCATGGCCTGAACAATCAGCTTGCGCGTGCCCTGCTTGCGCAGCAAGACAGCTGGGAACTCATTGGTTACGAGTCGCCTGAAGCAGCACCCAAGTCTTTCAGCCAGGAATGGAAGTTTGCCTGAGCTTTCCGCGCCCGGCTTCTAACATCGTTTGCCGGCATCACCGGTCCCGGTGATGCGCAAGAAGCCGGCCTATGGCGTCGGCCAGCGGCCCCGAAGGAAGATTCCGTTGCAGCTTGTCGAATGCAGCCAGGGCCGTGCCGTCCAGCGGCTCGACTTGCCGGGATGTCGTTTTTGTCTGGCCCTGTACTAGTCCCGCTTGAACCTTGACGATGATTTCGGTAAGGTTCCATCCGTTGTCGTTCAGCAGCACGAGAATGCGCGGCGCCAATTGCCTGAGCCGGGATGCGTAGGCAGCGCTGGGAACTGCCAGAGTAATTTGCTGTCTGTCTATACGTGCCACCTTGCATACCAAGGCCAGCGCCGACGGCATGGCGTTTTTTGCCACGTGCTCTACTGCAATCAAGTTGCGCGCTGTTGTCAGTACCTGCGAACCCTGCTGGTCGCTTCCCAGCCAGCTCATCGCGAGCGTGGCCGGTACTTCCTTGTCCAAGGGACGCGGGGTTCTGGGGAAACGAAATGAGCGCGACATTAATTGAAGGTCTACAGTGAGATATCTATTTATGAGGAATCGAGTTTCTGATTCTAATAAAAAAAGTTTCAGGGTCGTCATATTGACCCTTGCCGCCGGTGCCGCCCTGGCGGCGTCCGCGGCCGCCGGCGCCTGGGTGCAGTCGCAGCTAAGCGCCCGTCCTGTACTGAGCGCCGATCAGGAACGGGTCATTGCCGAGCAAGCCTTGCGTGATTCGGCATATATTCGCCAGAACGTAAATTTGCTGGCATCGAAAGTAGGCGATTTGCAGGCCAAGCTCATTACCATGGATGGCGTAAGCAAGCGGGTCGCCGATGCTGCCGGAATTTCGTACACCGACCCCGAAATCTACGCCAGCCTGGATCACACCGCGATGCCAGTCATGGACTATATCACCGACGAGCAAGGCGCGGCATGGACAGCGCAGAGCCTGGGCCGGGAACTCGACGCTCTTACGGCGCAACTTTCGGAACAGAAAGACTGGTTTGCCATGCTCGACCTGGTCATGACCAAGCGTATGGGTGTCGAGGCCAGCCTGCCTACGTACACCCCGGTAAACTATCCTTATCTCAGTTCATCATTTGGCTGGCGCCGCAATCCTGTTACGGGCCGCCATTCCATGCACGAAGGCCTGGATTTTGCAGCCCCCAAGGGGGCGCTGATACACGCCGCCTCGGGCGGCGCCGTGACGCAGGCGCGCTATGTGCCGGGTTATGGAAAGATGGTCGAAATCGACCATGGAAACGGATTGGTCACGCGCTACGCGCACGCATCCTCCATCAAGGTAAAGCTGGGGGATCTGGTCGAAAAAGGCCAGGAGATCGCGCGTGTCGGATCTACGGGCCGCTCTACGGGAGCGCATCTGCATTTCGAGGTGCGCATGGCAGGCCATGCACTCGACCCGACCCTGTTCCTGGCCAAGCCACAGGCTCCGGAACAGATGGTGGTAGAGGCCACGAAAGCGGTTGAAGCCATAGTCCCGCAGGTGCGTTAAACTGTATTGTTTTCCTGCGGTTTCATCCGCCAACTCAAAAAAGACAAGCATGCCGGCTTTCGCGTTCAGGCGCAAAAGGCGCATCACGACAAAAGAATGGTTTCTCTGCTAAAAAAGCTCATTGGTACTCGTAACGACCGGATACTAAAACAGTATCGCAAGCAAGTAACGCAGATCAACGCGTTCGAGCC
>JAKFDW010000091.1:0-23027 GCA_036675955.1 Orrella sp. | reverse complement strand
TGTGGCGCGTTGTAGGCCAATATGCGAACGTCAGCGTATTCAATGTCGACAGCAACGATGAGCTGCATCAGTTGCTGAGTGCTTTGCCTCTTTACCCCTTCATGGACATCACGGTCACGCCGCTGGCACAGCACCCGTCGGCGATCGCCGCCATTTGATCGCAGAAGCAAGGGACTTCACATGACGCAATTGGAGAACTGAACATGCCACATGCAAACCTCAAGGACGTCGACCTGCATTACGCCCTGGCCGGGGACCAGTCCGCGCCGGTCCTGGTGCTGTCGAACTCGCTGGGCACCACGATGGACATGTGGCAACCGCAGCTCGCGCAGCTGAGCACGCACTTCCAGGTGCTGCGCTACGACACCCGTGGTCACGGCTTGTCTTCGGTAACCCCGGGTCCCTACTCGATAGCGCAGTTGGGCGGCGACGTAATCGGCCTCCTGGATCAGTTGGAGATAGACCGCGTCCATTTCTGCGGGTTGTCCATGGGCGGCATCACCGGCATGTGGCTGGCCTTGAACCACCCTGACCGCGTCAACAAGCTCGTCCTCAGCAATACAGCCGCCTATATCGGTCCAGCCGACAACTGGACCAACCGCGCCGCGGCAGTACAGAAAGACGGCATGGCATCCATCGCCGATTCCGTGGTGGCGCGCTGGCTTACACCGGCCTATGCGCAGGCTCATCCCGATCAGGTCACCTATTTGACGGACATGCTCAAGTCGACGCCGGCAGACGGCTATGGCGCCAACTGCATTGCAATACGCGATAACGACTTGCGCAAGGAAGTTGCCGGCATCCGCGCCAAGACCCTGGTCATATCAGGCACGGGCGATATACCGACGCCGCCTTCCGACGGGAAATTCCTGCACAGTCAGATCCAGGACTCCGAATATCTGGAACTGGATGCGGCACATCTGTCGAACCAGGAGCAAGCGTCGGCCTATACCGCCGCACTCCTCAAATTCCTGAGCGCCACGCCTGTTTGACCCGGGGCCAACCTGATCGTGTCAACCTGATCGTGTCAACCTGATCGTGTCAACCTGATCGTGTCAACCTGATCGTGTCAACCTGATCGTGTCAACCTGATCGTGTCAACCTGATCGTGTCAATCTGACCGGGTCAGGCTGGATCAATTCCGCAGGCCGCGGGCCCGCAACAAATCTTGCGGCGTATTGACATTGAGGAAGGCGCGGCCGGTGTCTTCGAACAGCACGGCAGCGGCCTCGTTCTGGCGCTGCCAAAGCTGCACTTTGCGTTCGCCCGACAAAAGGAAATCTAGCAGGCTTTGCCTTAATGTCCGATGAAGCACCATGCACAAAGGATGCACGGAATCCCTTGTGCGGGCATAGGCGATACGGGGGCCGTCCTTACGGGGGCCTTCCCTAAGACTGCCGTCCTCGCCGACCGCTTCCAGCAAACGCGGCACAAGGTCCTCGGGAAGCGCCAGGACATCGACCGGCATGACAAGCATCCAGGGCGTCGTCGAGCACGCCAGCGCGCTGGCCACGCCCGCCAACGGGCCGGAATAGGCGCCAAGACCGGGCTCGTCCGGAACGACCACGCCATATTGCGCATATGCATCCAGATGCGTGTTGGCGCTGATGAGGATGTTGGCGGCGTGCCGTGCCAGCAAGCGCCGGGCATGCTCAACCAGCGGCAAGCCGTCCAGCACAAGCAGGCCTTTCTCTACTTGACCGCCCAGCGAGGCTTGTTGCATGCGCCTGCCCTGTCCTCCAGACAGAACAAGACCGGTCAGCGAGTCGCGCGCGCTCATCCGCCTATATAGCTCATTTCGATCTTGGGTTGCCCAGGAGTTTGCTGTCCGCGCAGCTCCGAATAATGATCGTCGCGTGCCGACCAGATGCCCGCAAGCCGTGCCGCAAGGTCGTCATCGCTGGCACCGCTGCGGATCAAGGCGCGCAGGTCATGCCCTTGCGAAGCAAACAGGCACAGAAACAGTTTGCCTTCCGGAGACAGGCGCGCGCGCGTGCAGTCGCCGCAGAACGGCTGGGACACACTGGTAATGATGCCGATCTCGCCGGCACCATCGACATAACGCCAGCGGCTGGCGACCTCGCCACGGTAGTCGGCCTGCATCGGCTCCAGCGGAAACTCAGCCGCGATACGATCGAGAATCTGCCTGCCCGTGAGCACCTGTTCCAAATTCCATCCGTTGGTGCTGCCGACATCCATGAACTCGATGAAACGCAGGACATGGCCGGTGTGCCGGAAGTGCCGCGCCATGGGCATGATCTGTTGATCGTTCATGCCCTTGCGGACCACCATATTGACCTTTACCGGCGCCAATCCGACACGCGCGGCCTCGTCTATGCCCTGCAAGACGCGTTGCACACTGACCTGGCTATCGCTCATGCTTTCGAACAGGCGGTCGTCCAGGGCATCCAGGCTAACGGTTACCCGGTTCAACCCGGCATCTTTCAAGGCCTGGGCCTTTTGCGCCAGGAGAGTCCCGTTCGTGGTGAGCGTAATCTGTATCGGTTGGCCTTGCGGCGTACGCAGGCGCGCCAGCATTTCAATGAGCCCTTCGATATTCTTGCGCAGCAGCGGCTCACCCCCCGTAAGCCGGATTTTCTGCACGCCGAGATTCGCCGCCACACCCGCGACTCGCGTTATTTCTTCAAGGCTGAGTAAGGCGCTGTGAGGCATGAATTGGTAACTGCTGTTGAACACCTCGCGCGGCATGCAATAGGTACAGCGAAAATTGCAGCGGTCAGTCACCGAAATGCGCAGATCGCGCATCGGCCGGCCCCGGGCGTCCTGCGGCGCGGCGCCCTCGCGGGGCGATACCTTGACCGGCGGAATCGCGGAACGATTGTCCGTATGAAAAATTACCTTGCTCATGACTTGCTCGACTCTTTGCGTGCAGCAGGCAGAGATCTGGCGAACGCCGTCCCGAATGCTGTTTCCAATGTCTGGACACTACCCATGCCGGTTGAATCGTAACCCACCAATTGAGACATGTATTGCTGATATTGCTCGCCCGTCATCAAGTCCAATAGGTGTCGCATCTGCGGCGCCTGCAGCGTGTCCCGATGAACGGCAAAGAAATAGCGTTCCTTGGCCAGCGGAATGAAAGACAGGCCGCAACGCCACGCCGCCGTTTCGACTCCGATGCCGACATCGGCCATGCCGCTGGCGATATGTGCGGCAATAGCCATGTGCGTAAATTCGCTGATGTCGAAGCCCTGCACGCGCGAGGGATCGATTTTGAGTTGCTGCAGCATCAATCCCACCAGCGAGCGCGTACTGGAGCCGATCTGCCGATTCACGAACCGCACGTCCGGTTTAACGAGATCGGCAACCGACATGATGTTTTTGGGGTTGCCCGGCTGAACAAACATGCCGGTGTTGCGCACGGCCAGAAAGATCAGCCTGTGCTGTTCGGGGTCCAGCCATTCGCTATAACGTTGAAGAATGGGTCCCTCGAACTCGCCGACCGGAACCTGAAAGCCAGCCAAGTCACAATCACCATGGTTCAGCGATGCCAACGCTTCGATCGCCGTGCGATACCGCAATTCCAGCGGCAACATATCCAGGCCATTGGCCAGCTGCGTCAACCCTTCCACGGCAAAGCCATGGCTGGCATGCAGGCGCAAGCGGGGCTGGCTTTCCGGATACAGGCGTTCCAGTTCTTCCTGCAGCTCGGAGGCCATGCTTTCCAGCGTGGGCATCAAGCGTGCATCGACACGCCGGTTCGCCCATATCAGGTGCTGTCCGAACGCCGTCAACTTGGTGCCTTGCCGGCGCGAAGTATCGAGCAACGGTGCTTCGAACTCTTTTTCAGCATCGCGCAACACCCCCCACCCATGCCGATACGACACGCCGCAAGCCTTACAGGCACCTGCAATATGGCCTGTGGCATCGACCGCGGCCAGCAGGCGGATCACTTCGCTGAGCGGCAGGATTTCGCCCGAGGGCTTTTCGAGCGCCCACTCAGATCTGAGCCGCGCCTTGAACTTGTATGTGCTTGCCTGGTTTTTCATTGTGGCTGTCTCTCGCCCCTACTAATATGTTTATTTTTGCATATGAGGGTAGTCCTTATATGCGATTTTTTTCTTATTGAAAGAATGACTTAACAAGGGTAGATTACTCCAAATACATAAGCAATATATATGCACAAATCTGCATATAAGAGACAAACCATTTCAGCCCGCACTTCTATACGACAAGGATAGCGCCATGCTCACGCCGCCTGTTATCAACGACGCCAGTCCCACCAGTCAGGGCGTGCCGCAGCTCGCGCGCCAGGTGCTGCAGCGCTACGAGGATCAGCCGGGCAGCCTGATGCCCATTCTGCATGCCGTTCAACATGCCATGGGCTACATTCCGGCGGACATCGTTCCGCTCCTGGCCGAAGGCCTGCAATTGTCCCGCGCCGAAATCCACGGCGTAATCAGCTTTTATCCGCACTTTCGCGATACGCCCGCCGCCCCCGTGGTGCTTGAAGTGTGCCGCGCCGAATCCTGTCAGTCCATGGGCGGCGAGGCGCTGGCCCAGCATGCACGGCAGAAACTGGGTTGCGACTTTCACGGCACCGCCGCAAGCGGCGCGGTTACGCTGGAACCGGTCTATTGCCTGGGCCTGTGCGCCCAGTCGCCCACGGTCATGATCAACGGCCGCCCGCATGCGCGCATGACGCCGGCCAAGCTCGACCAACTGCTGCTGGCCGAAGGGGTGCAGCCATGAACCCGACCATCAAAATCTTTGTCCCAGCCGATTCCGCTGCCCTTGCGGTAGGCGCCCAGTCCGTGGTCCATGCGATTACCGAAGAGGCGCAACGCCGCGATGTCAGCATACGCATCGTACGCAATGGCTCCCGGGGGCTCCTGTGGCTGGAAACGCTGGTCGAAATAGATACACCGGCAGGCCGCGTGGCCTACGGGCCGGTCGAGGCCTCCGACGTTGCCGGTCTGTTCGAAGCCGGCTGGTTGCAGGGCAAGCCGCATCCGCTGTGCCATGGCCTCACGGAAGAAATCCCCTACCTGAAGAAGCAGGAACGTCTCACCTTTGCACGGGTGGGCATTACCGATCCCCTTAGCCTTTACGACTATCAAGCCCATGGCGGCTTCCAGGGACTGGAAAAAGCGCTGGCCATGCAGCCCATGGCAATCGTCGACGCCGTGGTCGATTCCGGTCTCCGGGGTCGTGGCGGTGCGGCATTCCCCACCGGTATAAAGTGGAAAACGGTCCTGGCGACCGCTGCCGACCGCAAGTACGTTGTCTGCAATGCCGACGAAGGCGATTCCGGTACGTTCTCCGACCGCATGCTGATGGAAGGCGACCCCTATGCGCTGATTGAAGGCATGGCGATCGCCGGTCTTGCAGTGCAAGCAACCTATGGCTATATATACGTACGCTCCGAATATCCCTACGCCATTTCCACACTGGAAGCCGCCATCGGGCACGCCCGGGCCGCAGGCTGGCTGGGAGACAGCATCCAGGGCAGCGGCCAGGCTTTCGATCTCGAAGTGCGGGTCGGCGCCGGCGCCTATATCTGCGGAGAAGAAACATCGTTGCTCGAAAGCCTGGAAGGCAAGCGCGGCCTGGTTCGAGCCAAGCCGCCGCTGCCTGCCATACGCGGGCTCTTCGGCAAGCCAACTGTCATCAACAATGTCATTTCGCTTGCAACAGTGCCCACTATTCTTGCGCGGGGGGCAGACTTCTACCGCAACTACGGCATGGGGCGTTCAAAAGGCACCCTGCCCTTTCAGTTGGCGGGCAACCTCAAGCAAGCAGGGCTGGTGGAAAAGGCGTTTGGCCTAAGCCTGCGCGAACTGCTTTACGACTTCGGCGGCGGCAGCGCCTCCGGCCGTCCTCTGCGCGCCGTGCAGGTGGGCGGGCCTCTGGGCGCCTACCTGCCTGAATCCCAATGGGATGTTCCGCTGGACTACGAAGCCTATATCGCCATTTCCGCCATGATAGGCCATGGCGGCCTGGTTGCTTTCGACGACACGGTCGACATGTCCAAGATGGCCGAATACGCCATGGAATTCTGTGCCGTCGAGTCCTGTGGCAAATGCACTCCCTGTCGAATCGGCGCCGTACGCGGCGTCGAAGTCATCGAAAAAATCCGTGGCGACGATCAGCGCGAACAACAAGTACACCTGTTGCGCGATTTGTGCGACACCATGCTCGCCGGCTCCTTGTGCGCCCTGGGCGGCATGACGCCCTATCCGGTCCTTTCCGCGCTTGAACACTTTCCCGAAGACTTCGGCCTGCCAAGCACCGCCCCCGCCACCGAACAAGCCGCCTAACGGAGCCAGCCATGTTAGAAACTGTCGTTAAACGTGAACGCGATTTCGGCACCCCCGCCTCGATCAGCACGCAAACCGTTCAAATCACCATCGACGGCACTCTGGTCGACGTAGCCGCAGGCACTTCCGTCATGCGCGCGGCCGCCGAAGCCGGCATCAATATTCCCAAGCTCTGTGCCACCGACAATCTCGACGCATTCGGATCTTGCCGCCTGTGCCTGGTGCAGATCGAAGGCCGGCGCGGCTATCCTGCCTCGTGTACCACGCCGGTCGAAGCGGGAATGGTCATCTGGACCGAAACACCCAAGCTGCACGAACTCCGTCGCGGTGTCATGGAACTGTACATTTCCGACCACCCGCTCGACTGCCTTACCTGTCCAGCCAATGGCGATTGCGAACTTCAAGACATGGCCGGCGTTGTCGGCCTGCGCAATGTGCGCTACGGCTACGACGGCGCCAATCATCTCCACGACGCCACCGACGAGTCCAACCCCTACTTTGCCTACGATCCATCCAAATGCATTGTCTGCAGCCGCTGCGTACGGGCCTGCGACGAAGTCCAGGGGACTTTTGCACTGACCGTGGACGGGCGAGGCTTCGCATCGCGCATTACCGCGGGCCAGAACGACACATTCCTGGGAAGCGATTGCGTTTCATGCGGCGCCTGCGTTCAAGCCTGTCCAACCGCATCGCTCACTGAAAAAACCATTATCGACATGGGCCAGGCCGAACATTCGGTCATCACCACCTGCGCCTACTGCGGCGTGGGCTGCGCCTTCAAGGCCGAGATGAAAGGCCAGGAAGTGGTGCGCATGGTGCCCTGGAAAGACGGCAAGGCCAATCGAGGCCACTCGTGCGTAAAGGGTCGCTTCGCCTGGGGCTATGCCACTCACCAGGACCGCATGCTCAAGCCCATGATACGCAGCGATATCTCCGAGCCATGGCGTGAAGTCAGCTGGGAAGAAGCCATAGGCTATGCGGCATCCGAGCTCAAGCGCATACAGTCCAAGTACGGGCGTGACTCAATAGGCGGCATAACCTCCTCGCGTTGCACCAACGAAGAAACCTACTTGGTCCAGAAACTGGTGCGCGCCGCTTTCGGCACCAATAACGTCGACACCTGCGCGCGTGTCTGTCACTCGCCCACCGGCTACGGATTGAAGACCACCCTGGGCGAGTCGGCCGGCACCCAGACCTTCGACTCCGTCATGCACACCGATGTGGTCATCATCATGGGCGCCAATCCCAGCGCGGCTCACCCCGTGTTCGCGTCGCGCCTGAAGCGCCGCCTGCGCGAGGGCGCAAAGCTTATCGTCATCGACCCGCGCCAGATCGAGTTCGTCAACGCCCCCCACGTGAAGGCCGACTATCACCTGCCGGTACGCCCTGGCACCAACACCGCCCTGCTTACCTCCATGGCGCATGTCATCGCCACCGAAGGGCTCATCGACGAAGCGTTCGTCGCCGAACGCTGCGAGGCCCCAGCCTTCCAGCAATGGCGCGATTTCGTCTCCCAGGTCGAAAACTCGCCGGAAGCCATGGAGGCCGTAACCGGCGTCTCCGCGCTAGACCTGCGCGCCGCCGCGCGATTATTCGCCACCCACGGCAACGGGTCCATCTACTACGGGCTGGGAGTTACCGAACACAGCCAGGGCTCCACCACCGTCATGGCCATTGCCAACCTGGCCATGGCCACCGGCAACCTGGGACGCGAAGGCGTGGGCGTCAACCCCTTGCGCGGCCAGAACAATGTCCAGGGCTCCTGCGACATGGGCTCGTTTCCGCACGAACTGCCGGGATACCGGCATATATCCGACGACGTCGTGCGCACGCAATTCGAACAGGACTGGGGCGTCACGCTGCAGCCTGAACCAGGCCTGCGCATACCCAATATGTTCGATGCGGCCATCAGCGGTTCGTTCAAGGGCTTGTACTGCCAGGGCGAGGATATCGTGCAGTCCGACCCCAATACGCAACACGTAGCCAAAGCGCTGGCTTCCATGGAATGCATCATCGTCCAGGACATCTTCCTGAACGAGACCGCCAAATACGCGCACGTATTCCTGCCCGGTTCCTCCTTCCTCGAAAAAGACGGAACATTCACCAATGCCGAACGCCGCATATCGCGGGTGCGCCAGGTCATGCAGCCGAAAGCGGGCCTGGCCGACTGGGAAGCCACTTGCGCCCTGTCGAATGCGTTGGGCTATCCCATGGACTACCGCCATCCCAGCGAAATCATGGACGAAATCGCCCGCCTCACCCCCACCTTTGCCGGCGTCTCGTTCAAGAAAATCGACGAACTGGGCGGCAGCGTGCAATGGCCCTGCAATGCCGAGGCCCCCGACGGCACGCCCATCATGCACGTGGACGAATTTGTGCGTGGCAAGGGCCGTTTCATGATCACCAAGTATGTGCCCAGCGACGAGCGCAGCACCCGCAAGTACCCGCTGCTGCTCACGACGGGACGCATCCTGTCGCAATACAACGTCGGCGCCCAGACGCGGCGCACGCCGAATGTGCTTTGGCATAGCGAGGATCTCCTTGAAATCCATCCTCACGACGCCGAAGACCGCGGCATCCGGCAAGGCGATATGGTCGCTGTGCAAAGCCGTTCAGGGGAAACCGTGCTGCGGGCCGATGTTACCGAACGCGTGCAGCCGGGCGTGGTGTACACCACCTTCCACTTCCCCGAATCGGGCGCCAACGTAGTCACGACCGACAGTACCGACTGGGCCACCGACTGCCCCGAGTATAAAGTGACTGCAGTCCAGGCCAGGCTGGTCACCGAACCGTCCACGTGGCAGGCCGGATGGTCGCGCTTCAGCGACATCCAGCAGAACCTGCTGGATAGCCGGCAACGCGAAGCAGGAAAGTCGACGCAGCCGGCCGCCACGCCGGCACTACCCGCCCAGCCGGTGCCAAAACCGGTTCCCGAGCCGGTTCCCGAGGCCGCGCCTATATTAAGCTCACAGGAATAGGTCAAGTGGAACTCACCGATCTGCCCCTGGCGCAGGCGGCCACCGACCCGCCAGTGGCCGGGCACAGCAAGCGCCGGGTCCTGCGGGCAGGCCTGAATATGGCAGGCCGCGCCGAATCCGACGAACTGGCCCAGGAGGTGCCGGTTGCGCTCGAATACAACGGCATCGGCCATGCCACCTTGCTGGCCACGCCTGCCGATCTCGAAGACTTCGCCTACGGTTTCTCCTTCACCGAGGGCATTATTCGCCGCGCTGGCGACATCTACGATCTTGAAATCGTCGAGACGGCTCAAGGCCTGATCGTCCGGGCCACTATTGCAAGCGCCTGCCTGAACGAGCTCAAGCTGCGGCGGCGCAGTCTGGCGGGCCGCACAGGCTGCGGACTATGCGGCATCGAAAGCCTGGACGAAGTACGCCGTGCATTGCCTGCGGTCCCCGCGCCGGCGGTCGGGCACGATCCGGTCGCCATCGCGAAAGCCGTGGAACAGTTGCGCGGTTTGCAGCCGCTGCATTTGCTGACCGGCGCCACCCACGCCGCGGGCTGGGCCGACAGCGCTGGCAACGTCCTGCATGTCCGCGAAGATGTCGGGCGGCATAACGCGCTGGATAAACTCATAGGTCATTTGCTGCGGCATTCCCACGACACGGCAGGAGGAATCACCGTCATTTCCAGCCGCGCCAGCTTTGAAATGGTGCAGAAGGCCGCCGCGGCCGGCATGCCGGTGCTGGTCGCAGTCTCGGCCCCGACCACCTACGCGGCGGCCATGGCGGACGAACTCAACTTGCTGTTGGCGGGCTTTGCCCGGGGCAATATGTTCACCGTATACAGCCATCCCGAGTACCTCGGCAACAAAGGAGATCAACCTTGAACAATGTCGACCACTTAATCCGCCTGGCCAATCGCATTGGCAGTTTCTTCGAAGCCATGCCGGATCGCGAGGAAGGGATAGAAGGCATCGCCAATCACATACAAAAATTCTGGGCGCCCCGCATGCGCGTTGCCATGCTGAGCTTCCTCGAAACTCAACCCGACGGCCGCCATGGCGATCTTGCGCTCAGCGAACTGGTGCTGGCCGCGCTCAACCGGAACAAGGAACGGCTTACACCCAAAGCAGTAGTCACCGATTGATTTTGCAGTACCCACACACCGCAAGTATGTATAACAAGCCGCAACGGAGCGGCCAAAGGGAGACAAGATGAGCACAAGCTCGACGACACATGGTTTCTTTAGCAAGGAACGCATTACAGCCCCACCTGGTTTCAACCGCTGGATGATTCCACCAGCGGCGCTCGCAGTCCATTTATGCATAGGCCAGGCCTATGCCTTCTCCGTATTCAACAACCCCATGACCAAGCTGCTGGGCATCACCCAGCCGGCTGCCGGTGACTGGGACCTGCCTACACTGGGTTGGATATTCAGTATCGCCATCGTATTTCTTGGCCTGTCCGCCGCGTTCGCCGGAAAATGGCTGGAGGAAGTGGGCCCCCGCAAGGCTATGTTTGTGGCAGCCTGCTGCTTCGGCGGCGGGTTTCTTGTTGCCTCGGCCGGGGTCGCGCTGCACCAGATATGGCTGGTCTACCTGGGATACGGCGTACTGGGCGGCATAGGGCTGGGCATCGGATATGTATCTCCGGTGTCCACGCTCATCAAGTGGTTCCCGGACAAACGGGGAATGGCAACAGGCATGGCCATCATGGGCTTCGGCGGCGGCGCCTTCATTGCGTCGCCGATGTCCGTGGCCCTTATGAAACACTTTCAGACTCCTACCTCGGTAGGGGTAACCCAGACCTTTATCGTCATGGGTGTGTTGTACTTCATTTCCATGATGATCGGCGCCATGGCCATACGCATACCGGCAGCCGACTGGAAGCCTGCGGGATGGACGCCGCCGGTTACCCAGAACGCCATGATCACCCGCAATCACGTGCACATTGATCAGGCCATCAAGACGCCGCAATTCTGGCTGTTGTGGTGGGCGCTGTGCCTTAACGTCACGGCAGGCATCGGCGTGTTGGGCCAGGCTTCGGTGATGATCCAGGAAAGCTTCAAGGGCGCCATCACACCGGCGGCCGCCGCGGGTTTCGTCGGCGTCCTTTCGCTTGCCAATATGCTTGGGCGCTTCTTCTGGTCGTCGGTCTCCGACTATGTCGGCCGCAAGAACACCTACTTCATCTTCTTCGTGCTGGGCGCCGTGCTTTATTTCCTGGTCCCGGGCATGGGAGCATCGGGCAATGTCGCCTTGTTCGTACTGTTCTATGCAATCATCATTTCGATGTATGGCGGCGGGTTCTCTACCGTGCCGGCCTACCTTGCCGATCTGTTCGGTACGCGTTATGTGGGCGGGATACACGGCCGCCTGTTGACGGCCTGGGCCGCGGCCGGCGTCTTCGGCCCGGTATTGGTCAACTATATCCGTCAATACCAGGTAGACCAGGGCGTCCCGCCCGCACAAGCTTACACGGTCACGATGTACCTGATGGCCGCGCTACTGATCGTGGGCTTCATCTGCAACCTGTTCGTGCGCCCCGTCGCGACACACCATCACATGAGCAGCGACCAAGCGCCGCTGACGCCCGCCATGGCAACGAAATAATTCCAGGAGACCGAACATGGAAAAACGCAGCACTACCTCGCCCGTCCTTCTCGTGGTTTTCTGGCTGTATGTCGGCGTACCGCTGGCTATCGGCATATGGGAAACACTGATCAAGGCGGGAGCCTTGTTCAAATAAAAGCGACAAGCCGTAAAAAAGCCACCGCCGTTCAGCTTTTACTGAACGGCGGTGGCTTTTTTTTGAAGGCCTCTTGGAATCTAGCCCTTCTCGGTTTCCTTGACGCGATAAACCAGCACCGCGGTCTTGGCCAGGCCCAGCACCTTGACGGTAACACTGCCCAGGAGCAGACGCGACAGGCCGCTGCGGCCATGACTGCCGATGAAAATGAGATCGCAGCCTTCGTCTTCTGCGGCCTGCACCAGGCCATCGGCCACATTGAAATTGGAGACGGCCTTGCCACGGGCCTTCACGCCCGCGGTTTCGGCACGATCAAGAACCGCCTTCAGGTATTTTTGCGCCTGTTCCCGGGCTGTTTTATCGTAGTCTTCGTCGGTAATGGCATAAGCGGCGGCCATGCCGTCGAAACCCACCGTTGCGGCAAATGGTTGGGTAACGTACAGGGCGACGATTTCGGCGCCCATTTCGCGAGCAAAGCACACACCCTTGTTGGCTGCCTGTGCCGACAAGGCGGAGCCGTCGGTTGGAATTAGTATCTTCTTGAACATGGTGTTGTCCTTTTGTTATCGGGATATGTAGAGCTTAACCGGAAGTGAGTCGAAAAAACATCGGGTATACACCATTGGAATTGATCAAAATCAACGCGTCGTGGCTGCCTGGAACAGGTGCGTGCAGCGCGTACCGGTACGGCAATATGCCAGGACGGGCGTCGGCAATTCTTTCAGAAGGACCGCAAATCGGGCGACATCGTCGGGTGTCATGGAGCCGGAGACGACCGGCTGATATTCAACGGCCAGGCCGGCGGCCCGGGCTGCGGCGATGACGTCGGCCGAAGAGGGTTGATCGGGCCCGCCTTCGAGGTCGGGACGATTGATGATGACGCTTTTGTAGCCGGCATCGGCGACTGCCTGCATATCCTGGGGCGACAATTGTGGCGCCACAGCGAAGGTTTCGCTAAGGGGATTGATAGGCAAAGACATAGTTGACTCCTGATGTTTATACTAGCAAAAAGGCGTGTTTGACCGGCGGGACCTGGTCGGACCCATCGCCAACAACTTGTAGCAAACCAGTGCAAGCCGCCATCGATAGGATTGAGGAAAATAGTATGACCAGTGCCAACATAGCGCAAGCGGCAGCACGATCGGCGCCGGCCGCGGAAGCAGGGCCCCATCCGGCACTGATCATTCGCAACGCGACGCCTGACGACATGATAGCCGTACAAGGCATCTATGCCATGCATGTACTGCATGGCACGGCAACGTTCGAAGAGGTGCCGCCTTCGGTGGACGAAATGCTTGGGCGGCGCGCGCAGATACTGGCGGCAGGAATGCCTTATCTGGTCGCGGTGCTGAATGGCGAGGTCGTAGGATACTGCTATGCGGCGCAATATCGTCCACGTATTGCTTACCGCTACACGATCGAGGATTCTATTTATCTTGCTGAAAACCAGGCTGGAAAGGGACTGGGGAAGGCATTGCTGGCGGCGCTCATTGAGCGTTGCGAGCGGGGGCCGTGGCGTCAAATGATTGCGGTGATCGCGGGGAATAATAATTTCAGTTCTATCGGACTGCATCGGAGCATGGGGTTTACGCATGCGGGAACACAGATTGCGACTGGATTCAAGTTCGGGCAATGGATAGATGTGGTGTTCATGCAGCGGGCGTTGGGGGCGGGTAAGAGCAGTCTTCCGGATTAGTGACAGGGCATCTTGTCGGCTCGGTCCGAACACGGCCCTCTGTGAGCTGTCGGATCGTGTCCCGCTGTCGCTTGCCCTCGCCTCCTGTTCTGTTTTCGTATCTTGTCTTGCCCGGTGTTCTTGATCCGTGTTCTTGATCCGTGTTCTTGACCGGCGGCTGTGGCAGGTGGTGGGGACGGCTCAATGCGTCTGCGGTCCCGCGCTACGCCGGGACGGACCCTGCCAAGGCCAGGCTCGGGGCGCCCGCGAACTCGCGCCGCTGACAATCCACGGGATTGTCAGCAAGCTTGGCGCTCAGACAGCGCGGGCTTGCCTCCCCGACCCCGACCTTGGCAGGGCGCACGCATACTTCGCCGTCCCCACCACCTGCCACAGCCGCCTTGACATGAGCTTGCAGCGTAGGCATGGATTAATACTGCGGCGGTATGAGTTACTACACTAAACGGCATCGCCTTGGGCTGGCTATCGTGTTGAGGCCATCGCATTCGGCTCGCGGCGGCTTTAGTCCAATCCTGTCCAATCAAACCCGATACACCTGCATGCCGTGATTTTTTTATAAGATTACCTTACAATATATCTTATGTTTGTATGCTGGCGGGCGCAGATTCCGTCACTCTTATTTCCCTGGCAGGACGCTTCATGGATAGATCCGAACTCTGTACCGAAGAAGAAATTAGTGCGCTGGTTTACGGCTTTTATGATCGGGTCCGGGCAGATGCCCTGTTGGGGCCGGTGTTTGGCCAGCATATCTCGGATTGGGACACGCACCTGAAGATCATGGTCCGGTTCTGGTCATCCATGTTGATAGGCGCGGGTACTTACAATGGCACGCCTATGCCCAAGCATGTTGCGTTGCCGGACTTGAATGCGAATATGTTCAAGCACTGGCTGGCGCTATTTCGGGACACCACCGAAGAACTCTCGAACCGCGCCCTGGCTGAACGCGCGCAGGAGTATGCGCAGCGTATCGCCCGCAGCCTGTGGTTCGGCTATCAAATGAATAACGAACCTGATCGCATCCCCTCGGAGTTAGGAAATGGCTAGCGTGCAATCAATCAACCAGAACGCGGCGGCGGGTGGGAATCGGCCTGACATGACGGCGTTTCTGGGGCTGGGGTTTCGTCCGCTTTATATTGCGGGTGCGGGGTGGGCGCTGATATCCATTGCATTGTGGATTTTCGCGCCTCAGTTCATCGGGCAACCGCTGTCGGCTGTGGCGTGGCATGCCCATGAAATGCTGTGGGGCTTTATTGCCACGATTGCGGTGGCTTTCCTTCTTACGGCCAGCGCCACGTGGACGGGGTTCAATCCGTTGAAGGGAGCGCCGCTGGCCCTGGTCACTGTGCTCTGGGCCGTTGCGCGCCTTTGTTATCTGTTCGGCGGCACAACAGGTTTCTGGATAGCCGCGACCAGTGAATCGGCATTTTTCGCCATCAGCGCGGTGTGCCTGATGCGGGTCATGCTGAAAGGAAAGAGCCGCCGGAATTATGGCGTCCCGTGGCTGGTCCTGGGGCTGGGCGTCGCCAATGTGCTCTACCTGAAGGCTGCGCTTGCCGGCGACTACATACTGCTGATGCAGCGTTTCGATCTTGGACTGATCTGCATGGCGATCATTGCCTTGCTGATTGGCCGGCGTGTCATTCCCTTCTTCGCCATGCGCATGGTCCCGGGGCTGGAGTTGCCCGTGCAGGTGCGCAGCGGCCAGGTGCAGTTGGCACTGAGCGTCGCGGCTGTTGTGTTGAGTGTGCTTGGCCTGCCGCTGTATACGGCGTTGGCGTTTGCGCTTGTCGGCATCATCAGCCTTTGGCAGATTACATGCTGGAAACCTTTTTCGGTACTGCACAAGCCCATGCTGTGGATACTGTACCTGGGCTATGCAGCTATGGGCATAGGCCTGCTGTTTGCAGCAATACACAGCAGCGGTCTGGCTGCAGGCGTATTGACGCGATCGGCCGTGCATGTCCATATCATCGGCATGGGTGGTTTTGCGGTGCTGATCATAGGCATGCTGACGCGTACCGCCCTGGGTCACCTGGGCCGTCCTCTTGCCCTGGATGCCAGCATGCTGATCAGCTACTACCTGATGGTCGCGTCTGTGGTGCTGCGTCTGGCCGCATTGTGGCCGTCATGGGCAAGCGGCTGGTTGCTGCAGGCCGCCGCATCGTGCTGGATTCTTGCCATGGCGCTTTATCTTTGGCGCTTTGTGCCCATGCTGATACGCCCGCGCTATACCGTCGCGCCGGCTAAAGATCCAGTGGCATCCACCATTTTGAAGAAGCAATAGACCATGAAATCGGAGACAGCATGCGCCTGACCGCCATGACAGACTATGCCATGCGTTTGCTCATGTATGTGGGCAGGCATCCGGAGCGCTTGTGCACGATTTCCGAGATCGCCCAGGCCTACGATATTTCGGAGCCGCACCTGATGAAGATCACGCACAGGTTGGCGCAGCGCGGCTGGATCGAAACGGTGCGCGGCAAGAACGGGGGCATGCGCCTGGGGCGCCGCCCCGAAGACATCGTTATTGGCGCCGTGCTGCGCGATACCGAGAACGACCTGGCGCTGGTCGAGTGCTTCGCAACAGGCCACCGCTGCACATTGAGCGGCCATTGCGGCTTGACCGGCATCATCGACGGCGCACTGCAGAAGTTCCTGGAACATCTGGACGGCTATACATTGGCGGACATTCTGCCTGAACAGGCAAGCTGCGGTCCCCCACCGTCTCCACATGTGATCAAACTGGTGGACATCAGCTGACTGAAACGCCTGCAAGGGTTCAGGGCCTGTTAACACTACTCAAGGAGAGTAGTGTTAACAGGCCCTAGTCGTGGAAGTGATTCAGCAGACTCACAAGCAGCGGGCGCACGGCACGCAATTCGTTCAAGTGCGCGCTGGACAACACGGCAAGCTTGTCTTCGGCCAGGGGTGTGAGCGCCACGCGCACCCGGCGGCGATCTTCGTGGTCGCGGTAACGCTGCAATAGCTCCATTCGGACCAGGCGGTTGATCAGCTCGACCGCGCTATGGTGACGGATGAGCAGCTGCTCGGCCACGTCGCCGACACTGGGCGACGACTTCAGGCTAAGCGTCTTGATGATAAGCAATGCCTGATGCTGTTGCGGCATCAGGCCGACGTCGGCCGCAGCCGTTTCGCTGAACGCAATGAACCGCCGCAAGGCAAGACGAAACGTGGCCAGCGTCTGGTAATCGGCTGCCGTGGGCGTTCCGTCGACACTGCGGCTGGGGTTGTTGTACGACGTCATGGTTCGAACGCAGGCTTACACCAGGTCGCAGCGCACTGTAATTGGATGCGAACGCAACACCGAAATGATGGTGTCGTCGACCGAGCCTTCGACGTCGGATATTACATAGCCGATAGCGCCACGGGTCTGCAACTGCTGACTAACGATGTTCAGGCCGTGCTCGGCCATCAAATTGCTGAGCGTGCC
Organism: Orrella sp.; assembly: GCA_036675955.1. GTDB lineage: Bacteria > Pseudomonadota > Gammaproteobacteria > Burkholderiales > Burkholderiaceae_B > Pollutimonas. Next base: position 5,891 of record JAKFDW010000091.1, on the reverse strand, counting down.
CATGGCGCCCGGCAGATTCCGGTGCACATGGAGAATACGCGCCGTGCCGGCCGCTTCGTGATACGGAATCTCGGGAAAATTCACCGCCCCCTTGGTGGTCCCGCTCAATACGAAACGCAGCAGTTTTTCGGCCACTTCCCGGCCGATATTTTCCTGGGACTCTTGTGTACTGCCACCGATATGCGGCGTAAGAATCACGTTGCGCATACCGATCAGGGGACTGTTCAGCGCCTCGTTGGCGCTTTTGGGCTCGGTGGGGAACACATCGATTGCCGCGCCCGAAAGATGACCGGATTCCAGCGCATCGTGCAGGGCATCGATGTCGACCACCGTGCCGCGCGAAGCGTTGATCAGAATGGACCCTGGTTTCATGGCGGCGATGGTTGTGGCGTCCATGATGTTCTGGGTAGCCTTGCCGCCGGGCACGTGCAGCGTGACCACGTCGGATTGTGCGAGCAGCTTCAGCAGCGAAGTGCTTGCGCGCGCATTGCCGAGTGGAAGTTTGGCTTCCACGTCGTGGAATATGACCCGCATGCCGGCCGCTTCGGCCAGGGTACCGACCTGCGATCCGATATTGCCGTAGCCTATGATGCCCAGCGTCTTGCCGCGCGCCTCGAAGGCGCCATCCGCGGTTTTGTCCCAGTGGCCATGGTGCACGCGATCATTCTTTTCAGGGATGCGGCGCAACAAGAGAATGGCCTCGCCGAGCACCAGCTCGGCAACGGAGCGTGTATTTGAAAAGGGTGCGTTGAATACCGGCACACCATGCAGCATTGCCGTGTCGAGATCGACCTGATTCGTTCCGATGCAGAAGCAGCCGACAGCCCTTAGATCGACCGCCCCCGCCAGCAGCGTCGCATCGAGATGCGTACGGGAGCGTATGCCCACCAGGCTGGCGCCCTGCAATGCCTCGGCAAGAGCTTGTGCAGGCAGCGATGACGCATGCGTGACGATGTCGTTGAATCCGGCCGCGACGAAAACCTCTTTCGCACTGGGATGAATATTTTCAAAAAGGACAATACGGGTCATTAAATCAAGGCTCCAGCAAACACCAAAATAGCATTGTGACGCATCTTCGCGGTTAATACATACTCAGCCCTGTTTATAGCAGGGACAAGGCGCTGCGCGCATCGGCTGGCGTGCGGAATACGCTCACTGCCGCGACCAGGTCTTCGGCCTGTTCCTGCAATGCCAGTGTGGCGGCCGCCGCCTCTTGGACCAGGGCGGCATTCTGCTGCGTGACCTGATCCATCTGGGCAACAGCCTGGTTGATCTGCTCGATTCCGCAAGTCTGCTCCTGGCTGGCCACGGTTATTTCGCCCATGATATCGGTAACCCGCTTGATGCTGTCCACAACCTCGTCCATGGTCTGGCCGGCCACACTGGCCAGCTCGCTGCCAGTTCCCACCTGCTTGACGGATTCGTCGATGAGATCCTTGATTTCCCGGGCAGCGGCTGCGGAGCGCTGTGCCAGGCTGCGCACTTCCGACGCAACAACGGCAAAGCCACGGCCCTGCTCGCCGGCGCGCGCCGCCTCGACCGCCGCGTTCAGGGCCAGGATATTCGTCTGGAAAGCAATGCCGTCGATGATGCCGATGATATCGACGATGCGTCGCGAGGACACATGGATAGACGCCATGGTGTCGACGACCTGCCTGACGACGTCGCCGCCCCGAACGGCCACCGCAGAGGCAGACAGCGCCAGTTGATTCGCCATCCGGGCATTGCCCGCGTTCTGGCTTACCGTGCTCGTCAGCTCCTCCATCGAGGCAGCCGTTTCTTCCAGCGAACTGGCCTGGGCTTCGGTCCTCGCCGACAGGTCGATATTGCCGGCCGCGATCTGTCCGGACGCGGTCGCAATGCTGTGGGTGCCGCCGCGCACCTTGGTCACGATACCGGCCAGGCTGGCGTTCATGCTGCTCAGCGCCTGCAGCAACTGGCCTGTTTCGTCGGTGCTGCGTATGTCTATGGTCGACGTCAGGTCGCCGTGCGCGACGGTCTGGGCGACGCGCAGCGACCGGCCGATTGCTCCGACGGTCATGCGCATCACCAACAAGGCAAGCAGGATAGTCGCAACCCCCAGCACGGCAATGACGCCGGCCACCATCATCAGCGACCGTTGCCCGTCCCTGACGCCGCCCTCGAGCCTTTGTTCAAGAGCGTGGAATGCGACGCGCATCACGGCGAATTGTGCATCGATTGCGCCGCTCATGCCTTCCCAATACTCTTGTACCGGAAAATCGAGACGTTCAGCCTCAACGATTTTTTCGTTTGCCATGGCCAGCGCTTGCTCGGCCGCCCGACGCGCAGCCGCCACCGGGTCAACCAGCGCCGGTTTCAAATCGGGTTCATTCATCGCTTCGTCAAAATCGCTATAGGTATTGCCGAATGCGTGCAGGGCCATGCTGTCCAGGATGCCGATGTGCATGCGCTCGACCGGCGAGGCCGCGCCCCGCGCCAAGATGGGCAGGCCCTTGGCGCGCATCTGGCCCAGGTTCTCGGTCAGCTCGGGCAAGCCTCCGAACACCGCCTTTATCAAGTAGTGGCTTCCAGGATCAGGATCGAACAACAGCCCTGACAGCTCCACTATATTGTCCAGCAGTCGCAGTTGCTGCTGGATCAGCGCTGTATGGCGGGCGAAGCTCTCAGGCGTCCCGATAGTGCCGCCGCTGACCGCAAGCGCCAGGCCCTGCCATTCGCGCTTGATTGCTTCGAGTTCGGATGTCAGCGTCGGGGCTGCCAGGCTCGAAGCCACGCTTTGTGCGGTCTCATTCAGCGCGTCATCGACTTTGCCTTGCACGGATTTGCGGGCCTCGCCTTGCCCAGTATCGCCGGACAGCAAGACCGCCGCCAGGCCGCGATGTTGCTGAGTGAGCCGGATGAGCTTGAGCACTTCGCCCGACGGGGTGATTCCAGCCGCCTTCGCGCGCGCTTCGCCGACCAGATCCAGGTGCATTTTTACCAACAGCGTCGTGGGAATGGCTAGCATTCCCAGCGCCAGGACGCCAATGAGGGCGAATTTTTGCCACATTCTCAAATTGGCTATGAGGCCTTGCATTGCTTACCATCCTTTCTTCTCTTGGGAAATTCCATCGCGGCGTCGCAGGCTGCGGCGTTTCAGGAAACAGAAAGAAATTGTAAGATCGCCAAGGCAGCGCCACGGCCTTGAACCGGCCTTCCACGGCCGGTCCCGTTGACATTCGTCAAGTTTGATCGACTAACTTATTGCGGGGCCAGTGTGACACCCTTCAAGCGCACCAGGCCGTCCGGATAAGGCACGAAGCCCTGCACCCGCTTCTGCACGCCGAACGTCCAGGGCAGATAGTAGGTGTAGAAAATAGGATGCTTCTGCTGCATCTGCTTCAGGAACTCGCGATACAGGCCTTTGCGCTTTTCTACATCCAGTTCTTCACGCGCATCGTTGAGCAGCTTGTCCATCGTCTCATCGCAGAATTTGCCGTCATTCAGGCTGCCCTTGCAGGATACGTACTGGAATACATTGCCGCTGGGGTCCACACGGCCGGACCATCCCGCCTGCGCAAGCTCGAAGTCGCCGCGGGCCATGGTCGATTGCAGCGCGGCGAACTCCATGGGGCGTAGGCTGATGTCGAAACCGGCCTCGCTGCCCATGGCCTGTATCAGCTCAAACACCTGCTGCATGATAGTGTTGTTTCCAAAGGAGATTTCCACCTTGACGCGTTCCAACCCCGCTTCCTTCAACAGGGCGCGCGCCTTTTCGACATCGCGGCCCTTGCGCTCGATTCCCTTGTCGTAGGCAAAGCTGGCCGGGGGAAATGGCTGGAACGCGGGTTGATAAAGCCCCATGCCGACCACCTGGTTGATGGCGTCCCTGTCGATGGAAAGGTCAAACGCCTGCCTGACGCGCGCATCCTTGGCGAAAGCGTTGTCAGCCCGCGGGCCGTGCGCAAAGTTCACTGAAATGGCCTGGAACCCCAGTCCGGTGACTGGCATGAAACTAAGGTTGGGATCGTCCTTGACCGTTTGCGCATCGGCCGGCGCCAGGCGTTCTGCAATGTCCAGACCACCGGAGCGCATATTGTTCAAGCGCACTGTGGCGTCCGGCACGGGACGGAACACCACCGTGTCGAAATGGTAGTTGGCCGCATCCCAGTGCTCGGCAAATTTTTCCAGCGTGATGTGATCGTTCTGCACCCTGCTCTTGAAGCGATATGGCCCGGAACACACAGGATTCTTGCCGGGATCCTTATCGAAGCTGGCGGGCGACTGCATCATTCCGGCACGGTCGGACAACTGCGACAGCAGCGAGGCGTCGGGCTGGGTCAGATGCAGCACCACTGTTTTCGGATCAGGCGCATCCACGCTGGCCAGCGTCACCAATTCGCTTTTCCGGTTGCTGTCCGGCAGATTCTTGGCCCGCTCGAGATTCGCCTTTACCGACGCCGCGTCTATCGGCGTGCCGTCGTGGTACACCGCGTTTTCGCGCAGGGTGAACTTGAGTGTTTTATTGTCGGGCCACGACCATTTCGTTGCCAATTGGGGCACAAACTCCAGTTCAGGCGTGATGTCGACCAGCTTGTCGCACAGCGATGCGAACACAATGCGTCCGACAAAAGTCCGTGCCCGCGCGGGATCCAGTTGATCGGGGTCGTCCTGCAATCCTATGCGCAATGTCGTTTGCCCCCATGCAACACTGGAGAAAAACAGTCCGGTTAAAAGTGCAAGCTTGATTGGGGTTTTATACATGATGAACCTCCGATGAGCTGAGACTTCAATAGACGCCTATGGGGTGACGCGCGACAAAATGACCGGCACTGACAGGAACGAGGGGTTGGACCACAGGCTCGTCGTGCACGCTTCTTACGACGCTGGGAATTTCATCGACCAGCAGCGAATGCGCCCGATGTCGGAAAGCGGGATCGGCAACCGGTACGGCCGCCATCAGTTTTTGGGTATAGGGATGTTGGGGATTCTCGAAAATCGCTTGCCGGGGGCCGATTTCAACGACCTGTCCCAGGTACATGACCACGATGCGGTGGCTGATGCGCTCGACCACTGCCATATCGTGGGAAATGAACAGGATAGCAAGCCCCAGTTCACGCTGCAGTTTCAATAGCAGGTTGACGATCTGTGCCTGTATCGAGACATCCAGGGCCGATACCGATTCGTCGGCGATCACGACGCGGGGATTCAAGGCCAGCGCCCGCGCAATGCAGATCCGTTGCCGTTGCCCGCCCGAAAACTCGTGCGGGTAGCGGTCGGCCATTTCCGGTGTCAGCCCGCACTTTTCCATGAGCCAGCGCACGCGCTCAGCGGCTTCCCGCCCCTTGGCCACGCCGTGGATCAGGAGCGGCTCCATAATGGAATAGCCTATGGTGACTCGGGGATCAAGCGAGGCGAACGGATCCTGGAAAATGAACTGGATATGCCGGCGCAAGGATTGCATCTGGCTACCGTGAAAGTGGCTGACATCCTGACCGTCGTACAGAATCTTTCCGCCGCGGATGCGCTCCAGCTGGGCCAGCGAACGGCCTGTGGTCGTCTTGCCGCAGCCGGATTCACCCACAATAGCCAGCGTTTCGCCGGGATAGAGATCGAAGCTGACTTGCTCCACCGCATGCACGCGTTGCCGCACACGGCCGAAGACGCCGCTTGCAATATCGAAGCGGGTCACCAGCTTGTCGACCTGCAGCAGCGGTCCGGCGTCGTACCGGGCGGTACTGACCCCCTGTTCTGCAGCCTGCCCATCGGCGACCGCATCCGATGTGCCTTGGTCCAGCAGCACAAACGGCGCCGGCTCGCTGCTTCCTTTCATGGAGCCCAGCCTGGGGACGGCGGACAGCAGCGCCCGGGTATAGGGATGCCTGGGCCGGTAGAACAGCTCATCGGAATTGTTTTCCTCGACCTTGTTG
>JAKFDW010000090.1:0-1832 GCA_036675955.1 Orrella sp. | reverse complement strand
TGTATGGACCGGGGACATAGCTGACACGTGTGCGGGGACATGGTGGACACTTCCTGGTGAGCTGAACTTGCCAGGAAATCATCATGCCTTGGAAGACGAGAGACGCCATGAGTCTGAAAGAAGAGTTCGTTGCCTTGGCCCGGCAACCCGGCAGTAATAAAAGAGAATTGTGCCGACGTTTCGGCATCAGCCCTGAAACGGGCTACAAGTGGCTCAAGCGCTATGAAGCACAGGGACGGCAAGGGTTGCAGGAGAGATCTCGGCGGCCAATCATCAGTCCCAGCCTTACTCAGTCCGCGCTGGAAGCCGAAGTGGTAAAGCTTCGTCAAGAGCACCCCGCGTGGGGTGGGCGCAAGATCAGCAATAATCTGAAATTCCATATCGCCCCCAGCACTGTAACTAACGTCTTGCATCGCCACGGGCTGATCCTGCCCCCGGAAAAGTCGATGCAATTGCAAGGGCAGCGCTTCGAACACGATGCGCCTAACGACCTCTGGCAGATGGACTTCAAGGGGCACTTCACGACCCAGCAGGGTCGCTGTCACCCTTTGACCTTGCTGGATGATCACTCCCGTTTCAACTTGGCGATCCAGGCGTGTGCCAACGAACGCGGAGTAACGGTGCAGGAGAAACTGACCGACATTTTCCGCCGCTACGGCCTACCTGTTCGAATCAACCTTGATAATGGACCGCCATGGGGCTCACCGCGTAATCCGGGCGAGATCACCGAGCTGAGTATCTGGCTGGTCCGCTTAGGGATCCGGATAAGCTTCAGTCGTCCTCACCACCCACAAACCAACGGCAAAATTGAACGCTTCCATCGATCACTCAAGGCAGAGGTGCTCAACGGACGTCACTTCCGCAGTCTTGCCGATACCCAGGCAGCCTTCGATCAGTGGCGGGAGATTTACAACCACCAACGCCCCCACGAAGCCTTGGAATACAAGGTCCCGGTGGAACGTTACCGAGTAAGCCCCTGGGGTTTTCCAGAGAGGCTGCCGGAGTTCGAATATGGGCCGGACGATGTGCTGGCTAAGGTCTATCACAGCCGATTTCGATTCCGAAAACGCTACTTCAGCATCGCCAAAGGCCTCGTCGGGCACCTGATCGCCATACGTCCTCACCCTGACAACGAAGACCTATTCAACATCTTTTTTTGTCATCACCTACTGCGCACTATCGACGTGAACAGCCCTGATTACGGTCCATAATGTGTCCACCATGTCCCCGCACACGCGTCCACCATCTCTCCAGTCCATACAAAAAGCGCCAAAGTAACCAAAGCGCTTTTGCCCCTCCATTCGGTGCCTCGCCTAGGCTCGGCATACCCTCACTCCGGCATTGCTCCGGGGGCCCGCCGCCATCGGCCATCCATGGCCGGGGGCGGCTACCTCGGCATCCATGCCGAGGTGCCCCCTACGCAACGCCTGCGTTCGGCCTCTGGGAAAGGGGCAGGTAGATCCAAAGCCGAAGCAAAGCAACAGCCGAAGCAACAGCAACAGCAACAGCAACAGCAACAGCAACAGCAACAGCAACGGCAACGGCAACGGCAACGGCAACGGCAACGGCAACGGCAACGGCAACGGCAAGATCAAAAGATCAAAAGATCAAAAGATCAAAAGATCGCAGCCTGCGGCAATTCCACGGAAGAAATGCGTACCCGCTTCCGACCAGGCCGGCCGGTCGGCCGCCTCGCTTTTGCTTTTGATGCACCGCCCCCTCGAGAGGCCGAGTGGAGGTTCTGCGTAGTGGGCAACCCGGCATGGATGCCGGGTTAGCCGCCCCCGGCCATGGATGGCCGATGGCGGCGGGCCCACGGAGCAGGACCGGAG
>JAKFDW010000089.1:0-3597 GCA_036675955.1 Orrella sp. | reverse complement strand
CTGTCCTTTTGCCTGAGAGTTTGGAAGCGTGGGGAGGGGGAGGAATCCCGCTGCGCTTCTTGCCCCTTCGGCGCCGGTTCCATGCCAATGAAGGCAGGCCGGTCTCTCCAGAGTGTGTGCACGCGGCGGTTGTGGGGCCTGAGCGATTCCGGGCGTTTGCGCCTTCGGCAGCGGCGTAGTTCCTTTCGGGATTTCTCCTTCAGAACCGGCCGCTTCTCCCACCGCGTGCTGCGGGGGGAATTATACCCGGGCGGGTTGCCGTCCGAGGCGGGGGCGGCTGCCTCCGTAGGAGCGGCTTATGGCCGCGAGCTCTTCACAGTCCTTGCGGCAGGCGAAAAAGCTCGCGGCCATAGCCGCTCCTACGGGGAGCGGGGGCGGGGACGCTTCCACGCATGTCGTGCGTCGAATGAAGAGACCGTACGTAGCCTGGATGGTGCGCAGCGGCTTTCAACAGCGAAGCGGGTCGGCCTGAGTTCTTCCCCACGCCGGCGCCAGAGGCGATCGCCGATCATCCCGTGGTGACATGGAAGATGCTATTGACGCCGGGCTGTAGTTGTGATCCGCTCGCCGCGGGATGCGGGCTAGGGAAAGGAGTTGCCATGAAAGGCATGGTCTTTACCGAGTTCATGGAGATGGTGGAAAGCAAGTTTGGCCTCGAACTTGCGGACCGAATCCTGACTACTTGCGACCTTCCCAGTGGTGGAAGCTATACCGCGGTCGGAACCTATGACCATCACGAGTTGATGGCGCTCGTCCAGCTGCTCAGCCTGGAAACAAATATCCCCATCCCAGATCTTGTCCGCGCCTTCGGCCATCACCTGTTCGGGCGCTTCACGGAAATGTATCCGCGCTTTTTTCATGGCGTGAGTTCCTGCTTCCAGTTCCTGGAACAGGTGGACGCGTATGTCCACGTCGAGGTACTCAAGCTTTACCCCGAGGCAGAGTTGCCGAAGTTCACAAGCGAGCGGTTGGACGAGAATCGACTGGCTTTCGACTACCGCTCCCGGCGACCGTTCGGGGATCTGGCCGAAGGGTTGATCGCTGGATGCGCCGAACACTTCGGTGAACAGGTCCAGATTCAGCGCGAGCCTCTCGCCGCTGAATCCGGAACCGCTATCCGCTTTCTCATCACGCGCCTGGGGTGATCCGTGGATGAGGCCAGCCTGCTCAGAAGACAGCTGGAGCGGGAAAAGCGGGCCCGCAAGGAGGCCGAGGTCTTCATCGAAGCCAAGAGCCTGGAGCTCTTCCTGTCCCGTGAGGAACAGAAGCGAGCGTTCGCTGCCCTGCAGGAGCAGGCCGACATCGTCAATGCGGCCAATGCACAGCTCCAACTGGAGATAGGTCGCCGCCTCCAGGCCGAGAGCATCGAGCGGCTGCTTGAACGGATCGTGAAACAAGCCCCGCTTGAATCGATCCTCGAAGACATGGCCTCCATGGCCGAACAGCAGGCCAGCTCCGGGCGGTGCTTCATTGTGACCGACCACGACAAGCGACTGTTCCAGGCCCAGAACGGCGAATTCTCGCCAGAGATTTCCGACGGCGCCGATCCCGGAATCGTGACCGAACTGCTCCAACCCTGGTCGGCAATTTCGCATTCCGTTCAAGTCATCGAAGACACGACCCGGGACCGTTACTGGAAGCCGCACCAGGCGTCAGGCGCCTTGGCGGGACTTGAATCTTGCTGGGTCCTGCCGCTTGTGACACGGGATGGAGAGCAGATAGGGACCTTTTCCCTGCATCATTCGCAGGCGCGCTCCCCCGATGACTCCGACATCAAATTGATGCAGATGCTGAGTGGTCTGGCGGCGATGGCCATCAGGCACCGTCAACTCGCGGACACGCTCAGGCATCAGGCTCACTACGACACGCTGACCGATCTGCCAAACCGCCTGTTGTTCCGCGACCGGCTTGAGCAGGCCGTGGCCCATGCCGCCCGCGATGGTCTCTTCGTCGGCGTGCTGTTCCTCGACCTGGATGGATTCAAGCAGATCAACGACACCCTCGGGCACAAACTGGGTGATAAGGTTCTGCAGGAGGTCGCGCGTCGCCTGAAGAGGCGCCTTCGCCGTAGCGACACCCTTGCCCGGATGGGCGGGGACGAGTTCATGGTCGTGCTTCCTTCACTGAAGGCGCCCGCCAATGCAGCGAAGTTGGCGCAACAGTGCCTGAATATCCTTCGCAAGCCCATGCGTTTGGAAGGCCATGAGCTCTTTGTCGGCGCCAGTATCGGCATCAGCGTTTTTCCCGAGCATGCGCAGAGCGTCGATGAGCTGCAACGTCAGGCCGACGTCGCGATGTATGCCGTCAAGCAGGGCGGGAAAAACGCATTTCACTTCTATACGCCCAATCTCTCGATGCATTCGCTGGAGAGTCTCGACCTGAGGAGCCACCTGCACCGGGCGCTCGAAAGCAAGCAGTTCGAGCTTCATTACCAGCCCCAATTCTGGCGCGATGGCAGGTTGCGCGGCTTGGAGGCGTTGCTGCGTTGGAATCATCCCGAGCTGGGCATGGTGCCCCCCGGAAAATTCATTTCGATTGCCGAGGAGTCGGGTCTGATCGTGCCCATCGGAGAGTGGGTGCTGCAAGAGGCCTGCCGCCAGATGGCAGCCTGGCTGCGGACTGGCTCCCAGGATCTGATCATCTCCGTGAACGTCTCGAATATTCAATTCGAGCGCGCGACCTGGCTGGAAACAGTGGGGCAGGCGCTCGCGCAAAGCGGCCTGGAACCCTCTCTGCTTGAACTGGAGTTGACCGAAAGCGTCGTGATGCATGATGTCATGGCGGCTGCAGCCATACTCGAGAAGCTGCGAAAGCTGGGAGTGCGGATTGCCATCGACGATTTCGGAACCGGTTTCTCGTCGCTCACCTCGCTCCAGCATCTGCCCGTCGACACGCTCAAGATCGACCAATCCTTCGTTCGCGAGATCGATCGTGTCCCCCTGGCGGAGTCCAAGTCGGCGATCATCCGGACCATCATCGTCCTGGGTCACGAGTTGGGATTGCAGTTGGTCGCCGAGGGGGTGGAAACGAAATCGCAGGCCGATTTTCTGCGCGATTTGGAATGCGATGCCTTGCAGGGCTACCTGCTCGGCAAACCCATGCCGGCATATGTCTGCAATGACTATCTGCGAAATTCAGGCTGGAACCAGATACCGCGTGATTCGCAAGTTACACCTTTGGTAACAGGGACAGCCTTCGATTCGCGATAGTCCCGGGTCTCCCACGGATCAAGTCCGGGATCCGCCCAGCTACGGATGTCCGGTTGTTCTACGCCCGCAACCCATCGTCCGGCCGGCGACGCGGCGTAATTCCGTACCATGGGCGCCCGCTCTCCCCGCAGGCCCCCATGACCCCGCGAACTGGTGTCTCCATCCGCCGCCTGGCCCTGCTTCTCGGCGGCCTGGCCATGTTCGGGCCGTTCTCGATCGACACCATCTTCCCGGCATTCCCGGCGATGGGGGCGCAGCTCGGGGCCGACAAGCTGGCGATGCAGCAGACGATCAGCGTCTACCTGCTGGCCTACGCGCTGACCAGCGTGGTGCACGGGCCGCTGTCGGACGCGATCGGGCGGCGCAAGGTGATCCTCGGCGGACTGGT
>JAKFDW010000088.1:0-16758 GCA_036675955.1 Orrella sp. | reverse complement strand
CAGCATATCGATAGGCTTGATCATCATGCTGGTCATAGGCGGGCGCATGTCGGTATGGGGCCCGCTGGTAGGCGCCATCGTGCTGACACCATTGCCCGAGCTCTTTCGCGGCGCCGTCCAAACCCAGCATATTTTTTATGGAGCCGCCTTGATACTGATATTGCGCTTTCTGCCTGGCGGCCTCGCCGAACTGCCCAGGCTATGGGCGCGCGTCGCCAGCCGGGGGCAATCATGAGTGAGAATCTATTGACGGTCCAGAAGCTGTCGCGCAGCTTCGGCGGCCTGGCCGCATTGCGCGATCTGACGTTCTCGGTAGCGAAGGGCGAAATTGTCGGCCTGATCGGACCGAATGGCGCGGGAAAAACCACCGCCTTCAATGTCATTACGGGCACGATGCCCCCGTCTTCGGGCAAGGTGATGTTCGACGGCAGGAGTATCGCCGGCGGTCCCCCCAGCCGGGTCGTGGTGGCGGGGCTCGCCCGTACTTTTCAGTCTACGTCTACTTATCCCGGAGTGTCGGTCGCGGGAAATGTTTACAGGGGCATGCTGTCCCGCATCGAAAGCTCGACAGTGGGGCGTTTGGTGGGCCGGCGCAGCGATATGCTGGCCGCCTCGCAGGTCGATGCCGAAATCGACCAGATCCTGCGTATTACCGATCTTGCTTCGTGGCGCGACGCACAGGCCGGCAGCTTGCCGTACGGGCTGCAGAAGAAGCTGGGCATAGCCATTGCGCTTGCCACCCGGCCGCGGATGCTGCTGCTGGATGAGCCTGCGGCAGGCTTGAACCACGAAGAGTGCAATGACCTCGCGCGCCTGTTGCGGCAGTTGCGCGACGACCATGGCCTCACGCTCTTGCTGGTCGAGCATCACATGGCCTTGGTCATGGAACTGTGCCAGCGTATCGTCGTGCTGGTACAGGGCGAGAAAATCGCCGAGGGTTCGCCGCAAGATATACGGCAGGATGAAGCGGTGATCGAAGCCTATCTTGGAGCGCCCGATTATGCCCATGCTTGATGTGCAGAACCTGACTGTTTCGTATGGTCGCCTTGACGCGGTACGCAAGATCAACTTTTCGGTTGAAACCGGCCGGATCGTTGCCTTGGTGGGGTCCAACGGCGCCGGCAAAAGCACGACGCTGAAATCCATTATTGGGCTTGTGCCGCCGTCGTCGGGGCGGATTTTCATGGACGGCGAAGATATTACCCGGATGGGAGCCGCGGCACGAGTGCGTGCCGGCGTGGCGCTTTCACCCGAAGGGCGGCGATTGTTCGGCCGTATGTCGGTGCGGGACAACCTGCTTACCGGCGCCCATGGGGTCAGCTCGCGCGCCGCGGTCCGGCGCAGCCTGGACGAAGTCTATGCGCTGTTTCCGCGCGTCCTGGAACGGCGGGCCCAACTGGCCGGCTCGCTGTCGGGAGGCGAGCAGCAGATGGTGGCCATAGGCCGGGCGCTGATGGCGAATCCACGGCTGCTGATGCTGGACGAGCCTTCATTGGGGATCGCGCCGAAAGTCGTGGCCGAGATCGCCGGCGCGATAGAGCGCATCAACCGCGAAAAAAATATGTCTATAGTGTTGGTTGAGCAGAACGCGCGGCTTGCCTTGCGGCTGTCGCACCACGCCTACGCGCTCGAGCATGGCGAGGTCATCCGCAGCGGCAAGGGCGCCGAACTGTTGGCGGATCCCTTCGTCCAAAAAGCCTACCTGGGAGTTTGAAGAGCATGACTGTAAACAGTATCGATAGCTTGCCCGAGTACGAAGTTTACGCGCTGCGGTACGCCCATGTGCACCGTGAGCGGCGCGATAATTTTCTGGGCGGCGATCCGCACGAAGGCCCCATGCCCATGGATTTTTTCGTGTGGCTGATCCGCTCGGGCTCGCGCATTGTCCTGGTCGATACCGGCTTCAATGCAGTTAGCGCTCAAAAGCGCCAACGCGAAATGATACGCTGTCCTATCGAGGCCCTGGGCTCCCTGGGTATTAACGCAGACGATGTCGCCGACGTCATTCTTACCCATCTGCATTACGACCACGCGGGCAATCTGGACAAGCTGCCGCGGGCGCGTTTCCACATACAGGACGCCGAGGTCGATTACGCCACGGGCCGGTGCATGTGTTTCGAACCCATGCGGCATGCTTATTCGGTGGACGACGTCGTGTCCCTGGTGCGCAACGTGTACGAGGACCGTGTTGTTTTCCACGACGGCGACCAGCCTATCGCGCCTGGAATCAGCGTTTTGAAAATAGGCGGACACACCAAGGGTTTGCAGGCCGTGCGAGTACATACGGCACGCGGCTGGGTCGTGCTGGCCTCCGACGCTTCTCATTATTACGAGAACATGGACAAGCGCCGCCCATTTCCCATTGTGCACAACGTGGCCGATATGCTGGCGGGCTACGGCCGGCTATCCGCCGCGGCCGATAGCCCGGATCACATCGTTCCGGGGCACGACCCCATGGTACTGAGTTCCTATGCGCGCCTGGAAGGGGACCCCGACACGGTGCTGCTGCACGTCGCGCCAGGTTCCGCTTCTTAGTCGACCCTGGCGCCGGAGGCTTTCACCGCTTTTGCCCACTGTGCGGATTCTTCCTTCACATAGCGCTGGAAGTCTTTGGGACCGATGTTGACCACTTCCCCGCCCATGGCTTCGATACGGTCGACGAATGGCTGGGCGGCCACGACTTTGTGCGCGGAGTTGTAGATCGTTTCCTGGATGGGCTCTGGTATGCCGGACGGCGCGAAAAGGCCGAACCATGTCGCCGCACTGAAGTCCGCCACGCCTGCCTCGTCCATCGTGGGTACATCCGGTATGACGTTGATGCGGGTGGGGTTGGCGACGGCAATGGCTTTCAGTTTGTTCGCCTTGATATGAGGCAGTGCGGCCGACAGGGTGATGAATGCGGACTCTACCTGGCCGGCAATCAGGTCGGTGATCAGGGGCGCGTCGCCACGATAAGGTATGTGTACAAAGTTGGCCCCGGTGCGTTCCTGGAACAGGGCCTGGGCCAGGTGTTGCGGCGAGCCGTTGCCGGGTGAGCCGACCGATATTCCCTCGGGCTTGGTCTTGGCGTACTCGATGTATTGCGCCAATGTCTTGACGCTGGCCGATGGTGTGGTAACCAGCACAATAGGGATTTTCGCGACCAGCGTAATCGGAGCGAAGTCGGCAATCGGGTCATAGGTAAGCTTGTTGTACAGGCTGGCGCTGATGGTGTGGGCGGCAGTGGTCATGTACAAGGTATACCCATCCGGCTTGGTCCGGGCGAGTTCCGCCGCGGCAAGCGTAGTGCCGGCACCCGGTTTGTTGACCACCACTATGCTTTCGTCCAGCGCGCTGGACAGGTCGGTTGCAACCAGGCGGGCGATCACGTCGGTCGCGCCACCGGCAGCGTAAGGCACCACCAGATTGACGGGCCGCTCCGGGTAGGCCTGCGCCTGTGCGATGCCTGCGGCGCTCAACGCGCCAAAACCCAGGCTTGCTGCGCCAAGTAATAGTCTGAATTTCATGTTCTCGTCCTTGCGCCGCGCGACGCGGCGGTCTCCGGTTTAAAGGCTGTTCTGTTTAGTAGAACAGATGTTCTGTTATACGGTATTCTGTCGGTTGCGTGTAGATATGTCAATGGGCAGGCTGCGGCGTTTCTGGAGGGTGGTAGTGGCGAGCATGCTTGCACCGGACCGCATCGAATATGGCTTGACAAGCTTTAACAGCTTGCAGATAATAAAACAGAACGATTGGTGCATCTAGCAGAACACCTGGCGATGGCACCTCATCAGAACCCTTGCACACAACGCGGAGCATTTATCTATGTCGCAACTGCCGGCTACCGAACCCAAGCCGTTTCTCATCAATGGGGAATGGATTTCCAATGCCGAAGACGCTTTCGATTCAGTGAATCCGGCGACGGGGGAACTCAACTACCGGGTGTCCGTCGCAACGTTGCGGCATGTGGACGACGCGGTTTCTGCAGCGAAGAAAGCCGCGGCACAGCCTGCATGGAAGGACATGTTGCCCCACGTGCGCGCCCAGATACTGATGCGTATCGCGACGCTCATTGTGGAACGCGGCGATGAGCTTGCCAGGTGCCAGATGATAGAGAACGGCAAGGTATGGAAGGAATGCAAGGCGCAGGCGGCCAGTGCGGCCGCCACTTTCCGCTACTATGCCGCGGTCTGCGAAACATTGACTTCAGAAATTACGCCGTCGCGGGGCAACTATCTGACCATGACGTCTTACGAGCCCTATGGTGTGGTCGCGGCAATCACGCCGTGGAATTCACCCTTGACGATGGAAGCGCAAAAAGTCGCGCCGGCCCTTGCCGCGGGCAATGCCGTCATTCTCAAGCCATCGGAAGTAACACCGTCCGCCGCTTTGCTGCTGGGCGAAATCGCGCTGCAGGCGGGCCTGCCGCCCGGCGTCCTCAACATACTCACCGGAAACGGCGCAATCACGGGAAAGGCGCTGGTTCAGCATCCGGGCGTGCGCATGGTGTCATTTACGGGCGGCACGGCCAGCGGCCGCGCCATCGGCATGATGGCCGCCGAGCGGTTGATACCGGTGGCGCTCGAACTCGGCGGCAAATCGCCGCACATCGTGTTTGAAGACGCCAACCTCGAAGCGGCCGTCGAGAACATCATAGGCGGCATCTTCGAAGGCAGCGGACAGTCCTGCGTGGCCGGATCCCGCCTGTTCGTGCAGCGTTCGGTGCACGACAGGCTGCTGGACCTGTTGATCAAGCGCAGCCAGGCGATAAAGGTCGGCGCGCCTGAAGGGGGCGATTCCGACATGGGCCCCGTGTCCAGTTTCACGCATCGCTCGCGTATCGAACAGTTCATCGATTCGGCCACTGCGGAAGGCGGCAAGATACTGCTGGGCGGCAAGCGTCCGGAGGGTGCCGAATTCGAGCGCGGTGCCTATTTCCTGCCCACCATACTGGGCGGCCTGGACAACCAGGCTACTGCCGTGCGCGACGAGATTTTCGGGCCCGTGTTATGCATCCTGCCTTTCGACGACGAGGCTGACCTTATTGCGCAGGCCAACGACAGCGCCTTTGGCCTGGCCTCGGGCATCTGGACAGCGAACTATCAGCGGGCCTGGCGCGTCGCGCGGGCTCTGGAAACCGGGCTTGTATGGATCAACACCTACAAGCAGCTGTCGATTTCCACGCCCTTCGGCGGATTCAAGGACAGCGGTATCGGGCGCGAGAAGGGCGCCACAGGGCTGCGCCTTTACCAGCAGAGCAAAGGCATCTACTGGAGCATGGACGCGGCCAATTTCCCGCAGACTTAAGCTCATCAACGTTGCCGGCGGCCTGCGGCCCCCGGACATTCAAATTGCAAATAACAACTTAGGACAGGATTCATGTCGACACTGAATACCATAGGCTTCATTGGCGTAGGCGTAATGGGCGAACCCATATGCCGTCACCTTTCCACCAAAACCGGCCTGCGCGTCATCGCGCACGATCGCGATCCCCAGCCATTGCAACGCTTGGCCGCGCATGGGGTGAGCGCCGTCAGCATCAAAGAGATCGCGGAACAGGCCGACATCATTTTCATGTCGCTGCCATCGGGGGAAGTCGTCCAGAGCGTCGTGCGCGGCGATGGCGGGGGCGCCACTGGCTTGCTGGCCCTGTGCCGCGCAGGGCAGATCCTTGTCGACCTCAGCACCTCGCCAGTTCAGCTCACCAAAGAGCTTGCCGGCGATATCGAGAAAGCGGGAATCGCATTCGCCGACGCGCCCGTCATGCGAACGCGGGCCGCTGCGGAAGCCGGCACATTGGCCGTGCCCGTCGGCGCCGACGAGGCCTTGTTCCTGAAAATAGAGCCTCTATTGCGTACCTTTGCATCGGATGTCATCCACGCCGGTGGCGTCAGCACCGGCCAGGTGGTCAAGATACTCAACAATATGGTGCTCTACGAAACGGTTCTTGCCTTGTCCGAGGCGCGCGCAATTGGCGTGCGCGCGGGCGTGGATCCCGACCGCCTGTTTTCGGCGATGTCGGTGGGGTCGGCCGACAGCTTCGCCCTGCGCAACCATGGCATGAAGGCTATCGCGCCTCAACAGTTCCCCGAGAAGGCCTTTCCCGTCGTCTATGCGAAAAAAGACCTGCAGTACGCGGTGGATCTGTCCCGGCAGGTGGGGGTGGACGCCACCGGAGCAAAGAATCTGATCGCCTGCTTCGACAAAGCCATTGCGGCCGGACACGGCGAGAAGTATGCCCCCGCAATCAGCCTGGTGTTCGAAGGAAAATGAATCGGTAGCTATGCCTGTTCGTGTCAGCGTCGGCGATATCTCTTAGCCGCCTCTGCGTGGGCATGGCATAATCAACCACCACCATCATTATTTCAGTCAACCGCCCGTTATGAGTCCTACTTCCGCTCAAGGCGATGACGGGGTCGCCGCCGTAGATCGTGCCCTGGCCATCGTCGACGTAATTGCCCACAGCAGCGATCCCATTACATTGGCCGATCTGTCACGTGCAACGGGCTATTACAAAAGCACCTTGCTGCGCCTGATCGCGTCGCTGGAAAAAGCGTCGCTGGTCATCCGGCGCAGCGATGGGCGCTATGCGCTCGGACGCTATGCTCATGAACTGGGGCGCTCGTACGAGGCCGCCTACAGGCTTACCGAAGTCATGCTTCCGGTGCTTCAGGGCCTGGTCGACCAGGGTAGTGAAAGCAGTTCATTCCATGTTTATCACGATGACCAGTCGCGCGTGTGCCTGCTGAGGGTCGATTCTCATCACTCCACCCTGGATCGTATCCGGGTCGGCGATCTGTTGCCGCTGGACAGGGGCGCCGCAGGCAAGTTGATAAAGGCCTATCACGGCACCGGCATGCCGCCGTCGAAAGATCTGCTCATCGCGATTTCCATGGGCGAACGCGATCCCAATTGCGCTGCGGTCGCCAGCCCGGTATTCGGGCTGGACAACGAGTTCTGCGGCGCCATTTCATTGTCCGGTCCGCAGGAGCGGTTCACGCCCAAGGCGGTCAAGGAAATGTCCGGAATGGTTCAGCGGGCTGCCCAGGATGTCACCAATGCCTTGGGCGGTACCTGGCCCAAGACACGATAGTTATTCGACGGTTTTCAGCACTTCAGCTATCTTCGAGAATATCTCGTTGATCTGGTCTTCCTCGATAATGAGCGGGGGCGAAATGGCGATGATGTCGCCGGTATATCGCACCATGACGCCCTGGTCGAAGCACTTCCTGAACACTTCTGCCGCGCGCGCTCCGGGCGCGTCGGGGCGCGGCGCCAGCTCTATGCCCGCGACCAGGCCCAGGTTGCGCACATCGATGACATGGCGCGCGTCTTCAAGCCGATGTGCCGCATCTTCGAACGCCGGCGACAGCCCGCGTGCGCGCTGGAACAGTTGCTCGCGTTCGTAGATTTCCAGCGTGGCCATGATGGCCGCGGTTGCCAGCGGATGGGCCGAGTAGGTGTAGCCGTGGAAGAACTCAATGCCGTTGGCCGAGGCGCCCAGAATGGTGTCGTGCACTTCGCGCTTGACCGCCACGGCGCCGGCCGGCACGCTGGCGTTGCTGATGCCCTTGGCCAGAGCCATGATGTCTGGGGTGATGCCGAAATATTCACTGGCCGTCGCGGCACCCAGGCGGCCGAAGGCCGTGATGACCTCGTCGAAGATCAGCAGGATGCCGTGTTTTTCGGTAATGGCGCGCAGCTTCTCCAGATAGCCTTTTGGCGGGACCAGCACCCCGGTGGAACCGGCCAGCGGCTCCACAATGACGGCCGCGATAGTGGATGCATCATGCAGAGCGATGATGCGCTCCAGGTCGTCTGCAAAGTGTTCGCCCTGCGCTGGTTGTCCGCGCGAGTACGCGTTTTTCGACAAGTCGTGCGTGTGGGGAAGGTGGTCGACCGCAGGCAACAATGCACCCGAGAACGTCTTGCGATTGGGCGAGATGCCGCCGACCGAAATGCCGCCGAAGCCCACGCCGTGATAGCCGCGCTCGCGCCCGATCAACCGCGTGCGCTGGCCCTCGCCGCGCGCCCGATGGTAGGCGAGGGCGATCTTCAAGGCCGTGTCGACCGATTCGGATCCGGAGTTCGTAAAGAAGATGCGGTCCATGCCGGCCGGCATCATCTTGGCCACCGCCGTGGCGGCCGAAAAAGAGTCGCTATGGCCTAACTGAAAGCTGGGCGCGTAGTCGAGTTCCGCCGCCTGGCGCGAGATGGCGTCGATGATTTCCTGTCGGCCATGTCCGGCATTTACGCACCACAGGCCGGCTGTGCCGTCTATTACTTGCTGCCCGGCTACGGTCGTGTAGTGCATTCCCTTTGCCTTCGCAAGCAGGCGCGGCTGCTCTTTGAACTGGCGGTTGGCGGTGAAAGGCATCCAAAGATTCGACAGATCGGGAATGCTGGCTTGGGACATGACCACCTCAATGAACGGGGTAAGGGACGAGTGATGCCGCTATTATGGCCTTTCGCGACGCGCAGGGGAACCCGTCGGAAGAAGGTTATGCAGCCTTGCGCTCGTACACGACGAAATCGAAGGAATAGCCGTTTTCATCGGGCTGGGGCAATCTTTCAACCTCGCGCCAGGCCGCGGGATCGACGTCCGGGAAGTAGGTGTCGCCGGCGATGTCGGCGTGCACTTCGGTGGCGACGATTTCGTCTGCTATAGCCAGCGCATGCTTGAATATCTGCTCGCCGCCAATAATGCATATCCGCTCGGCGTCCCGGCTGGCTTCGACGGCCGCTTCGAGCGTGGGATAGACAGTGGCGCCTTCTGCCCGATATTCAGGGTTGCGGCTGATGACCAGGTTGGGGCGGCCGGGCAGGGGCCGGCCCAGCGATTCCCAGGTATTGCGCCCCATCAGTATGGGTTGCCCCAGCGTGATGCGCTTGAAATGCGCCAGGTCGGCCGGCAAACGCCAAGGCAGGGCGTTGTCGCGGCCAATGACGCGGTTGGTGGAGTAGGCGACGACGAGCTGGATGATGGGTGTAGGCATGCCTGGATTCTAGCATTCGAGAGGCGCCATGGCCGCCCCTGAGGATTCGTTCGGATCTCAGTATCGGAAACTGAAACAAATGTTTTATAATCGGACCCACGCTTTGCCTGTGCGGCGCCCCAGTTTCATTTACCAGTAAATCCGGATAGAGGACAAGGAAATGCACGATAAATTGGATGAGGCTTTGTCGGATGTCCGGCCGTTCGTCGAGAAGTTGTTCGATACCTTGCAACAAGGGAGCCGCGACAAAAATGGCGGCGTTGTCCGGGCTTCATATGGTGAAGGCGAGCAGTTTGCTCATGACTTGTTGCGCGATGAGGCTGCGAGCCTCGGGCTGGAAGTTGCGCGAGACCCCGCCTGCAATACCTACGTAACGCTGGCGGGATCGAACCGCTCGCGCCCCAGGGTTGTAATCGGCTCGCATCTTGACTCGGTCGCACAGGGAGGCAACTATGACGGCGCGGCGGGAGTGGTAGCCGGTCTGATTGCATTGAAAGTGCTTAAGTCATGCGGCATAAGCCCCGACCGTGATCTGGTGGTGATGGGAATCCGCGCGGAAGAAAGCGCCTGGTTCCAGACCTCATATATCGGCAGCAGGGCCGCATTGGGGCTGTTGGAAGCTGCCGCGCTGGACGCCCGGCGTATCGACACGGGCCGCACATTGGCGGACCATATCCAGGCCGCCGGCGGCAATCCGGCTCAGTTATTGAACGGGACGCCTTTTCTTGATCCGGCGACGCTCAGCGCTTATATCGAGGTCCATATCGAACAGGCGCCCAGCCTGGTCCATGCAAAAAACGCCTTGGCCGCGGGCACCGCGATACCCGGTAATTTCCGGTACCGGGAAATTACCGTCAGTGGAGAGACCGCCCATGTGGGTCTTCCGCGGCGGTTCAGGCGGGACGCCCTGGCGGCAGCGGCCGATTTCGCCGCGGCTATGGACAAGCTATGGGAAAGCTGGGAGGAATCCGGCAGGCCCATGGCCCTGACCATCGGCCGTTTCCATACAGACATCAACAACGACGCCATGACGAAAGTTCCCGGCATTGTTCGCTTCAGCATCGACGTACGCGCGTACGACGAAAGCGATGTGCTGGAACTCCAGGATGAGATGGACCGTATCGCGGCAGCTATTGAAAAGCGGCGCGGCGTCGTTTTCGACTACGGGCCGCGTACGACAGCTCAAGTCGCCGTTATGGACGAGGCGATCTCCAGCCAGTTATACGCAATAGCGCTGGAACAAGGTATACCAATTCAGCGTTTGCCTAGCCCGGCGTCCCATGACGCGGCTGTTTTCTGTGCAGCCGGGGTGCCGACAGGACTGCTGCTGGTGCGCAATGAAAACGGCAGCCATAACCCCGACGAAGAGCTTGCGCTCGACGATTTCATGGCCGCGGTCAATGTATTGATACGCTGGCTTTTGCAGTTTTCGTCTTCGCCGGCATGAGCCATCTGGATGAAGGGCGCGTGCGGTCCAGTGTGTGCCGCCGCGCGGCTATTTTGGTGGTTTGTCGCCGTCAAAGAATGGATAGACCACGGCAGTGTCCAGATGAGCATATGGCAAATGCAAGAGGTTTGCCGGGCCGTAGTCAGGCGTATCCACGATCAGGATTTCCTGGGCGACCGGCTCGTAGAAATCGCGGAAATGGGTCTTGGACCGCAGCACAATAATCTCGAAGTCTTCTGGTCGCTGTCCGAAAAGATAAAACGGATCGCCGTCAACGCCGAAGGCCGGATAACTTACGACGCTGATCGATATCCCGTTTACGTCCAATAGTGCGGTGACCCCCAGGTCAACCGGCATACCATGCATATAGCTTCCCGAGATCCGGAATTCCTTCTTGCCGGCCCACAATATGCGGGCATTCACTTTCAGGACAGGACCGGCCTTCTCGGAGCTGTGGCCGCCCAGGCTGAGTTCCACAGTGCTTCCGGCACCGGCTTCCAGTGCCCTTGCCGCGGCGGCCGGGTCCCACAGGAAAGGCACGCTGGCGCCTTGCACGCCTCGGTCGAGCAGCGCTGCGAGAATATAGGTGGAGTCGTTCATGCGGTCGGCATGTTCGAGCAATACATAGGGCTTGCCGGTCGGCGGCCTTGTTGCGACCTGCCCGAGTACATGGTCTATGGCTTCGGAGACTTCATATACGGGCATTGGTCGGTATAAGGCGTGGCGCTTGGTCCAGATGCTGGAAGAAACTTCGTCGGCCACGGCTTGCGCGCTCGCCCGATTTGCATCGGCGACGGCCAATACCGAGAAGCCGGTATTGTGCGCGTCGGCGTAAGAAAATCCCGCCATGACCGTCACGTCGATGATTTCAGGTCTTGACTGCTCGAGATCGGCCGCCGAGGCGATGATGTCGGCCAGGGGCGCGAGCGCAGTCGCACTGAAAATGCTGGGAACCAGCACGCCCGGCTTGGCGATTGCCCAGACAGGCTTTATTTCGCCTTTCAGCGTGCGCACCATGCAGTTTGCCGCCCGTTCGCCGGTGTGCCCGGTATCGGTATGCGGGGACTTGCGATACGCGAAAGCAGCGTCCACGTTTTCCAGTGTCGCCGCATCCACATTGCCATGGTAGTCGAACGCCACCATCAAGGGCTTGTCCGGACCCAGGACTGCGCGGACTTCTCCAAGAATATAGCGCTCCGGGTCGGGATACGACGGAGCCCAGCATGCGCCATGCAAAAACAACAGGACTCCGTCGATCCGGTCGGCGTTATCGCGAACGCCCGCAGCAATCTCCGTGGCGTAGTGATGCACGGCCTCGTCGCTTGCCGGGCCCACTGCTCCTAATGCGGCGTGAACAATGGGCAGCATGTCGACCGTGTTTTCTTCAAGCACGTCGATAAAACCGCCTATTACTGTGTTGGTTCCACGCAGTGACTCAATAATGCCAGGCCCCCGCAGCGCCACGCGCTCGAAATCTGCGAGGGTCGCGAATGCGGGAAGAAAGCTGACCGACTCAATATGAAAGCCGGCGAATGCGACGCATGGGTTTTTTCGCTGAAGCCCGGCACTCATTTGGGTTCCAGGCCTGCCTGTTTGACGACCGCCCGCCATTTTTCTGTTTCAACCTTTGCGTAGTCGGATAGATCTTCAGGTTTGCCGCCCATTCGCATTACTGCGAGGTTGTTGAAGCGCTCTTTGACTGCCGGCGTTTCCAGCGCTTCCATGAACGCGCGGTGGAGTCGTTCCACGACTTGTGGCGGCGTTTTCGGTGGAGCGACAAGTCCGCCCCATGCGACGCTTTCAAAGTCGGGCATGCCCGATTCCGCGATCGTTGGCACATTCGGCAACTGCTCCAGTCGCGTCAGGCTGGTTACGACAAGAGGCCTTAATTTGCCGTCCTTGATATAAGGCAGTACGGTGGGGCTGTTGTCGATAATCAGGTCCACTTGTCCGCCCAGTACGTCGGTTACCGCTTGAGGACTCCCGCGGTAAGGTACGTGCATGAATGTAACGCCGGCCTTGGTGGCAAGCAGTTCGCCTGTTAAATGCCCCGACGTCCCCTGACCCGGCGAGGCGAATGTGAGCTTATCGGGATTTGCCTTCAAATACTTGATCAATTCCTCATAGGTCTTGATTGGGGAATCCGCCCTGATGGCCAGGATGTTGGGTACTTTGAAAAGAAACCCGATTGGAGTCAATGCGTCGGGATTGTAGGGGAGCTCTTTGAACGTGCTTTTGTTTATGGCAAGCGTGACATTGTTGGCGTAAGCCACCGTATATCCGTCGGGAGCGGCCTTCTCCACCTCGGAAATGCCCAGCACGCCCGAGCCGCCCGGCCTGTTTTCGATAACGAACGGTTGTCCCAGGGTTTTGGATGCCTCATTTGCCAGTACGCGCAGAAGGGTGTCCGGCGTACCGCCCGCAGCCGATGGCACAATCATGCGGATAGGCCTGGATGGAAAATCGTCCGCCGCATGGGCTGGAGCAATCAAAGGCAATGCGACGGAAGAGACGAGAGCGGTAAAGAAAGCAGCGAATGGTTTCAAGGAATTCCCCTTTGAGCATTGAAGACGTGACGCCAGCACAACTGTGGAAGGCAGCATGTATGCCTTTGTGCAAGGGACCACAATGAAACAATAACAACATAAAAGTTAATGTTGAAACGTTTGAGTCTTTTTCTCTATAGGGGTTAACCAGAAGCAATGCGCAGGCAAGGAGCCGTACCGTTACCGGTTAACGTACGCGCCCGAATTCAGAAGGCCCTGTTCCGCCCGATTTATCGGCGTGGCTGCGGCTTTGCTGTCTGCAGCGACCAAGGCCCCCAGCAGGGCTTCAACGGCCGCAACGCCTGCAGCCACTGAGGGAAAGTAGGAAGGGCTCTCCGTCGCGAACAGGATTGACGTGTCCGCGGCCAGGGCAAGCGGAGACGCGTCGCTGTCGGTGATGGCTATGATCAGCGCCTTGGCCTTCTTTGCCGCCTCGACGGCCGAAATAGCCTCTTTTGAATAAGGCGAGAATCCGATGACGACAAGCGCGTCTTGCTTCTCAATGGTACGCAACTGCATCTCCAGCCCCCCGCCTTGGCCATCAATCAGTTGGACGGTATTTCGGAACAGTCGGTATCCATACAAAAATGAATAGGCCACGGCGAAACTGGCGCGAAATCCGGCAACATAGACGGTTCCTGATTTTTTCAGCAGGGAAGCCGCCTTCCGGATAGACGGTGTAATCTGCTCCTCCGTGACATCCAGATTGTGCCGGTGAGCCGTGAATATTTCACTGAGGAGTCCCGTGTCCTTGCCGCGACCTTGAAGCGCCTTGGCCCTTTGGCCATAACCCGCCCCGTGCAGGCCCAGATCGCCGGCAAATGCATCCTTGAGTTCCGGCCAGCCCGAGTAGCCGATCTGTTGCGCCAACCTGAACAGCGTCGCCGGTTTAGTATTGGCCCGCTCCGACAACATGCGCATGGACAACACCACGACCTCGTTAGGATGGTCCACGATAAACCGGGCTGCTTGCTGAAGCTTCGGACTGAGATCGGCAAACGCGTCCAGGATTTTTTCTTTGGTTTTCATATGCGGTCGCCGTGAAACGAGGCGGGTTGGATGAAGTAGCCGCCCGTAACTTGGGCGCTCCTTCAAATTCAGACAGCCATGGGTGCAGTCAGCGGCGCGTGGTGGTGGTAGTTTTCCAGCTGGAAATCGCCCGGTTCGACCATTTCAAGCCACTCAGGCTGATACGCGCCCGTAACGGCATAGTCGGGAATGCGTTCGGACAGTGCAAGGCGCGGAGACGGGTAGGGTTCGCGCAGCAGTTGTTGCCGCAGCATGTCTATGTGATTTTCATAGATATGCGCATCGCCGATGAAATAGGTGAACCAGCGCGGCGTGTAGCCGGTGAGCCGGCCAACCAGATGAAGGAGGGCAGCGCCTTCGGTGAGGTTGAACGGCGTACCCAGGCCGACATCGTTACTTCGAATGTAGAGGCACAGGGAGATTTCCCTTTTCTCTGCATTCACCAGAAATTGATATAACAGATGGCACGGCGGTAAGGCCATCTCTTCGAGCTGAGCCAGATTCCAACCGTGGAACAATATTCTGCGATTGCCTGGGTCGGTCATGATGGTGTCGATACACTGGCGAAGTTGATCGATGGCCTTGTAAAGCACGACACTGCTTATTTTGCCCTTTTCGCCGGCTTCTTCTATGACGCCAAGTTGTGTGTATCCCCGAGACAGCGCGTCGGCGATTTGAACAGAGCTGTGCGGGAGCTTGGTATCGATGAGCTTGTAGGCAGGCCATTGCCGCCACTGAACTCCATATACAGAGCCCAGGTCGCCGTCTTCCAGGCGATATGGGTTGGCCAGCCATTGTTTGTTTTCATTCGCGTTCTGGTTCCAGACCTTGCAGCCCAGGGCGCTGAAGTCGGCGGCATTTCGATAACCCCGCAGAAAACCCACCAGTTCTCCGACGGCCGATTTGAAGGCCAGCTTCTTTGTGGTCACTGCCGGAAAGCCTTCCTGAAGGTCGAACCGCATCATCGCACCCGGGATGCTGAGGGTGCGCACGCCGGTGCGATTTTCTTGCCACGAGCCGTTGTCAAGAATATTTTGGACAAGGTTAAGGTACTGTTTCATATGATGCGCTGGGCAGAAATCTTTTAGGCGTCGATTATCGTTACGGAATGCGTGATGTCGGCCGTCTTCGCCAACATGGCCGAGGCGGAACAGTATTTGTCGTGCGACAGCTGGACGGCGCGCTCCACGGCGGCGGCGGGCAGGTTTTTGCCGCTTACCTGGAAGGCGAAATGGATCTTCGTGAACACCTTGGGGTCGGTTTCGGCCCGCTCGGCCGTCAGTTTAACCTGACAGTCGCTTATTGCATGACGCCCGCGCTTCAAGATAAGCACTACATCGTAAGCGGCGCAGCCGCCGGTGCCGGCCAGCAGCATTTCCATGGGCCGAGGCGCCAGGTTATGCCCTCCGCCATCGGGCGCGCCGTCCATCGTGGTGACATGGCCGCTACCTGTGCGAGCCACAAACAACATGCCCTCCGGGCCGCCCCAATCGATCGTGCATTCCATACTAATTAATTCCTGTCTCTCGTTGAAGCGTTAATCATTGCTCATCCAGGGCCATTCCGCAATGGCGGAACGTTTTGCGAAATATAATGGCCGAAGCATTCCAGGATTGTTGCCAAGGCCTTCAGCCCGGCGTGATGGCTGAAGCGGTGACCAGCGTTGGACCATGTATTGGTGTGCTTGCGGCCGATAGCGGAAAATCCCGGGCTTGTTTATTGCTGGAGTCCGGTCGCGTGATTCGCTTCGGCGTGCCGACCAGGTGTAGCGCTGTTCTTCGTGAACAGCCGATTTCGTACGATAAGGATTTTTATGGCCACACAGAACACTACGCAGCATGGATCCGGTTTTTCGCGCCGCACTGGCGTGCTTGACGGACTGCTGTCTGAAGTGGGGCGGGCTATTCAGGTGCTGGACGGCTCTGTGCATGCAAGCCGCCCGAATCCGGCCGGCAAGCGCCGGATACCCACGGGGCAGGGCGCAGCCAGGCCCGAATTGTCTGCCGCCGAACAAAAGCACGCCGCCGGCCTCATGCGGGTCAATCATGTGGGCGAGATCTGTGCCCAGGCGCTGTATCGCGGCCAGGCCTTGTTATGCGGCGACGCAGCAATTAAAAAACTGCTGGCCAAGGCGGCAAATGAAGAGGTCGATCATTTGGTGTGGTGCCGTCAGCGGCTGGTTGAGCTGGACAGCCGTCCCAGTCTTTTGAACCCCTTCTGGTATGCGGGTTCGTTTTCGCTGGGCTTGCTTGCCAGCCGCGCCGGCATTGCCAGAAACCTGGGCTTCATGGCAGAGACCGAGCGCCAGGTCGAGCAGCATCTGGACGCGCACCTCAAAGATTTGCCTATGGCGGACGAGCGTTCCCGGACTATCGTGGCGCAAATGCGCGACGACGAAATAGGGCATCGCACGACGGCCGAAACGCACGGCGCCCGCAAGCTAGGACCGATAGTCCGGCTCGCGATGCGCGGAATGTCGAAGGTCATGACGCTGACGGCCTACCGCATCTAGTTTAGTGCGGCTCATTTGTAACAAAACAACGACAAGGGTTTACACTGAATTACTTTCTCTCGTTTTTGTGAGTGGTGTAGTGCTAAAAAAACCACAGAAGTCTGGAGCATCGATTTTTTTGTTGATTTATCTTGCGCCGCACAAATAAACGCTATACACTTCAGTTATCGGATGTCGAAACGTGATTGCAAAGGGAAAACCCGAATCACACTGGTCTCAAGCTGTACAAGCTTTAGTAGCCCGACATGC